>DASXXS010000047.1:0-2113 GCA_036502925.1 Xanthobacteraceae bacterium
GCCACCTGCTCGGCATTGCTGGCCGCGAGCTTGCCGCGGCCGATATAGAGGCTGTCCTCGAGCCCGACCCGCACATTACCGCCGATCATGGTGGCCATGGTGGCAAACGGGATCTGGTGCCGGCCGCCGGCCAGGACCGACCACTCATACTGGTCGCCGAACAGGCGGTCGGCCGTGCGCTTCATGAACAGCAGGTTGTCGAAGTCCGGCCCGATGCCGCCCAGGATGCCGTAGATCAGCTGCAGAAAGATCGGCGGCTTGAACAATCCGCGGTCCACGCAGTGGGCGAGATTGTAGAGATGGCCGGTGTCGTAGCATTCGTGCTCGAACTTGACGCCGTGCTCGTCGCCCAAAAGCTTGGCGATGCGCTCGATGTCGCGAAAGGTGTTGCGGAAGATGTTCTGGTCGGACTGCAGGAGGTATTGCTCCTCCCAGTCGTGCTTCCAGGTCTTGTAGCGCGCCGCCATCGGATAGAGCGCGAAGTTCATCGAGCCCATGTTGAGCGAGCACATTTCCGGGGAGAACGTGGTCGCCGCCGCGATCCGCTCCTCCACCGTCATGATCACGCTGCCGCCGGTGGTGATGTTGATCACCCCGTCGCAGGCTTGCTTGATGCGCGGCAGGAACTGCCGGAACACGTCCGGGTCGGGCGAGGGCCGGCCGTCCTTGGGATCGCGCGCGTGCAGATGCAGGACCGCGGCGCCGGCCTTGGCGGCGTCGATCGCCTCCGTCGCGATCTCGTCGGGCGTGACCGGCAAGGCGTCCGACATGGTCGGGGTGTGGATCGAGCCGGTGATCGCGCAGGTGATGATCACCTTGTTGGATTGCTGCGCCATGGGGTCGGGGCTCCGGCTGCGGGGTCAGGGTCTTGCGAGAATCTACACATCGTCGGCGCGCGCCTTCTTGAGATGCGCCACCACCTTGGCGCGCAGCTCCGCCTGCGCCTCAAGGCTCCAGGTGCGGAATCCCTCGCCGGATTTGAAGCCGAGCCTGCCCTCCGCCACAAGCCTTTCGAGATAGGGCGATGGCGCCGGCCGCGAGTCGATCGCCGGCAGCACGGTCTTGTGAATGGCGAGCGTGAGATCGGTTCCCACCAGGTCGGCGTTCTCGAGCGGCCCGAGCACCGCAAGGCGGCGCCCGAAAGCCGCCTTGATGACCGTGTCGACGGTCTCGGCGTCGCAGATGCCATGCTCGACCAGCGCGATGGCCTCGCGCCAGAGCGCATGCTGCAGCCGGTTACCGATGAAGCCCGGCACGTCCTTCTTCACATGGGCGGGTTTCTTGCCGGCCGCCGCGTGCAGCACCATGGTCCAGTCGATCGCGGCCCGCGACGTCCACTGGGTGCCGATCACCTCGACCAGCGGCACCAGAAATGGCGGATTCCACCAATGGGTGCCGAGCGCGCGCGCTCGCTCGTGCAGGTCCTGCATGATTGCGGTGATCGGGATGACCGATGTGTTGCTGGCGAGGATCGTATCCGGGCGGACATGGGCTTCCGCCTCGCGGAACAGCTTGCGCTTGAGCCCCAGATCTTCCGGCGCGGCTTCGACCACGAAGTCGGCATCGCGCAGCGCTTCCGCCATGTCGGCGCAGGGCCGCACCCGCGCGGCGGCGGCTTCGTCGTCGCCGAGATCGCGCAGATTGGCCGCGATCCGGGTCCTGACCTGAGCGAGCACGGCGGCGGCCGGATCATAGATGCTGACCTCGTGCCCGCTGTGCGCAAATACCTGCGCGATGCCGTGGCCCATCAGGCCGGCGCCCAGCACCGCGATGCGCGCCTTCACGGCCATGCTCAGCCCGCCGTATAGCCGCCGTCGGCATAGAGGATATGGCCGGTGTAGAAATCCGATGCCGCCGAGGCCAGGAACAGGAGCGGGCCCGCCAGGTCGGACGGCTCGCCCAGCCGCCCCTTCGGCACCCGCGCCACAAATCCCTTGCGCACTGTGGTGGCGCGCTCGTTGTCCTCGTACATCCAGGCAGTGAGCGGCGAGCGAAACACCGTGGGCGCGATGGCGTTGACGGTGATGCCGGTATCGCCCCATTCGCAGCCGAGCGCCTTGGTGACGCCGTCGATGGCGGACTTGGAGGCGCAATAGGCGGTGTAGCCGGCCGG
>DASXXS010000048.1:0-18221 GCA_036502925.1 Xanthobacteraceae bacterium
TGCCGTTCAGCTCGACCACCATGTCGCCGGATTGGACCCCGCCCTTGGCGGCCGGTCCGCCGGGCACCAGCTCGGCGACCAGCGCGCCCTTGCGGCCCTTCTGGCCCAGGCTCTCGGCAATCTCGGGCGTGACGTCCTGGATGGTGGCGCCCAGATAGCCGCGCGTGACCTTGCCGCCGGCGATCAGCTGCTTGGTGATGGTGTCGGCGACGTCCGCCGGGATCGCGAAGCCGATGCCCACCGAGCCGCCCGATGGCGAGAAGATCGCCGAATTGACCCCGATCACCCGGCCATAGATGTCGAAGGTCGGGCCGCCGGAATTGCCGCGATTGATCGGCGCGTCGATCTGGATGTAGTCGTCGGCGCCTCGGCCGATGTCGCGGCCGGTGGCCGACACGATGCCGGCCGTGACGGTTCCGCCGAGCCCGAACGGATTGCCGACCGCCACCGCCCACTCGCCGATGCGCGGCGCGTGATCGGCGAACTTCACGTACGTAAAGCCGCTGCCCTCGACCTTGATGAGCGCGAGATCGCTTTTCGGGTCGGTGCCGACGACCGTCGCGGTGTGGATCTTGCCGTCGTCAGTGGTGACGGTGACGGTCTTGGCATGATCGACCACGTGATTGTTGGTCACCGCATAGCCGTCCGCCGAGATGAAGAAACCGGAGCCTTCACCGGTGACCGCGCGGCGCTGCGGCGTCTGGCCCCCGAACTGCTGACCAAACTCCTGACCGAATTGCTGGCCGCCGAACTGGCGGAAGAACTTCTCCATCGGCGAGCCCGGCTGCAGCGGCACCGCGTTCTCACCGGAGCTCGAATCCTGCGGACCCTGCTCCATCTTGACGCGCACCGACACGACCGCCGGCTTCACCTTCGCGATCAGATCGGCGAAGTCGGCCGGGTGCTGCACCGTCTCGGCGGCTTGCACCTGGTTGGACCAGGCCGGAATCGGGATTTGCCGGAAGCCGTTGGGTCCGCCGACGAGGACCGCGACCGCGATGGCGGCGACCGACCCCATCAGCGCAAGGCGACGCGGAGAAATGCGTCTGCGCTGCACGGGGCTCGAAGGATTGAATTCATTCATCGTTGGTCTCCTGGAATCTTCGTGTTGCATGAGCGTGCCGGTCGGGCACCGCCTCCCCGCATAATTGGAGAGCGATTCTTTCCGTCTCCCGTCGAACAGATTAATCCTTGTTAATGTGGCCGTGCGCGCGCGTGGGCGTGCGCCCCAACGCAGCAGATCGCGCATTTCAGGTGCACGGTGCGACAAATTGCCGATGCTCGGCCCGCAGGCGCCAGGACGCCCCGAATCGTGAAACGCGGAACCGTGAAGCAAGCGGCCAGGGCGCGGGGCGGGCCGGCAAAGAAAAACCCCGCCACGAGGGCGGGGTCAGAAGAGAGTCTGTAGGCAGTCTACCCGGTCGCGAACGGCGGGGGCACCCTTGTCCACGTCCGGGGACTACGATTGCGTACCGGCTTGTGGCCGTGAAGGCAAATTAACATGTCATAAAAAACACCCGGCAATCGGCCGCGTGTTTTCCCCGCGAGGAACTTCCCGATCGCCTCCGAGAAGACCACCTGTCCCGGGCTCGTACCTGGGGACGGTGGTACGCCGGTCAGACGCCGCCGGGCGCGACGTAACAGTACACTTGCCCCTGGTTGCCGATGAAGATGATCCCGTGACCCGTGGGGTTGCCGCGGTCCCATTTCATCTTCTGGTTTGGAACGTTGATTCGCGTGCCACTCGGAAGGACGCCCTTACCGTCGGTAATCACCGCCACATAGTGATCGCCATCGACCTCGAAGGTGTCGGCCTCGAAGGCATCGGCCTCGCCGCAGCACGACATGTAAGGATTGTCGGGCTGCATCAGGCTCTGAAACCACTCGCGCACGTTGATCGGCGAGTTGCCCCATTGCCCATTGTCTCTCGCCAACGCGGTACCGGAAAGCAGAAGCAGAAGTGCCACGTAGCGCATAGTCGACCTCCTCAATAAATACGGCTATTGCGGTGCAATATCCGTACCAAGAGGGTGGGCGAGGCATGCAAAGCGGGATGGGTGTTGCGCTGATGCAACAGATCGGCCGGCGCGTCACCGCCGTTCATGGCCGCAGACTCCACCTGCCCTGCCGTGCTATATTACCGCCCTGGTGGGTGGCGTATGCAGTGCTTTGTTTGCGGCGAAGAGATGCGGGTGGTGATGGTCGAGCCCCATGTCATCGACATGGAAGGCTTCGAGTTGCGCACCTTCCAATGCGTCGGCTGCGGCGACGTGGAGAAGCGGGCGGTCTTCGACAGGACGCGACCGGCGCGGGCGCCAGGCCCCGATGCCGTGGCGGCGCCGCAAGGCGACCCACCCATGCTGGGCAACAACACACCCATGCTCGGCAACAACACGCCCATGCTGGGCAACAAGATGAAGACAATTCTCGGCAGCCTGGTCAGGTTGCGCGGCGGCACGCCCAATTCGTAATCACGCACTTGTCCCGGGCCATTAGCGCGTTTACGCGGCTCTTCGACGCGCTATGAGCCGGGACCGTTCCAGACTCCAGCGATTGGAATGGTCCCGGGTCAAGCCCGGGACAGGTATTCAAACTCAGCGCCGCGTCACTTCGGCGGCCAGCGCGGGAATGCGGTGAAGCCCTCGCGGTTCGGCATCTTCACCTTCGGCAGCGACTGCGCGTCGAGCAGGGCATCTGCTCCGATCACGCCGTTGAGATAGAGCACGTAGGCCGCCACCGCGTAGACCTCCTCGTCGCTCAGCGATTTCGGCCGGTCCCACGGCATCGCGCGCCGGACATAATCGAACAGCGTGGTCGCATAGGGCCAGTAGCTGCCCACCGTCTTCACCGGCGCTTTGTCGGGCGCGATCGTGCCGGCGCCGCCGACCAGCCGGTCGTTGGGTCCGCCGGCGCCCTTTTCGCCGTGGCACGCTTGGCACTTGGCGGCGTAAACCGTCTCGCCCTGCGCCACCGTTCCTTTCCCAGGCGGCAGTCCGGTGCCGTCGGGTCCGATGCTGATGTCCCAGGCCGCGATGTCGGCCGGCGTCACCGGCTTGCCGAATTGCCGGTTGTCGGCCGCCATTGCGGCCGTCGCCGTCGCCAGCGCGACGGCCAGCAGCGCGGCGCCAACGCCGAGGCGCTCAAGCAAACACATTGCTTGCCTCCCCGGCCTGATCGATCTTCCAGCTGGCGACGGCATTGTAGTGGTAGTTGCCGCGCAAGCCCCGCTCGGCAACGAACTGCGCGCGCGAGGGCTGCACCATGCCGGTGTCGTCGGTGGCGCGGCTCTGCAGCACCGCCGGACCGCCGTTCCATTGCCAGGCGGCGCGGAAGCGCGTCAGCGCCTTCGGCAGGATCGGCTCCTGCAGGGCCGCCGGCGCAAAGCTTTGCCCGCCGTCGGCCGAGACCTCGACTTGCCGGATGCGGCCATTGCCGGACCAGGCGAGGCCCGAAATCTCGTAGAAGCCCGGGCCCTTGAGGGTCAGGCCCGGCGAGGGCCGGGTGATGATCGATTTCACCTCGATCGGGAACACGAACTGCCACGCCTTATCCTCCTTGAGCAGGATCGTGTATTTCGAGGTCTCGTCCTTGGTCATGATCGGCGCGTCGGTGAGCTTGAGCCGGCGCAGCCATTTCACGTTCATGTTGCCCTCGAAGCCCGGCAGCAGCAGCCGCAGCGGATAGCCGTTCGCGGGCCGCACCCGCTCGCCGTTCTGATAGAGGCACACCAGCGCGTCATCCAACGCCTTGGCGAGCGGAAAGCTGCGGCTCATGCCGGCGGCATCGGCACCTTCGGCCAGCACCCACTTGGCGCGCGCATCGATGCCGGCCTCATCGAGCAGCGTCGAGAGCTTGACGCCGGTCCAGTCCGAGCAGGACAGGAGCCCGTGGATCGCCTGGACGTTGAGCGGCTGCGCCTGCGCCGTATAGAGCGCGCCGCTGTTGCCGGCGCATTCCAGGAAGGCGATGCGCGACACCCGCGGATAGCGCGAGAGATCCTCGAGCGAGAACACCAGCGGCTGCCGGACCAGCCCGTGGATGAGCAGGCGATGTTGCTCCGGATCGATATCCGGCACGCCCGCATGGCTGCGCTCGTAATGCAGCCCGCTCGGCGTAATCGTGCCGTCGAGCAGGTGGTGCGGCGTGCGCGAGCTGCCGATGCCGGGGGTCGCCGGATTGTTGGGCGCCGCCCAGGTCCGCGCCACCTTGTCCTCATAGTGCGAGGGCTGGCCATAGGCGGTGAAGTTTCCGCCCGGCTCCTTCGACCAGCGCGGCACCGCGAGCGGCTCGGCGGACGCGACCGATGTGCCCGCGCCGACGCCGGCCGCGCCCGCGATGAGCGCGCGCTCGAGGAAGATGCGCCGGCTGAGAATGCCGTTGCCTGCCGCCGGCTCGGCCAGCCACGCGTCCTTGCGCTTCCTGCCCATGGATGCCCTCCTTGGCGAGGTTGTCGGTTCAGTCCCGGCAAGCGTAGCCTGAATGCAGCGCAAGCGAAATCGGGGGTCAGCAGCTGTTTCGTCATGCGGCCCGCGCTCGCGGCCGGCCTCGACCGCTGACGCGAAATCTGTTAGCCGCTCTCTTCGTGCTTTCTCGCCGGTGCCTTCATGAAAATTACCGGACAGGTCAGGGTCAAGGCGCCGCGCGCGGCCGTGTTCGCGGCGCTGCGCGATGCGCGCTTTTTCGCCTCCTGCGTCGAGGGCGTCCACGATCTCAGCGAGATCGCGCCTGATCGCTACGCCGCCGTGCTGGAGACCAAGGTCGCCTACATGTCGTTCAAGTTCAAGGTGACGGTCGAATTGGTGCGGGCCGAGCCGCCGCGCGAGATCGAGGCCAAGGTCGAAGGCACGCCGCTCGGCATCGTCGGCCGGCTGACCGCGGCGGCGCTGACCAGCTTGAGCGAGGCCGGCGCCGAGACCCATATCGACTACGCGGTCGATGCGAACCTGACCGGCAAGCTCGGCAGTCTCGGGCAGCCGGTGCTGCGCGCCAAGGCCAAGGAGATGGAACGCCAGTTCGCGGCGCGGCTGCAGGCCGCCTTCGACCGGACCGGCGCCGAGGCGGCGCCATGATCCCGTTCGAGCTGGCCGAGCCGGCCTCGCTCGGCGAGGCCATCAAGCTGCTCGATCCCGATGATGCTTCGGTGCGTCCGATCGCGGGCGGCACTGCTCTCATGCTGATGATGAAGGCCGGCGTGTTTCGTCCCGCCAGGCTCGTCAGCCTGCGCGCCATCAGGGAGCTCTCCGCCATCGCGACGCAACCCGATGGATCGCTCAGGATCGGCGCCATGACGCCATTGTCCGTGCTCGAGCGCTCGGCTGCGGTACGCGCCCATGCTCCCGTCATCACGCAGACCCTGCGCACGCTCTCCAATGTACGGGTGCGCAATGTGGCGACCGTCGGCGGCCACCTGGCCCATGCCGACCCGCACATGGATCTGCCGCCGGTGCTGATCGCGCTTGGCGCCCACATTGCGGCGGCCGGACCGGCCGGCGAGCGCACGATCCCGGTCGAGGCTTTGTTCGCCGGCTATTTCGCGACCGTGCTGCGACGCGACGAGCTGATCACCGCGGTGATGGTGCCGGCTCAAGGCACCAGGCGTGCCGCCTATCTCAAATGCACGACCCGCGCGGTGCATGATTGGCCGGCGCTCGGCGTCGCGGTGTCGCTCGACCGCGACGGAGATTCCATCCGCGCCGCAAAAATCGTGATCAGCGCCGCGACGGAAAAACCGGTCCGGCTGCCGGGCGCGGAGGCAGCCTTGCGCGGCGGCTGCGATGACGCCGCCTTGCGCCGCGCCGGCGATGCCGCGGCCGAGGAGGCGCAGACGATCAGCGACGGACAGGGATCGGCCGCCTACAAACGGCAGCTGGTGCGCGTCTATGTCGCCCGCGCGCTCGCGGCGGCGCTCGACCGTGCTGGAGCAACGCATTGATGGCAACCAGGACGGCAACCAGCACGATCGGCAGCGGCCAGGTCGGCCGCTCGGTCCGCCGCCTCGAAGGCGCGGCCAAGGTCACCGGCCGTGCCGAATACGTCCACAATTTGCGCCTGCCCGGGATGCTCTACGGCAAGATCGTGCGCAGCACGGTCGCCCACGGCCGCATCCGCGCGATCGACGTCGGCGCCGCCCGCGCGCTGCCGGGCGTGCACCGGGTGGTGACCATCGCGGACATCCGCGCCGTCGTGCCCGAGCCCTTCTACGGCCCGGCCTTTCACGATCAGCCGATCCTCGCGGTCGACAAGGTGCACTATGTCGGCGAGCCGGTCGCGGTGGTGCTGGCTGCCGATCCCCATGTCGCCGAGGCGGCGGCGCAGCTGGTGGTCGCCGACTACGAGGAGCTGCCCGCCGTCTACGACGAGGTCGAGGCCATGACCTCGGCGGCGATCGTGCACGACGTGCTCAAGCCGGCCGGCACCTTCCCGGATCTCAAGCATCTGCAGGGCCGCCGCAACACCAATGTGGCGCTCGATTTCCATCTCCGGCGCGGCGATGTGGCGCGCGGCTTCGCGCAGGCCGATCACGTGTTCGAGCACACGTTCCGCACCCAGCAGGTCCTGCACCTGCCGCTCGAGCCGTTCGTGACGGTCGCCGAGGCGGCCGATGATCGGCTCACCCTCCACACCGCCTCGCAGTCGCCGTCCTTCGTGCGCATCGAGATCGCGCGGCTGCTGGGCTGGCCGGAAAATCGCGTGCGCGTCAAGGTGCCGTATCTGGGCGGCGGCTTCGGCGCCAAGCTCTACATCAAGCTCGAGGCGCTCGCGGCGGCGCTCGCGCTCCTGGTGCGGCGGCCGGTCAAGATCGCGCTCACCATGGAGGAGCAGTTCTATACCCTGACCAAGCATGCCAGCACGTTCCGCATCAAGAGCGGGGTCAAGGACGGCCGCATAACGGCGCGGCACTGCGAGGTGTGGTGGAACGGCGGTGCCTACGCGGATATCGGGCCGCGCATCGCCCAGAAGTCGGGCTTCACCGCGTCCGGCCCCTACGACATCGAGAACGTGTACATCGATTCCTACTCGCTCTACACCAATCTGACGCCGGCCGGCGCGCTGCGCGGCTTCGGCATCCCGCAGCTGGTGTGGGCCTATGAGAGCCACACCGACATGATGGCGCGCGCGCTCAATCTCGATCCGCTCGCGTTCCGCCGCGACAACATCCTGCGCGAGGGCCGCCCGCAGGCGACCGGCACGCCGATGCAAGATGCCGCCATCGTGGCCGTGCTCGATCGCCTCGCCACCCGCATGAACTGGGGCAAGGCCTTCGATCGCGGCACCGGCACCATCCGGCGCGGCCGCGGCATCGCCATCGGGTTCAAGGCCTCGATCTCGCCCACCACCTCGATCGCCATCGTCAATGTGGCGGCGGACGGGAGCGTCACGCTTTATTGCAGCACCGTCGATATGGGCCAGGGCTCGGACACCGCCAATGCGCAGCTCGTCGCCGAGGTGCTCGACATCAAGGCCGAGTCGGTCACGGTGGTGCACCCCGACACCGATGTGACGCCCTACGATATGGCGACGCTGGGCTCGCGCTCGATGTTCCACATGGGCAACGCCGTCAAGCTCGCCGCCCAGGATGCCCGCGACAAGATCGCGGCGCTCGCCCGCGAGCTCGGCCTGCCGAAAGGCAGCAACGTGCCGGTCGCCGAGCTGTTCCAGAAGAAATACAAGATGCAGGCCGGCAACATCATCGGGGTCGGCAGCTACATCCCGGCCTATGCGCCGCCCGATCACGACACCGGCCAGACCCCCAATGCGACGCCGTTCTGGATGGTCGGCGCGGCCGGCGCCGAGATCGCGGTCGATACCGAGACCGGCCATGTGCGGGTGACGCGGCTGGTCAACGTCGCCGACGTCGGCCGCGCGGTCAATCCGCGCATTGTCGAGACGCAGCTCTCCGGCGCCGCCATCATGCAGCTCGGCTTCACCCTGCAGGAGAAGATCGAGCTCGACGGCGGCCAGATCGTCAATGCGTCGCTCGCCGACTACAAGATTCCGAGCCTGCTCGATATTCCGCCCGACATGCACAGCGAGGTGGTCGAAGCCGAGCAGCATTCCGGGCCGTTCGGCGCCAAGGGGGTGGGGGAGAGCGGCACCTTCGCGGTCTCGCCGGCGATCGCCAATGCGATCGACGACGCGGTCGGGGTGCGGCTGACCTCGCTGCCGCTCACGGCCGAGACGCTCTACCGCGCGCTGCGCGCCGCCGCGAACGACCCGCTGGAGGATTAGCGTGAACCGCACCATTCATTTCACCCTCAACGGCGAGTCGGTCGCGGCCGAGATCGCGCCGCACCAGAATCTGGTCGAGGTGCTGCAGCAGCGCTTCGACCTGTTCGGCGCGCGCGAGAGCTGCGCGCAGGGGCTGTGCGGCTGCTGCACGGTGCTGGTCGACGGCAGCGCCGTGTCGGGCTGCCTGTTTCTCGCGGCGTTTGCTGATGGCAGCGAAGTGGTGACGATCGAGCACTTGGCGGCCAACGGCAAGCTCGACCCGATCCAGCAGGCCTTCATCGAATGCGGCGCCTTTCAATGCGGCTTCTGCACGCCCGGATTCATCCTCATGACAGGACAGCTCATCAGCCAGCATCCCGATCCGGACGACGACGAGATCCGCCACTACCTCGCCGGCAACCTCTGCCGCTGCGCCGCCTATCCGGAAATCATCGAGGCCGTGAAACTCGCCGCCCGCAACATGCGCAAAGGCGTGTAATGTTCCGCGGCTGGCGAAGACAGCATTGCTGATGTTTCGCGCCGTGGCCAAAGTCTAAGGCATTTCGTGTTCCGGGCGACTGCCTTAGTTTGTCATGGCCGGACTTGTTCCGGCCATCTCGATCCGGATGGCGCGCGCGTGCATCCCCCATCGAGACCGCCGGGACATCAGGGCGTTTACGCCCGTCTTCGCGGGCTAAGCCCGGCGGTGACACTCAAAAAATGACGGTTCCTGGGAGGGAAACACCATGCCAAGCATCGCCGCTGCCGCCCCTGGTCCCTGGTACGGCACCCTGACCCGCACCCAATGGAAGACGCTCGCCGCCGCCAATCTCGGCTGGATGTTCGATGGCTATGAGACCTTCGCCCTGATCCTCACGGTTGGGGTGGCGCTGCGGCAGCTGCTCGATCCCGCGCAGTTCGCGCAAATCCCGGCCTATGCCGGCACCGTCATTGCGGTCACGCTGTTCGGCTGGGGCATCGGCGGCATCCTCGGCGGCATCCTGGCCGACTACATCGGCCGCCGCCGCACCATGATCTACGCCATCCTGGCCTATTCGTTGATCACCGGGTTGAGCGCGCTCGCCTGGGACTGGGTGTCGTTTGCGCTGCTGCGTTTCCTGGTCGGCATCGCGATCGGCTCGGAATGGGCGACCGGCGCCTCGATCACCGCCGAGGTGTGGCCCGATCACGCCCGCGGCAAGGGCGCCGGACTGATGCAATGCGGCCTGGGCATCGGGTTCTTCCTGGCCTCGCTTATCTGGCTCTATGTCGGCGCGCTCGGCCCGGGCGCCTGGCGCATCATGTACGTGATCGGCGTGCTGCCGGCGCTGTTCGCGCTGTGGGTCCGCCGCGGCATTGCGGAATCGCAGCCCTGGGAGCGCACCAATGAGAGCCGCCGCCTTGCCCGCGCGCGCCAGCAAGGCGGCGCGATACTGGGCGAAGACGAGCAGGCGCTCACCCGCTTTACGCTCGCGGAGTTGTTTGTCGATCCGCAGAATCGCCGGCGCGCCGTCCTGGTCTTTCTGCTTTCCTTGACCACCACGCTCGCCTGGTGGGGCATCTCGACTTGGGTCCCGCCCTATATCGGATCGGTCGCCGCCAGGGCGGGACTGCCGGCGCAGCAATGGGCGAGCTATGCCGGCATGACCTACAATCTCGGCGCCATCCTCGGCTATGCGAGCTTCGGCTTTCTGGCCGACCGGTTCGGGCGCAAGCCGGTCACCATGCTGTTTTTCGCCATGGCACTGGCGCTCACCCCGGTGCTGTTCCTGTGGACGCAGGATCTGGTGCTCCTGCTGCTGGTCGCGGCCGTCAACGGCTATTTCAGCCTCGGCCAATATTCCTGGATGCCGGTCTGGCTGCCCGAATTGTTTCCCACCCGCATCCGTGCCACCGCCATGGCGTTCGCCTTCAACGCACCGCGCTTCATCGCCTTCCTGGGACCGCTCCTGGCCGGCACCCTGATCGTCTACTTCGGCGGCTTCGGCACCGCGGCCACCATCGTGGCGACCATTTACGTGCTGGGTCTGATGGCGGCGCCGTTCCTGCCGGAGACCCGGGGCAAGCCGCTGCCAGCGTGAAATGACTTGACGCCATGCTCCGAATACGGTGCCTCCACACTTGTCCCGGGCATAGCGCGTTGAAGACGCGCGTAAACGCGCTTATGACCCGGGACCGTTCCAGACTCCGTCCCCGCGAAGGCGGGGATCGTTCCAAACTCCGAGCTTGGAACGATCCCGGGTCAAGCCCGGGACAAGGTCTGGAACGATCCCGGGTCAAGCCCGGGAAAAGTGGAGATAGTGGGTGATGATTGAACGCAAGCCGGCTGCATTCGGCGATCTGCGCGGATGGATCGCGGCGCTCAAGGCACATGACGAGCTCGCCGAGATTGATGCCGAGGTGGATTGGAACATCGAGCTCGGCACCATCATGCGGCTGGCGCAAGGCCCCGGCACCGGGCGGGCGCTGCTGTTCAACAACATCAAGGACTACAACAAGCCGAATAGCCGCTGCCGGCGCGTGTTCGGCTCCGCGCTCAACAACTATCGGCGCATCGCCATCATGCTCGGCCTGCCGCCCGACACCCATCCGCGCGAGCTGGTCAAGATCAGCCGCCACATTCTCGAAGGCACGATCCCGCCCCGGATCGTCAACAGCGGCCCGGTGAAGGAGAACATCGTCACCGGCAAGGATGTCGATCTCTACCAGCTGCCGGTGCCGTATTGGAACCGGCTCGACGGCGGCCGCTATCTCATCACCTATGCGGGCGTGGTGTCCAAGGACCCGGCGAGCGGCGTGATGAATGTCGGGGTCTATCGCGGCATGCTGGCGGCGCGCGACAAGATTCCGATCCTGATGTGGCGCGCCCAGCATATCGGCCATCACGTCACCGCCTGGCTGGCCGCCGGCCACAAGGAGATGCCGATCGCGGTCGCCATCGGCTGGGAGCCTTCGCTCGGCTTCTGCGCCGGCGCGCCGGTGCCCAAGGGCATTTGCGAATACGACGTGATGGGGGCGCTGCGCGGCGAGCCGGTCGAGCTCGTCAAATGCGAGACCGTCGACCTGCAGGTGCCGGCCTCCGCCGAGATCGTGATCGAAGGCTATCTCGGGCTCGATCCCGAGAGCTACATGATGGAAGGCCCCTACGCGGAATTCACCGGCTACCTCGCCAGCGAGCGCTCGCCCAAGCCGACCATCCGGGTGACCGCCATCACCCACCGCAACGATCCGATCCTGCGCGGCACCATCGAAGGGTGCCTGCCCGGCAGCTATTCGGAGAACGCCGTCGGCTCCTCCATCATGCGCGCCGCCACCGCCTGGAACGTGCTCGACCGCTCCGGCGTGCCCGGCATCACCGATGTCTGGTGCCCGCCGGTGCAGGCCGGCATCAATATCCTGGTGCGCATGCAGCAGAGCTACCGCGGCCAGGCCAAGCAGGCCGCCAATGCGCTCTGGGGCTCGACCGCGGCGCATGTGCGCTACAAGCATGTCACCGTGGTCGACGACGACATCGACATTCACGACTATGCGGCGGTCGATTGGGCGATCGCGCACCGGGTCAATGCCGGCGAGAACGACATCGTCATCATGCCGGGGACCTTCGGGCTCGGGCTTGATCCCTCGACGCGGCGCCGCGACCGCAACCCGGAGCTGTTCGGCACCGGCAAATGGAACCGGGTGCTCATCGATGCCACCATGAACCTCGATTACGATCCCGACCCCGATCTCGGCGGCGCGCGCTTCCCGCCGACGGTGTGGCCGAGCGAAGGCGACGTCGCCGCCGTCAAGGCGCGCTGGCGCGAGCTGGGGCTGGACAAGCTGAAGCGGTGACTCCTGTAGCCCGGATGGAGCGCTTGCGAAATCCGGCGGAGCCTCTCAACGATTCCAACGGTGCAGGCCTTGCCGGCGGCCGGGCTGGTCCCGGATCCATCTTCGTAGGGGCGCCCCTTGTGGGCGCCCGCAGCCGGGACCGAGAGGGCAGCCACAAGGGCTGCCCCTACGCGGGGGCGATATCTCCATGACAATCCGTATCGGCACGTCGGAGCGCGACGGCACCTTTCACAGCCAGGGCCGCGCACTCCAGGCCATCCTGCAGCGGGAAGCGCGACTTGGCCCCATCGAAGTCCTGGAATCCAAGTCCGCCAGCGTCGACAACGCCAAGCGCCTGCAGGCCGGCGAGATCGAGCTCGGCTTCATGGCCTCGAACTGGATCGGCCGCGCCAAGCGGGGCGAGGCGCCGTTCGACGAGCCGGTCGATCTGCGCATGGCGGCGCCCATGAATGCGGGCCCGCTGTTCTTCATCGCGCCGGCCGGCTCGCCGATCCGCGCGCTGGGTGACCTGCGCGGCCAGCGGGTCGCGGTCGGCCTGCGCACCAGCGGCATGGTGCAGCACGTGCATGCGATCTTCGGCGCGCTCGGCCTGGGCTTTGCCGACTTCACGCCGGTCTATCTCGATTTCGCCGCCGGCGCCGACGCGCTCGCCGCCGGCGAGGTCGATGCCCAGTTCCAGTGCCCGATCCCCAACCAAGTGATGACCGATCTGGCGCAGCGCGTCGATCTGCGGGTGCTTGCGTTCGGGCCGGGCGAGATCGAGACCGTGATGCGGGCGGTGCCCGACTATCGGGCGACCGTGATGCGCAAAGGCGCGATCCGCGGCCTCGATGAGGACGTGACGCAGATCGCGGTGGTGAACGTGCTGGCCGTCCACGCGCGCGTGCCCGAACCGGTGGTTTGCGATGTGGTGGCTGCGGTGATCAAGCAAGCCGGCGAGCTTGCCCGCATCAACCCGCTGTTTACCGGGTTGCCGGATTTGTTTGCGCCCCTGCGCCTGCAGGGTCCCGCGGCGCTCGAATTCGGCGGTGTCCCACTGCACGCGGGCGCATCGCGGGCCTACCGCGAGGCCGGGCTGGTGGCGTCAGCCCCGTAGCCCGCATGGAGCCATAAGGGCGTTTACGCCCGTCTTCGCGGGCTATGGCGGAATGCGGGAGCGGAGTTCCCGGATTTCGCTTCGCTCCATCCAGGCTACCAGAACGCAATCACTGCGGCTCTATCTTGGCCTGCCTGATCACCTGGCTCCAGAGCGCGGTTTCCTCGGCGAGGAATTTGGCGGTGTCGGCCCGGCTGGTGGCGCCGGGGTCGAGCGAGAGGTCGCGCAATCTGTCGTTGACCTCCGGGCTGGCGAGCACATCGACCGCGTCGTGATTGATGCGGTCGGCGAGCGCCGCGGGCGTTCCGGGCGGCGCCACCAGGCCGAACCAGGTGATCGATCGGAAGCCGGGCAGTCCCGCCTCCGAGAAGGTCGGCACCTCGGGGAGCGCCGGCGTGCGCTTGAGGTCGGCCACCGCCAGGATCTTGATCATCTTGTTGCGGTAGAGCGGCGCCGAGGTGGTCGGCGTATCGAAGAACAAATCCACATTGCCGGCCATCACGTCGGTCAGCGCGGGCTGCGCACCTCGATAAGGCACATGCACCATCTTGATGCCGGCCAGCGCTTCGAGCTGGCTCGCCGACAGATGCGCGGTCGAGCCGACGCCCTGGGACGCATAGGACAGCCGGCCCGGATTGGCCTTGGCATAGGCGATCAGCTCCGTGAGCGATGTTGCCGGCAAGTCGTTGCGCACCACCAGGATGTTGGGAATCTTCGCCAGCAGCGTGATGGGAACGAAAAGGTTCGGCCGGTAGCCGAGGTCCCGGTACAGGAGATCGTTGAAGGTGAGGGGCGCCGGCGGCGCCACCATGAGGGTCAAGCCATCGGGTGCTGCGCGCGCCACGTTCGCGGCGCCCGCGTTCATGGCGCCGCCCGCCACGTTCTCGACGATCACCGGCTTCCCCCATTTGCGGGCGAGCTGGTCGGCCACGATCCGCGCCAGCGTGTCGGTGGTCGAGCCGGGCGCGGACGGCACCACGATCCGCACCGTGCGGGCCGGGTAGGAGTCCTGGGCGCCAATCGGGTTTAAGCAAAACGCGCCGGTCGCCAGGATGGCGATCGCATATCCGATCACGCGCAACATGGCGGGCTTTCGCATGGCTCCTCCGGCCCGGATCGTATCTTTGCGCCCGGGATGCGTAAATTCGGGATTTGCGCTATGAAGCGCGTGACCCGCATGGTGACACGCATGGCAGCACACATGGAGAACAGGAGACCGTCATGGCCTATACGCTCGCGCAATTCTGCGCCGAAAGCCGCGCGATCCTCAAATCGAAGCCGCTCGCCGGCGTGCTGACGCAGGTGGCCGATCGGCTGGCGCACCTGCTCGCCAATCCGGACTTCGTGGCCGAGACCTTCAACGAGGACATGCCGCCCGGCAAGCGCGTGCTCCATCACGATCCGGAGCTCGACTTCTATGTGATGGCGCATGTGCAGGAAGGCGGCAAGACCGGCAAGCCGCACAGCCACGGTTCGTCATGGGCGATCTACGGCAACGCGCGCGCCGTCACCGAGATGACCGAATGGCGCCGCACCAATCCGGCGAGCGAGGACCATGCCGAGCTGGTGGCGACGAGCAAATACAGCCTCGCTCCCGGCCAGACGCGGGCCTACGGCCCTGACGTCATCCACTCGACCGCGCACCCGAAAAAAGCCTGGGTGATCCGCGTCACCGGCACCGACCTCGACAAGCTGCCGCGCTACCACTTCGGCAAGAAGGACAAGATTTTGGAGCGCGCGTGAGGAGTGAACCGCTCGTTTGCGGGAATAAAGTAAGTGGAGTGGTGCGTGCGCAGCAATATTGGTCGCGCCTATGACGGGGCGACGTTGAGTCACTTCACGTCGTGCGGGCCTGGTTCGCGCCGACCCGTAGCTCGGAGCGCGCCAACGCTAGGACCCCCGCCGCTCACACCCCGCTCGGCGTCACGTAGCAGTAGACCTGCCCCTGCGAGCCAATAAAGATGATCCCGTGACCGGTCGGGTTGCCACGGTCCCATTTCATCTTGTGATTTGGCACCGCAATGCGCGTTCCACTCGGGATCACGCCCTTGCCGTTGGTAATGATTGCGACATAGTGGTCGCCTTCGATCTCGAAATCGTCGGCCTCGAAGGCATCGGCCTCGCCGCAACACGATACGTACGGGTTGTCGGGCTGCATGAGCGATTGGAACCATTGGCGGACCGGCAACGGCTCGTCCGCCCATTGCGGGCTCGGCCGCGCCAGCGCGGCGCAGAGCGCGCCGCCGAGTATAAGCGCCGCGAGCGGCGCGATCAGCTTTGCGGCCATGACCTTTCCCTTTGTCCCGGTCCTTCGAGACGCCCGTGCGGCGCACGGCTTCCTCAAGCATGATTCTCACGCGCGCTGCTTTATTCCGCCGGCTGCTCGCGCCGCGACATAATGGTCAGCGCGCCCCGTTCGGCCCGGGGGTTTCCAATCTCGCCCCCCGATACGGGCCAGCACGATCATCGGACTCCATTCCCACCCACCAGCATCAGCTTTACGGACATTGCGGAAGTACGTCTCCATACAGCCTTGATCGGCT
The DNA here is from genome assembly GCA_036502925.1 of Xanthobacteraceae bacterium. Classification (GTDB taxonomy): domain Bacteria; phylum Pseudomonadota; class Alphaproteobacteria; order Rhizobiales; family Xanthobacteraceae; genus VAZQ01. Next base: position 15,679 of record DASXXS010000048.1, read on the forward strand.
CGGCGAAAATGACCCATTGCCGGTCATAACCGCTGGCCGGCTAGAGCGTTGTGGGCGGTGGAAAGTCGACATCGTTTGACCATTCTCGATGTGCTACGTCGCACTGAACCTCATCCGAGAAATGAGGGCTGCAGTTATTAAGGATTGCGAGCAGATCGAGGCTGTCGACTTTTATTTTGGAAGCTTGTCCGCAAGAATTTCGAGCTTGTGGATCTCCGGCGTCTTGGCAAACAGATCGCCGGCCCTGGCCTTTTCCATCAAGGCCGCCGCCACTTTGCCATTGAGGTGCGCGTCCCGCCCCGCCTCGTCGTCAAACGTATCGAAGATGGCGAAGGAGGACGGTCCCTCTTGAATGGCGAACCACGATATCGTGCCTGCCTCAGCGTTCACCAAGGGCACGGCGGAACGCAGAAAATCCGCGACCTCCTTCTCCTTTCCGGGTTTTGCATGCAACGGAACGTATAGAGCAAATTTTGTCATCACCTTCTCCTGCTTTGAACAAGGGCCATCAGACCCCCGCCGTGACTGGTTGCGCTTCGGACGGAGCGACCACCTCTCCGAAATTTGCAAAGAATTCCGCCGCGAGCTTCTTGGCAGTGGAATCGATCAACCGGCCGCCAAGCTGGGCAAGCTTGCCGCCGATCTGCGCTTTGACGTCGTAGTCCAATATCGTCGCGGTACCGTCGCCCTGCAGCCGCACCGTGGCGCCGCCCTTGGCAAATCCAGCGACGCCCCCTGAGCCTTCCCCGCTGATCTGATAGCCGTTCGGGGGGTCGAGATCGGACAACGTCACCTTACCCGTGAAGGAGGCCTTCACGGGACCAATCTTCAGAGACACCTTCGCGTTCATCTCGGTGTCCGAGATTTTTTCGATGCTCTCGCAGCCCGGGATGCACCGCTTGAGCACATCGGGGTCGTTCAATGCCGCCCAAACGGCTTCACGCGGCGCTTCGATGCGCTGAGTACCTGTCATGTTCATACGGCGTTGCTCCGGGTGGTCTCAAGATCGAACGGTGCAGCTGCTCGTTCGCATGGCGAACGAGGGCGATCAGCTCTGCGGCGGGCTTCCGCGCGAATGCCTGCCTCGCCGCGCGGCGACGATCTCGGCCAGGATCGAGATTGCAATCTCGTCGGGTGTGATGGCGCCGAGATCGAGACCCGCCGGCGCCTTGAGCTTCGCCAAACGCCCGGCCGCAACGCCGCGTTGCGCAAGCGTCGCCTTCAGCACCTCGGCTTTCCGCCGGCTGCCGACAAACGTAACGTAGTCGGCATCGACCGCGAGGGCCGCCAGCAAGGCGGCTTCATCGCCGCGGCCCTGCGTCGAGACGACGACATACCGCGACCCAGCGTCCTCGACCGGCAGCGCATAGCCTTCGATGCGCCGATCGACCTCTTCGAATGCCGATTGCTCGGCCGCGGGCGCGCAAACGGTGACGGCAAATCCGCTCCGCCGGGCAAGATCGGCAACGGCAACCGCCACGGGACTCGAGCCGCAGACGACGACCTGCGGCCGCGGCAGCACCGGCTCGACGAATATGTCCATGGTGCCCTGACTCGGGCACATGTTCTTGGCGAAGCGGACACCGCCACGTTCCTCACCGGCCTTGAGGCCCTGCTCGTCCAACGCATCGGGCGGCTGCACCGAGACCAGACGCGATTTCCCATCGGCGAGCGCATCCTTGGCGGCCTTGAGGACCGCCGCCCGGGCGCAGCCGCCGCCAATCCAGCCTTCGTAGATCGTCCCATCCGGCAGAATCACGGCCTTCGCCCCGGCCTTGGCCGCGGTCGCCGCCACAGTGCGCACGACCGTTGCGAGCGCGAACGGCTCTCCGGTCGCTTTTCGGGCGGAGATGATGCCGAGGATGTCGGATGCGGTGCGCATGGCATCATATCCTGGCCAGATAAGGCTCGAGCGCCGCGAGGCTCTCGAGATTGTGGGCGGGCGCAAACAGGTCGACATACGGGAGCGCCGCGCGCATGCCGCGCGCCTGCGGGCTGTAGTCGCGCCAGCCGATCAGGGGATTGAGCCAGATGATTCGGCGGCAGCGGCGTCGCAGGCGCCGCATCTCATCGCTGAGCAGCTCGGGCGCGCCGGTGTCGTAGCCATCCGAGACGATCATCACCGCGGTGCGCGAATTGATGACGCGCCGCGCATGCCAGCGATTAAAGATGGCGAGGCTCTCGCCGATGCGCGTGCCGCCGCCGATGCCCTGCGCCATCAAGGAGAGCCGATCGACAGCACGCGCGACGTCGCGGTCGCGCAGCGAGGCTGAAACATGCGCAAGCCGCGTGTGGAAGACGAACGCCTCCGCCTCGCGGAAGGCATCGACGATGCCATGCAGGAAGTGGACGAAGAAGGCGGTGTAGAGGCTCATGGACCCGGAGGCATCGAGCATGACGATGAGCCGCAGCGGCTTGATCTTGCGCCGCCGCCAGGCGAGGTCCACCGGCGTTCCGCCGTGCGACACATTGCGATGAATGGTGCGGCGCAGGTCGAGCCGTCGCCCGCGCCGGCGCACCTGCTCGCGACGGACAAGCCGCGC
>DASXXS010000049.1:0-1635 GCA_036502925.1 Xanthobacteraceae bacterium
CAGGCGGTCGCCCGCTATCGCGCCGCCGTCGACATGAAGAACGAGCTCGATCCCGATTTTGTCGTGATGGCCCAATGCTACGCCCGCGACGCCGCGGGCGGCGGGCTGGTCGATTGCCTGAGGCGTCTACGCGCCTATGAGAGCGAGGCGCGGGTCGATTGGGTCCAGTTCGAATCGCCGCATTCGGAGGACGAGATCAGGCGTGCCCGCGCCGTCGTCAGCGGCCCGTTCTCTTTCATGAGGGGGCGGCTGCCGCGCTATCTCGGTCTCGACGAGCATCTGGCGCTGGGCGTCACGATCGCCTGGTATCCGGGCTTCACCCATCAGGTGATTTGGGCGGCATTGTGGGATTTCATGCAGCAGTTTCAGGCCAACGGCATCGCCGCATGGGAGGAGTTCGAGCGGGCGCATCAGGACCGCCCTTACCCTCGCCCCGAGCCGGGACCGGAGGAAGAAGGTCTCGAGAAACAGCGCCAGCTCGAAGAACGCTACTTTTCCGCGGACTCCCTGGCGAAGTATCGCGGCGGCTGAGAGCAACATGGCGAACATATCGCCTGCAGGAGCATCGTGCGTCCTTCGAAACGCGCCCTTTAGGCGCTCCTCAGGATGAGGTGTGTTCTTGATGGCATCTAGATTTGTCCTCATCCTGAGGAAGCCGCGCAGCGGCTGTCTCGAAGGACGCACCGCGCTAATCCAGCCCACTGCAGAATTTTGAGGAGGTACGATGATGGCGCGCGACGGCTTCAGGATCTTCGACTCCGACACCCATGTCGGGCCCTCGATGAACATCCTCGACCGTTACTTGGCGGCGGCAGAGAAGGCCCAATTGGCCGATTGGGAGGAATGGAAGGACACCAATCCGGGCACCGGCCGGATCACCTATACCAAGGGCGGACGCAGCTACCGGCGCCGCCTCGGCAGTGCTGCCGCGGACACGGGTCCGGCCCGCTACATGGCGGCGTTCACCGGCGCCAACCGCGCCCGGCCCTCGCCCCGGGTCGACGACGACCCCGCCGAGCGGATCGCCGACATGGATCGCGAAGGGGTCGACGTGAACCTGACCTTGCCCTCCGGCTGGTTCGGCACCTGGACCGCGGGCGACGATGTGGCCCTGGAGGCGGCGATGTACCGCGCCTACCACCGCTGGATGGCGGATTATTGCGGCGCGTTTTCCGAGCGGCTCGGCGGCATCATTCTGGTTTCGGCCCGCGACATCGAAGGAAGCCTCGCCGAGATACGCCGGTGGGCGCGCTCGCGCTGGGCCTGGGCGGTGATGGCCTACGCGCCGGCCGGCATGCCGCTCGACCATCCCGATCTCGAGCCGATCTGGGCGGCCGCCGCCGAGAACGATCTCGCGGTGGTATTGCACACCTTCACGGTCATGCCGCCCTACGCGCCGGGGGGTGCCGACACCTGGGAGAATCTGTTCTTGCAGCGCTCGGCGGCGCATCCCTGGTGCGGCATGCGCAACATGGCGGCATTGATCGGCGGCGGCGTCATGGACCGCTATCCGAGGCTGCGCATCGGTACGCTCGAAGCCGGGCATGGCTGGCTGCCGTTCTGGATGGCCCGGATCGATGAGCATGCCGAAACCGTCAAGGCGGCACTGCCGGAGCTCGCGCACAAGCCCAGCGA
>DASXXS010000050.1:0-28852 GCA_036502925.1 Xanthobacteraceae bacterium
AGATGATTGGCATCGATGGCAGGATCACCCGCTGGGACGGACATGGCGATGTCCGGGAGCGCCGGCGGATCGAGATCAGAATGCGAAAATCGGCCTGAGCGGCTTGCGCGCCGCGACGGCGCGGCCCCCATAAAAGAGGCCCCGGAAACACCGGGGCCTCTCTGTTTCCGCAAGGGCCAATATCTGGCGCCCTTGTGGCTCGTTTGCCTGCAGCCTCAGTTCTTTTGCAGCATCTCGATATAACCGACCCGGCTCGACAGCACGCCCGAGTACCAGATCCGCTTTGTATTGTTCGGATCGACCTCGATGCGCCGTACGTCGGTCTCAGCCGACATCAGCGGGAACTCGGTCCAGACGCCGGTTGCCGGATCGAGCCGGCCGATCTTGTCGACGTGATGCAGGGAGGCCCAGATCATGTGGTTCTTCATGTCGGGATCCGCGAGATAGACGCCTGCATCCGCGCTCGGGGGCGTAAACTCCGTCATCTTCAACGTCTTGTAGTCGACCCGCAGGAGCTTGCCGGCGCCGTGCAGACCCACCCACAGATTGCCGTCCCAGTCGGCGCCCAGCTTGCGCGCGACCACATCCTTCACGGGGAGCGGGAACTCCTCGAAGGTGCCGGTCTTGGGGTCGATGCGGGCGAGCTGATCGAACGCATTCTCGACCACCCAGACGTTACCGGCTCCGTCCACCGCCATGCCGTAGGGGGTGGCGTTCTTGTGGTTCTTGACTCCGGCCGGCACGTCGAAGACCGTGAACTTCTTGGTAGCCGGATCGAGGCGAATCACTTGGTTGGCGCCAATGTTGGCGAGCCATACCGTGCCGTCCGGATGCACGCGCACGGTGTTGCCGCTGGCGCTGCCGCTGGTCGTGGGCGGAAGATTGTAGACCGAGAACTGCTCGGTCTTCGGATCGAAGCTCAGCCAGCGCCGGTTCGGGCCGCCGTCGACCATCCAGAGCTCGCCGTTGTTGCCGCGGCGGATGCCGTTGAGGCGTACCGTATTGGAGCCTGCGGCGGGAGGCGCGTACTCGACGTAGTTCAGCGTCTCGGCATCAAGGCGGCCGAGCTTTCCGCCGACCCGTTGGCTCACCCAGCCGTTGCCGCGGGGATCGACCGCCATCTCGTGCGGCTCCGCCCTGGGGTTGAGCAGCTCGTACTCGACCACGATATAGTCCCTCGCCTCCGGCGGAAGCAGCGTCCGCGGCAAGCGGCTCAACGGATCGGGCTTGGGCTTGGGGCCGCCCGGCAAGGGGCCGAAGTTGGTCGACACATAGGCCAGCAGCACCTTTTCCTCGTCATCGGTGAGCGGCTTTGCCAGGGTCGAGCCCTGCGCATAGAGCCGCATGGTGCCGATGACCTGTTGCCAACGGGCCGGCTCGCCATGTGACCGCACGATCCGCTGCGAGTCATGGCAGAAATTGCATTTGGCCTCGATGATGGCCTTGCCCTCGCCGTCTGGCAGGCGCGGACCGGCGCCGGTGGCCGCGTCAGCCTCCTCACCACGATCGCCGGGCGTGCGTCCCGGCCAGGCCGGTGCCAGCGCCGGTGCGCGCGCCAGCGTGAGCGCGAGATCCACGAACGCGGACTTGCCGGCCACCACCTCCACCGGGGTCGAGGGAGCGCTTTGCTGCTCCCCGCCGATCGCCTGCACGACATATTTGCCGGCGGGAAGCCGGTTGGTCGCGTATTTGCCTTCCTCGTGCGTGATGACCATGAAATTAAGCCGGCGCTCGGCATTCTTCATCTGCACGAACGCGCCCGCGACCGGCGCACCCGCCGCGTCCTTGATGAGGCCGGTCAGGGTTCCGGCATCCTGCGCCGATCCGGCGCCCGCCCAAAACACCGACGCAACAAATGCCGACACGGTAAAATTAAAATAGAGCTTCAGCTTCCCGGATTTCAGCACGGCGATCCTCCACTGGTTTCAGGTGATCGCTATCGGCAGCCACAATCGCAACCGTGCCTGTGGAAAGCCGCCGATCACATCTTTGTCTCTGCTTGTCTCTGCTTGTCGGTCCGCAATCGCCGCGAGGGCACGCCGCATCGCAATCGGCCGACGGAAAAAAATCGCATGCGTGCGCAAACGAGTCAATGCAGGCCGCGCGCGCTGGAAGGCTGGCTGCCGGCGTGCCGATCCGGTGCTTGAGCGCTGCGATTTCGACCGGCTGAGATTTCAAAAATCTTTGCGTCAGTGTGAGGCGGCTCACGTTCGCCTGGCGCGGCCCGGTCTAGAGAGGTGACGTTGCGCAGATAGCGCATCTCAACCAACCTGGAGATACGACAATGTTCACCAAGACGAAGATCGCTCTTTCCGTTGCCGTCATCATCCTCGGCGTCGCTTCTGCGGCGCGGGCGGGGGACTCCGGCGAAAACCACCAGGATAATGATCGGGTCTCAAGCGGCATTTCCACCAATGCCGGCGGCGCTTACGGCTACACGGCGGTGCCGATGCACAAGCAGCACGAGCAAACCCGGAGCCGCTAAGGTCATCCTGGGCGCTACGCGATTGGCGAACGCCCCGGGCACGCGCCCCGGGGCTTTTTTTCGGCGGCACGGACTGGTTTACGTCAAGAGGCGACGTTCAGCAGCGCAAGGCGCTCCTACGCGACCGGCGCCAGTGTCTCCTCCCGCCATCCGCACGCTCGCAGCAGCTGCGCCATGTGGGGCGGCACCGGCGCGGTCACCCGGATCGGCGCGCGTTTGCGATAGAGCGGCACCACGATCTCGCGGGCATGGAGCTGCAATCCTGGCGCTTGTGCGTCCGGCGCTTGCGCGCCCGGCGCTTCGGGGCCTCGTCGCTCGGGGCCTGCCGCCGCGCGGGCGCCGGCGCGCGGCGCCTTGCCGTAGATCGAATCGCCCACGATCGGCCAGCCCATGGCGGCGCAATGGACCCGCAGCTGATGGGTGCGGCCGGTGAGCGGCTCGAGGGCGAGCCAAGTGCGATTTGCAGGCAAATTCGAGCTCGAATCTGCCTCGCCGGCCGGCGCCGACCGTCCCATCACCATCCACGCGGTCGCTGCCGGCTGGCCGTTTGGGTCGGGCTTCATCCACCAGCCGCGCGTGATGTCCTTGCGGCCGAGCGGAAGCTCGATGCGGCCCGCCTCAGCCTGCGGGCCGCCCTCGACCACCGCCCAATAGGTCTTGCCGATGGCGCCGGTCTTGAACAGCCGGCCGAGCTCGGCCAGCGCCTTGCGATGGCGGCCGAGCGCCAGGCAGCCGGAGGTGTCACGGTCGAGCCGATGCGCCAGCGCCGGCGCGCGCGGCAACCCGAAGCGCAGCGCGTCGAAATGATCTTCCAGGCTCTCGCCGCCCTTCGGGCCGCGGTGAACCGCCATGCCCGCCGGCTTGTCGATCACCAGCATCAGGGCATCGCGATAGAGCAGCCGAGCCACCATCTCTTCCGGTGTCATGGTGAAACCGCTATCACGGCTCCCATCGTTCTTTCACTCCCTATCACGCGCTTTGCGGCCGGGGGCAGGGGAACCGCGCGGCCGCTCTTCCATCCGACCCTCGCACAGCACGTGAAAGACCAGACGATGGCAGAGCAGAACTGGTGGCAGCGGCTCAATAGCGGGCTCAAGCGCACCTCGACGGCCATCACCGGCGCCATTTTCGATCTCGCCGCCAAGCGCAAGCTCGATGCCGCCATGATCGCGGAGATGGAGGAGGTGCTGATCCGCGCCGATCTCGGGGTCGAGCTGGCGGGCAAGATCGCAGCGGCGATCGGGGAGGGGCGCTACGACAAGATGATCACCGCCGACGAGGTCAAGGCGGTGTTGGCGGCCGAGGTCGAGAAGGTGCTGCTGCCGGTGGCCAAGCCCCTCGTGGTCGGCAACGAGCGGCCGTTCACCATCCTGGTGGTCGGCGTCAACGGCTCGGGCAAGACCACGACCATCGGCAAGCTGGCGGCGCGGTTTCGCGCGCAGGGCCGCAACGTGATCCTCGCCGCCGGGGACACCTTCCGGGCCGCCGCCATCGATCAGCTCAAGATCTGGGGCGAGCGCGCGCACGCTCGCGTGGTCGCGCGGGCGCCCGGCGCCGATGCGGCCGGGCTGGTTTTCGAGGCGTTCGAGACGGCGCGGCGCGAGCATGCCGACGTGCTTCTGGTCGACACCGCCGGCCGCCTGCAGAACAAGGCGGTGCTCATGGAGGAACTGCACAAGGTCGTGCGGGTGATGAAGAAGATCGATCCGGCCGCCCCGCACGCGGTCCTGCTCGTGCTCGACGCCACGGTCGGGCAGAACGCATTGTCGCAGGTCGAGGTCTTTCACAAGATCGCCGGCGTCACCGGGCTGGCCATGACCAAGCTCGACGGAACCGCGCGCGGCGGTATCCTCGCCGCCATCGCGGCCAAGCACGCGCTCCCGGTGCATTTCATCGGGGTCGGCGAAGGCATCGATGATCTGGCGCCGTTCGAGGCCAGGGATTTCTCCCGGGCGATCGCCGGAATGGAACCTTGAAACAGCCCCGGCATCGAAGGAAAGCGTCGCGCCGGATCGTCGCGCCCGCGATCGTAACCGATGACAAGTCGGCGAGATCGCGCTACATCCCGCCATCAGCACGCTAATGACCGGCACACTCATGACCAGCCCGCCCACGACCCACAAGCCCCAGCTCAATCCGGCCCTCAAGCTCGTGCTCGACCTCGGGCCGCTGCTGATATTTTTCGCCGCCAATTCGCGCTTCGGCATATTTGCCGCGACCGGGGCATTCATGGCGGCAATCGTGATCGCGCTCGCGGTCTCCTATGCGCTGACCAGGCATTTGCCGATCATGCCGCTGGTCACCGCGATCGTAGTGGTGGTGTTCGGCGGCCTCACGCTCGTGCTGCATGACGAGCTGTTCATCAAGGTCAAGCCGACCATCATCTATGTGCTGTTCGGCGGCGTATTGCTGGGCGGGCTCGCCTTCGGCAAGTCGCTGCTCGGGATCGTGTTCGATTCCGTTTTCCATTTGACGCCGGAAGGCTGGCGCAAGCTGACGCTGCGCTGGGCGCTGTTCTTCCTCGCGCTCGCGCTCGCCAACGAGATCGTCTGGCGCACGCAGACGACCGATGTCTGGGTCAGCTTCAAGGTCTTCGGCGTGGTACCGCTGACCTTCCTGTTCGCCGCCTTGCAGTATCCGCTGCTGCACAAATACGCGGCCCCGGATCCCGCCCAGGCCGAACCCGCCCAAGAGCCCGCACAAGCCATCGAGTGAGGCTCATCCGCCGGCCGCGATGGCTTTTTCGATCTCCGGCTTGAGCACGGCGTCGAGGTTTTCAGGCGTGATCGGACCGATCAGCTTGAAGGCGATGTGCGCGTCGCGGCCCACCACGAAGGTTTCCGGCACGCCGTAGACGCCCCATTCGATCGCGGCGCGGCCGTTTTCGTCGGCCCCGTTGGCGGCGAACGGATCGCCGTAGCGGCCGAGAAACCGCCGCGCATTGTCGGCCTGGTCCTTGTAGTTGATGCCGACGACGCGAATGCGCTTGTCCTGCGCGAGCTGCATGAGCAGCGGCGCCTCGTCGTGGCAGGGCACGCACCACGACGCCCACACGTTGAGGACCGAGACCTCGCCGCGGAAGGCGGCCGGGTCGAGCCCGGGAACCGGCGTGCTGTCACGCACCAGCCCGGGGAGCGGCGGCAGACTGGTCGCCGGCGCCGGGTGGCCGATCAGGGCGGAGGGAATCCGCGAGGCGTCGCCGGCGCCCAGCCGGATGAGGAACAGGAGCGCCAGCCCCAAAAAGGCGACCAGCGGAATGAGCACCACCATCCGGCGGCGCCCGACCTTTGCGGTATCCTCAGCTGCAGCCACGTTGCGTCTCCGAAGAGCGTCCGTCCTGAAAGGTCAGGGCGGAGACATTGTCGTATCGAGCCCCGGATCAAGTCTCCAGGCGGTCAAGTCTCCAGGCGATCAAGTCTCCAGGCGGTCAGGTCCCGGGCATGCTTTCTCCTGAAACGCGCGCCGTCCGTTCCGATCGGCGCGTCGCGCCGCGCGCCTCCAGCTCGGCCAGGCTGCGCGCTTGCCGCCGATGATCGACGACGATCCAGGCGGTCATGGCGGTGACGATCAGGACGGCGAACCCGTAGGCGCTCACGATGAATGCGGCGTGCGGGCCCAAATCGATACCGAGCTCCATGGGGTCAGCGTCCACCCGCCGCATCGGCCTGCATCATGAGCAGCGTCCGCACCCGCCGCCGCATGATCTCGTTGCGCATGGCGGCAAGGTGCAACGTGAAGAACAAGAGCGTGAAGGCGATCGCCATGATGAGGAGCGGCATCAGCAGGGACGCATCGATGGTCGAGCCGCCGACCCGAAACACCGAGGCCGGCTGATGCAGCGTGTTCCACCAGTCGACCGAGAATTTGATGATCGGCAGATCGAGCGCGCCGACCAGGGTCAGGACCGCGGCTGCGCGCGCCGCGCGGCCCGGATCGTCGATGGTGCGCCACAGCGCGATCACGCCGAGATACATCAGGAACAGCACCAGCTCGGAGGTCAGCCGCGCGTCCCAGACCCAATAGGTGCCCCACATCGGGCGGCCCCACAACGATCCGGTGACGAGGCACAACAGCGTGAACGCGGCACCGAGCGGGGCCGCCGTCTTGGCGGCGACGTCGGCCAAGGGGTGACGCCAAACCAGCGTGCCGAGCGCCGCCAGGCTCATCAGTCCCCAGGCCATCATTCCGAGCCAGGCGGCCGGCACGTGGACGAACATGATCTTGACGGTGGCGCCTTGCTGATAGTCGTCGGGCGCGAAATAAGCTTGCTTGAGGCCGAAAGCGAACGCCACCACGGTCGCCACGCCGAGCCAGGGCAGGACGCGGTCGGCGAGCGCGCGAAAGCGCGACGGATTGGCGAGATCGATCAGGGCCATGGCGGGTTCCTAAAGCATTTTCAGGAAAAAAGCCCGCCCTCGCGCACACGGGGGTGGAATCCGGTTTTCCGTCCGAAAATGCGTCCACGCATAAATGCTGTCGAGCCTGTCGGAATGTGCTTTCGATGCCGGTGTGTCAACACCATGGCTTTGGGAACCATGGCTTTGGAATCGCGGTCTTTCAATCCGGGCTGGTCAGTCTATGGCGTGTCGTAGCGCCGCAGCGGCCGCGAAGGTGCCGACCACCATGCTCATCAGCGCGAGCCCGCACAGAATGCTGAACGGGGTTCCGAACCTGACCGGGCCGACGATGGCGGCGTTCGAGGCCGCCACCCCGAAGATCAGCACCGGTATGGTGAGTGGCAGGACCAGGACCGCGACCAAGAGGCCGCCGCGCCGCAGCGCCACCGTGATGGCGGCCCCGATCAGGCCGATGAAGGTCAGCGCCGGGGTACCGACCAGCAATGTGAGCGCGACCGCCGCGGTCGCCTTGGGCTCCAGATTGAGCAGCAATCCGAGCAGCGGCGTGGCGATCACCAAGGGCAGGCCGGTGGTCAACCAATGGGCGCTCGCCTTGACCGCCACGGTGAGCTCGAGCGCGACCCGGGCGGTCAGGATGAGATCGAGGGAACCGTCCTCGTGATCGATCGCCAGCAGCCGGTCGAGGGTCAGGAGGCTGGCCAGGAGCGCGCCGATCCACAGGATCGCCGGGCCGACGCGCGCGAGCAGGGCCAGATCCGGGCCCATGGCGAACGGCACCAGGGTGACCACGATCAGGAAGAACAGCACGCCGATCAACGCGCCGCCGCCGACCCGAACGGCGAGCCTGAAGTCGCGCACGAACAGGGCCGCAAGCGGGCTCATCGCGATTCTCGCTGCGGGCGGCTGCGCGCCGGACGCGTGCTCATGGCGCGCCTCCCAATCTCAGCTCCTTGGCGGCCGCAAGCCCGATCGGACCATGGGCGGCGGCCACGATCAGCCCGCCGCCGGCGAGGTGCTGTCCCATGCAGCCGGCCAGGTGGGCCTGGGCCGCGGCATCGAGCGCGGAGGTCGGTTCGTCGAGCAGCCAGATCGGTCGCCTGATGGCGATCAGCCGGGCGATCGAGAGGCGGCGGCGCTGGCCGGCCGAAAGATAGGCGGCCGGGAGTTGCGCAATGGTCTCGAGGCCGACCGCCGCGAGCGCGGCCTGCGTTTCTTGGCCGCTCCCCAAATAGCGCGACCAGAAAACGAGGTTCTCGTCGACCGTGAGCGATGGCTTGAGCGCGTCCTGGTGGCCGAGATAATGGGCTTGCTCCCCAATGGTGAGTTCCGGATCGCCGCCCTCGAGGCGAAGCGCGCCGGCGAAGCGTGGCACCAGCCCCGCCACCAGCCGCAACAGCGAGGATTTGCCCACCCCGTTGGGGCCCAGCACCAGCAAGGCTTCGCCGCCTTCGACCGTAAAGCTCAGGTCCGAAAAGACTTGGCGGCCGCCCCGGAAGCAGGCGAGATCCGATCCCAAAAGGCGCATCAGGAGCCCCCCGCAGTCCGCTCCGATCCCGGGCTATCCGGAGATTGGAAGAAGAAATATGTGGCCAATCGGCAAGAACCGGCCTGCTTTGCCGCCGCCGCCTCCCCGCGGACCGCTAGCGGCCCGTCAACTGCCCGCCGTGACGCTGGCAGGTGTTGATTATCTGGAACACCGGAAAAAAAGAACTTATAAGCCAGGACCATCCGGGCCTATTTTGGCGGCAACCCTCGTGGAGATCGCGGCCGGCGATTACAGGGGCGTGCTGGTATCATGGTGCGGCACCATGCTTCAATCCGGTCGGATGGGGGACGAACCAAGATGACTTCGCTCGACAGCTTCAGGTGCTGCAAGACCCTCAAGGTCGGAACCAAGACTTACGCCTATTACGGCCTGCCGGCAGCCGAGAAGAACGGCCTGAAGGGAATTTCGCGCCTGCCGTTCTCGCTCAAGGTGCTGCTGGAGAATCTCCTGCGCAACGAGGACGGCCGCACCGTCACCAAGGAAGACCTGCAGGGGGTGGCGCAGTGGCTCAAGACCAAGACCTCGGAGCGCGAGATCGCGTTTCGTCCGGCGCGCGTGCTCATGCAGGACTTCACCGGCGTGCCGGCGGTGGTCGATCTGGCCGCCATGCGCGACGCCATGAAGAAGCTGGGCGGCGATCCCAAGAAGATCAATCCGCTCGTCCCGGTCGATCTCGTCATCGATCATTCGGTGATCGTGAATTTCGCCGGCAACAACGCCTCGTTCAAGAAGAATGTCGAGGAAGAATACAAGCAGAACCGGGAGCGTTATGAATTCCTCAAATGGGCGCAGCGCTCGTTCGAGGATCTGCGCGTGGTTCCGCCCGGAACCGGCATCTGCCACCAGGTCAATCTCGAATATCTGGCGCACACGGTGTGGACCAGGAAGGAGAAGCTCAAGATCGACGGCAAGGCGGTCCAGATGGAGCTCGCCTATCCGGACACGCTGGTGGGGACCGATTCCCACACCACGATGGTCAATGGCCTGGCGGTGCTGGGTTGGGGCGTCGGCGGCATCGAGGCGGAAGCCGCGATGCTCGGGCAGCCCTATTCGATGGTGCTGCCCGAGGTGATCGGGGTCAAGCTGACCGGCAAGCTCAAGGAAGGCGTCACCGCGACCGACCTCGTGCTCACCGTCACCCAGATGCTGCGCAAGCGCGGCGTGGTGTCCAAGTTCGTCGAGTTCTTCGGTACCGGCCTCGCCAATCTCTCGATCGCGGACCGTGCCACCATCGGCAACATGTCGCCCGAATATGGCGCGACCTGCGGGTTCTTCCCGGTCGACGACGACACGCTGCAATATTTGCGCGACACCGGCCGCTCGGGCGAGCGCGTCGCGCTGGTGGCGGCCTATGCCAAGGCGCAGGGCCTCTATCGCACCAAGGCCACGCCGGATCCCGTCTTCACCGATGTTCTCAAGCTCGAATTGTCGCAGATCGAGCCGTCGCTCGCCGGACCCAAGCGTCCGCAGGACCGCATCGCGCTGAAGGACCTCAAGCACGGTTTTGCCGTCGCGTTGGACAAGGAATTCGGCAAGGGCGGCGAGATCGGCAAGCGGCTGCCGGTCGAGGGCCGCAACTACGACCTCGGCCACGGCGATGTGGTGATCGCGGCGATCACATCGTGCACCAACACCTCGAATCCGACCGTCATGATGGGGGCCGGGCTGTTGGCGCGCAAAGCGGCCGCCAAGGGATTGACGGTCAAGCCCTGGGTCAAGACCTCGCTCGCGCCCGGTTCGCAGGTGGTTGCCGAATATCTGAACAAGTCCGGACTGCAGACCGATCTCGACAAGCTCGGCTTCAATCTGGTGGCGTTCGGCTGCACCACATGCATCGGCAATTCGGGTCCGCTGGCGCCGGAAATCTCCAAGACCATCAACGATCACGATCTGGTGAATGCTGCGGTGCTCTCCGGCAATCGCAACTTCGAGGCGCGGGTCAATCCCGATGTGCGGGCGAACTATCTCGCCTCGCCGCCGCTGGTGGTCGCCTATGCGCTCGCCGGCTCCATGCAGGTCGACCTCAACCGGTCGCCGCTCGGCACCGACAAGGCCGGCAAGAAGGTGTTCCTGAAGGACATCTGGCCGAGCAACCGGGAGATCGCCACGTTTGTGCGCAAGAATATCACCAAGCAGATGTTCAGCAAGAAATACGCCGATGTGTTCAAGGGCGACGCGCTCTGGCGCAAGATCAGCGTCAAGGGCGCGTTGACCTATGCCTGGGACGCGAAGTCCACCTATGTGCAGAACCCGCCCTATTTCGTCGGCATGGGCCGTTCGCCGGCGCCCGTCACGGATATCGTCGACGCCCGCGTGCTCGGCCTGTTTCTCGATTCGATCACCACCGACCACATCTCGCCGGCCGGTTCGATCAAGCTCGATTCGCCGGCCGGCAAGTATCTCGTCGCCCACAAGGTGAAGCCGCTCGATTTCAACCAATACGGCACGCGCCGCGGCAATCATGAGGTGATGGTGCGCGGGACGTTTGCGAATATCCGGCTCAAGAACCAGATGGTGCCCGGCGTCGAAGGCGGCTTCACCATCCACTATCCGTCGCGCGAACGGATGTCGATCTATGATGCGGCGATGCGTTACAAGAGCGAGAAGGTCCCGCTCGTGGTCTTCGCCGGCAAGGAATACGGCAGCGGGTCCTCGCGCGATTGGGCCGCCAAGGGGGTCAATCTTCTGGGGGTGCGTGCGGTCATCACCCAATCGTTCGAGCGCATCCACCGTTCCAACCTGATCGGCATGGGCGTGTTGCCGCTGGTGTTCGAGGAAGGCACCTCGTGGCAATCGCTCGGCCTCAAGGGAAGCGAGCAGGTCACGATCCGCGGGCTGCAAGGCGAGCTCAAGCCGCACCAGCGGCTGATGGCGGAGATCGTCGCCGCCGACGGCGGACTCCGGCGCATCCCGCTGATCTGCCGCATCGATACGCTGGACGAGCTGGACTACTTCAGGAACGGCGGCATCCTGCAATACGTGCTGCGCCATCTGCTGGCCGCCTGAATGCCGTCTCCCTCACCTCGAAGTGAGTGGCGGGTGATCGCAGGCCCGACTATCACCTTCCGCGACCGGTGGGTGTCGTGGGAGGAGCCCACCGATGCCGGGGCGAGCTCGACATGGGTTTCATGTGCGGGTCGCGAGTGAGGGTTCAGGCGCAGAGGGTTCAGGCGCATAAGTGCGGCCGGCAAGCAGGGCAACCATCAGTTGGCCCGGCGTGCATCGGCCAAGGCGCGCCCTCGCGGTGAAGCCGAGTCGAGAGGCCGGGAGGGCCGTCATGGTGGCTGATTGCATGATGCGTGACTGCTTGGCATGCGCGATCGTGGTCGCATGCACCACAGCTCCGGTTTCATACGCCGGCGCCGAACCGCGTGCCGTCATCGAGCTGTTCACCTCGCAGGGCTGTTCATCCTGTCCCCCGGCCGACAAGCTGCTCAGTCAGTTCACCGCGGATCCTTCGCTGATCCCGCTGAGCCTGCCGATCGATTATTGGGACTATCTGGGCTGGAAGGATACGCTGGCGGACCCGCGCAACTCGGCCCGCCAGCGGGCCTATTCGCGCGTGCGCGGCGACCGCGAAGTCTACACCCCGCAGGTGGTGGTGAACGGCACCCTGCACGCGCTGGGGAGTGACAAGGAGGCGATCGAAGCCGCGATCGCGGTGAGCCGCAAGAGCGTGCTGACGCTGTCGCTGCCGGTGGTCATGACGGTCGACGACGGCCGGTTGCTGGTCAGCGTGCCGGGCGGCGCAGAGGGTCATTCGCCCGCGGAAGTGTGGCTCTATGGCCTGCTCAAGGCCGCCACGGTCGCCATCGGCCGCGGCGAGAACCGCGGCAAGACGATCACCTATCACAACGTGGCGCGGTACTGGGTGAAGCTCGGCACCTGGACCGGCAAGGCCGAGAGTTGGAGCGTGCCGCTCCAGGAATTCGGCGACGAAGGGATCGATGAGGCCGCCGTGATGGTGCAGGGCGGCACGGTCGACAAGCCGAGCGCGATGTACGGCGCCGCGGTCACGGTAATCCACTGACAAAAAAGCCGGCGACGTGGCCGGCTTGCAAGACGAATTCGCCAAACGATTCCAAGCGGCACTCTGCGGCACTCTCGGGCCCGATCTGCTCCAAACCCCGGGGGGCTGGGGGCTGAGAAATCCGGTGCTCGAAGGCAGACCGGGCCCTGAGGCAACAGGCGCATATCTCACATTCCAGCTTGGCGCGCGCTTGTTCGAATTTGGGCAGCATTATGATGTTACTAAAGAATCCGTGAGGCTGCGCTGCGCCTTCGGGCAGGCGTCGATCGCCGCCATGACATTGATATCTATCCTGCCTCTTGCTCACGCGCCCGTCCGGCGCGATCATCTGTCAAACTACGGTCACACTTGAAAGGAGGCGCCGCATGAGTCTTGGTCCAGGCGACAGCGAACCGAGCCAGTTCCGCGGGGGCGCAGCCGCGGGTTTTCCGCGCCACGTCCCCGCCAGCAAGGCCACTCCGGGCCAAATCAAATTGGATCAAGTCAGTTCGCCTCCCATCACCGGAAACCCACATCCGTCGAGCCAGGTCACTTTCGACCGGGCCGAGCTCAGCCGCCTGTTCGGGCTTTATGGCCGCAAGGTCGCGGCCGGCGAATGGCGCGATTACGCCATCGATTTCTTGAAGGACCGCGCGGTCTTCTCGGTCTTTCGCCGCGCCTGCGAGGTGCCGCTGTACCGCATCGAGAAGAATCCGCGGCTGGCCCGCCGGCAAGGCACCTATAGCTTGATCTCGGCGACCGGGCTGATCGTGCGGCGCGGCCAGGAGCTCGACCGGGTCCTGCGTGCCCTTGATAAATCGCTGAGCGTTGTCGCCGGCTGATCCGGGCGAGGCCTCAACGCGGGTCTGTGGCGGCGCCGTTGCCGAGCGCGCGCTGCATGAGGACGCTGTCGAGCCAGCGATCGAACTTGAAGCCGACCGCCTCGAATGTTCCGATCATACGGAATCCCGCGCCGGCGTGCAGCGCGATCGATGATGCCTGCTTGGAATCGCCGATGATCGCGATCATCTGGCGGAAGCCGCGCGTCTCGGCTTCCCGGATCAACCGGTCGAGCAGCGCGCGGCCGATGCCGCGCCGCTGCAGGCCTGCCGCCACATAGATCGAATCCTCCACGGTCCAGCGATAAGCCGGCCGGCCCCGATAGGGACCCGCATAGGCGTAGCCGGCGACCGAACCGGCGCCCTCGGCCACCAGATAAGGGAAGCCGCTGCCGCAAAGCGCCGCGAACCGGCGCGCCATCTCGTTTTGGTCGGGCGGATCGATCTCGAAGGAGGCGGTGCCGCTGCGCACGGCGTCGGCGTAGATGCGGGTAATTGCCGCAAGGTCATTCGGGCCGGCCGGGCGGATGGAAATCTCGCTCATGCGACCCGCTCTTGGAAATTGCGATGGTCTTTAAGCGACTGCGCCAAAACGACTGCGCCCCGACACATGGCCGGGGCGCAGCAACTTGAGTGATCAATCAGTCCGTTCAGCGCCGATCGCCCATGAGGCGGAGCAGGAACAAGAACAGGTTGATGAAGTCGAGATAAAGCTGCAGCGCGCCCATCACCGCCTTGCGGCCGGCAACGGTGCCGTCGTCCATTGCGCTGTACATCTCCTTGATCCGCTGGGTGTCCCACGCGGTCATCCCGGCAAAGATCAAGACCCCGAGCGCGGAGATCACGAAATCGAGCCCCGTGCTCTTGAGGAAGATGTTGACCACCATCGCGATGAGCAATCCGAACAAGCCCATCACCAGGAACGAGCCGAAGGCCGACAGGTTGCGCTGCGTGGTATAGCCATACAGGCTCAACGCGCCGAACGAGGCTGCCGAGATGAAGAACACCCGCGTCACCGAGGCGCCCGTATAGGCCAGGAACACGGACGACAGCATCAACCCCAGCAAGGCCGAATAGGCCAAGAACAGGGTCAAGGCGGTTGCGGGTTGCAGGTGCTGGATGCGAAAGCTGATGAACAGCACCAGCCCGAACGTTGCCAGAATCAGAACGATCACCGCGGGTCCGCCGAAAATGGCCTGGCCAAACGGCGTCAAGCCGGTGATCGTGCCGCTCGCATTGGTCACCACGGCGGCCTGGAAGGTGAGCCAGGCAACGACACCTGTGAGACCGACGCCCGTGGCCATGTAGTTGTAGACGCGAATCATGTAGGCGCGCAGGCCCGCATCGATCGCAACTGCCCGGCCCGCGCCGCGCGTAGCCGTCGCGTAGTTCCGGTCGAAATCCGACATTGGAATTCCCTCTCTCTTGATCTCCGGCGTGCCGGCCGGATGCCGGGGCGCCGCGCCGGCCCGGCCGGCCGGCACCCGATGCGCAGAATCTAGTGCGGGAGCGACCCGCGCGCCAGATGCTGAAGCGGGAATTGTTAACGCGCCGACAACGCTGCCGCCGCTCCCGCCGCATTACAAAGCCGCGCAATGCGGCGCAAAGACGCGGCGCTGCGCGGCCTGGCGGCCGAGTCAGAGGTTGCGCAGCACCGGCGCCGGCTTCTGGCCGAGCGCCGCGAAAGTGCCGACCAGCCCAAGCAGCACCGTCGCCACGACGGCGCCCGCGGCCGCCCCGAAAGCCGGTCCCGGGAGCCAGCCGAACGACAGATTCATCACATGGGTGAGGACGAGCGCGGCGGCGGCGGATCCGGCCGCGATGCCGAACACGGCGGTCGCGCCGCCGACCAGAAGATATTCGAGCACATAGGCGCGGAGCAGCCGGCCGCGGCTGGCGCCCAGCACCTTGAGCACCACCGCATCGTGCAGTCGGTTCTGATGGCCGGACGCCAGCGCGCCCCCCAGCACCAGGAGCGCCGCGACCAGGGTCAGCGCCGTTGCGCCGCGCAGCCCGAGCACCAGATTGGTGACCACGTGGCCGACCGCGTCGAGCGCGTCGCGGACCCGCACCGCGGTGACGGATGGGAAATCATCGGCCACTGCCTTGAGCAGCGCGATTTCCTCCGCGCTGGTGCTGCCGCCCGGATAGGTGAGGGTGGCGATGTCGGTATGCGGGGCATCGCGAAAGCTGCCGGGCGAGAATACCATGACGAAATTGATGCCGAGGCTCTGCCAGTCGAGCGCGCGCAGATTGGCGATGCGCGCCGTGAGAACGCGCCCCAGCACATTGACGGTGACGGTGTCGCCGAGCTTGAGGCCAAGCCCCTCGGCGACCCGCTTTTCGAACGATACGAGCGGCGGTCCTTGGTCGTCCGGCTTCCACCATTGCCCTTCCACCACGCGCGAGCCGGCCGGGACCTCGTTCGAATAGGTGATGCCGCGATCGCTCTGCAGCACCCAGGCGGCGCTCGCCGCCGGTTTGAGCGCCTCGGCCGCGATACCGTTTGCCGCTACGATCCGCCCGCGCAGCATCGGCACCCGCTCGAGCGCGGCCGCGGGGGCATGCCGGCGGATGGCGTCGTCGAACCGGCCAGCCTCCGCCGCCGGAATATCGAGAAAGAAGAACGCGGGCGCCCGCTCCGGCAGCGCCGCCATGAACTGCGCGCGAAGATTGCCGTCGATCTCGATCACCGTGACCAGCAGCGCGAGGCCCAATCCCAGCGACAGCACGACGCTGGTGGTGAGCGCGCCCGGCCGGTAGAGGTTGGCGATGGCGATGCGCAGCACCGTCGAGCGCGCATGCGGCAGGCGCCGCGCGATCTGCATCAGCAGGGCGGCGATCAGACGCAGCGCCACCAGCACCGCGCCCGCCGCCGCCACGAAGATCGCGGCCGTCCGCGGATCGTGCGCGAGCGCCACCGCGAGCGTCGCCAGCGCACCGGCCACCAGGACGGTGGCGACCACATAGGAGCGGCGCGGCCAGCGCGCGTCATTGGCGACCTCGTCGCGGAACAGCGTCGACACCGGCACATCATGGGCGCGTCCCAGCGGCCATAGCGCGAAAGCGACTGCCGTGAGCACCCCATAAAGGAGGGCGAGGGCGAGCACACCAGGATGCAAAGCCGGCGCGATCGGCAGAGGCAGCACGGCGCCCAGCCCCCAGGCGATCCCGAACGGCAGGGCTGCCCCGATGGCGAGCCCCGGCAGCGCCCCGATGCCAGCGAGCCCGATCACCTGGACGAGATAGATCGCGAACACCTGGCTGCCGGTCGCGCCGACCGATTTTAAGGTCGCGATGAGGTTCCGCTTGCGGTCGAGATGGTCTTTCACCGCATTGGCCACGCCGACTCCTCCGACCAGCAATGCGGTCAAACCGACCAGGGTCAGATACTGCGTGAATCGATCCACGTCCTGCTCGAGCGACGGCGAGGCATTGGTGCGGGTGCGGATGTCCCAGCCGGCGTCCGGGAATTGGGTTGCCGCGGCCGCCACCACGCTGCTCACATTGGCCTCGGTCGCGGCGCTGCCGGGCAGCTGCAGACGATAGTGCCAGCGCACGAGGCTGCCGGGCTGCAGCAATCCGGTTGCCCGCAAGGCGTCCTCGCTGATGAGCAGCCGCGGCCCGAAGCCGATGCCGCCGGCAATCTTGTCGGGCTCCGAAGTGAGGGCGGCGCGGATCTCGATGGTCGCCTGGCCCACCTTGATGTCGGCTCCCGGCTTGAGGTCGAGCCGTGCCAGCAAGGCCGGATCGGCGGCGGCCCCGAAGGCGCCGTTGCGTTCTTCCAGCACCGCGGCGAGCGGCTGGTCCGGATCAAGCACGACCTTGCCGTAGGGCGGATAAGCGCCGTCGACCGCCTTGATCTCGACCAGGGCCGTGCGGCTGTCCTCGGCGCGCGCCATGGCCCGAAAGGTCGCGGCCACCGAGAGGCGTCCGTGCGACTCCAAAAACGCGCGCTCCGCCGCGGTCGCCTCACGCGGAATGAGGGAAAACGCTACGTCGCCGCCGAGAATGACCCGGCCCTCGCGGGCGATCCCGTCGGTGAGGCTCGCCGCCACCGAGCCCACGCCCGCGATCGCCATCACCCCGAGCGCGATGCAAAGCACGAAGACGTAAAACCCGCGCAAGCCGCCGCGCAGATCGCGCGCCGCCAACCGCAGCGTCAGCGCGAGGCCGGCCCCGGCGGATGGGCGGGAAGGTCCGGTCACGGGACGCTCGCCCCCTGCGGTGCGCGGCTGGTCTCGCCGTCGATGCGCCCCGATCGCATCCGCACCACCCGGTCGCAGCGGGCGGCCAGGATCGGATCATGGGTGACCAGAACCAGGGTGGTCCCGCGTCCGGCCTGGCTGGCAAACAGGAGATCGATGATCTCGGAGCCGGTCGTCTCGTCGAGATTGCCGGTCGGCTCGTCGGCGATCAGGATCGCCGGGTTCGGAGCCCGCGCGCGCGCCAGCGCGACCCGCTGCTGCTCGCCGCCCGACAATTCGGCCGGATAGTGCCCGCGACGATCCGCCAGGCCGACCGCGGCGAGCTCGTCCGCGGCGCGCGCGGCGGCGTCTTGCGCGCCCGCGAGCTCGAGCGGAATCGCGACGTTCTCGAGCGCCGTCATGGTCGGAATGAGATGGAACGACTGGAACACGATCCCGACGTTGCGGCCGCGAAAGCGCGCCAGCGCATCCTCGCCCAGCGCGCCGAGGTCCTCGCCCGCAACCCGGACCGCGCCGGTGTCGGGCCGCTCGAGCCCGGCCATGATCATCAGCAGGGTCGACTTGCCGGAGCCCGAAGGACCGACCAGGCCGACCGCCTCGCCGATTCCTATATGCAGGTCGATGTCTTTGAGGATATGAACCCGGGCTGCGCCTCGCCCGAGCGACAGGTTGATGCCGGTAAGCGCGATCACCGCGCCGCTCGGACGCAATCCCGAAATGTCATGCATCGAGGTGTCCTGGAGGTGTCCTGTATGCCGTCGGTCGTTAAGTCTTTGCTGTCACTTCGGCCGTTGTCGTCCGGGCTTGCGGCTGCTGGGGTGGTCCCGGCGGTGCCTCGCTCATATGGGAGGCGCGGCGCGGGGGTCCAGATGCTGGTGCGGACGCTGGCGCTTGCGGCCCTTCTGGCCGGCGGCGTTTGGTCCGGCATCTTGTCCGGCGGGCTGGTTTCGCCCGCCGTCAGTGCCGAGGGTCCGGTGCGAATCGTAGCGCTCGGCGATTCGCTGACTGCCGGCTTCGGCCTGCCCGCCGATGCCGCCTTCCCGGTGAGGCTCGCAAAGGCGCTGGCCGCCAAGGGTCTGGCGGTCGAGATCGGCAACGCCGGGGTCTCCGGCGACACCACAACGGGCGGGCTCGCCCGCCTTGACTGGTCGGTGCCCGACGGCACCGAGGCCGTCATTCTCGAGCTCGGCGCCAATGACATGCTGCGCGGTCTCGATCCGCAGGTGACCCGTAACGCGCTGCAGGACATCCTGCGTCGCCTCAGCGAGCGGCATATCGAGGTGCTGCTGTGCGGAATGTTGGCGGCTCCCAATCTGGGAGCGGATTACGGCCGGGCGTTCAACGCCATCTTTCCCGATCTGGCCGCGGCCGCGCATCTCTTGTTTTATCCGTTCTTCCTGGCGGGAGTCGTCAACGAGCGGCAACTCGTCCAGCGCGACGGGCTGCACCCCACTGCCGCCGGCGTCGATGCCATCGTGGCCGGCATTCTCCCGCAGGCCGAAGAGCTGGTGGCGCGGGTGCACGGCCGCCGCGGAAGCTGAGTGGGTGAGGGGATTTCCGGGCGCGTGCGAATCTGCACATTCTGTCCTATATCACGTCGAGCGGCGGTCTAGCCGGACGCCGCCCGTGTTTCCGCCTGCCGCGTATCTCTTCATGCCGCGTATCTTCACCGGTCTCGAAATCCCCGCCGCCATCGGCCGCGAACTGTCCATGCTGCGCGGCGGTCTGCCGGGCGCGCGTTGGATCGATCCCGAGAATTACCACGTCACGCTGCGCTTCATCGGCGATGTGGATGACGTCGTCGCACGCGAAGTCGCATCCATGCTGGGGATGGTGCGGCGGACCGAGTTCGAGTTGCGCTTCGACGCGTTGTCCTCGTTCGGCGGCCGCCGCCCGCGGGCTTTGGTCGCGAGCTTGGCGCCGACGCAGGCGCTGATGGATTTGCGGGCCGAGCACGAGCGGCTGATGCGGCGGGTCGGCCTCGATGCCGAAGGGCGCAAATACACGCCCCATGTCACGTTGGCGCGGCTGCGCGAATCCTCAAGCCGTCAGGTCGCCAACTACCTTTCGGCCCGCGCTTTGTTCGGCATGCCGCCGTTCAAGGTGTCGCGCTTCGTGTTGTTCTCCTCGCGGGCCTCGGTCGGCGGCGGCCCCTATGTGGTCGAGGCCGCCTATCCGCTGGCCGCATAGGGCATCTTCAGGAAAAGCATGCCCTCGCCAACGGGTCCGGGGCCGATGATAAACTCCGGCGCGGGTGCAGTCCGCTTTTCCTTCCGAAAATACGACACCGCTCCAGACTTGTTCTCCTACACCGGCTTCAGCAGGCGCGATTGCACGTCCAGCAAGGCGGTGGCGAAGCCGTGGCCATCAACCAGGATTTCGCGCATCAGCGAAAGCGGCGTCGCACTGGGCGTCGTGACCTCGCCGACCACGCTGCCGAAATCGAAGCTGAGCTCGGCATCGAACTTGCGGGCGAGCTGCTGCATGCGGGCATTGTCGGCCAGGCACTCCAGGTGCAGGAATTTGATGCCGCGGTTGCGTGCCGCAAGCAGGGTTCGCTCCAAGAGCGCCGAGCCGACGCCGTGGCTTTGCCAGCGTTGCTCGATGCTGAAAGCCGCCTCCGCTTCGCGCGCCAGCGCTCCCGCGAACGTTCTGAGCTCGGCAGCGCCGCGGAGGATTCCGTCGGCGAAGAATCCGTGCACCACATGACCCATGCCGAACGCGAGATCCGCATGGCGGCGCACGGTCTCGTCCGCCACCGCGCCGCCAAACCGGCTGCGGCGGCTCGCTTTATCGAGGCGCAACAAATGCTCGCGATAACGCTCCGCTTCGGCGATCCACACTTTGCGGATGAGGCCGGCGTGGGGAATGATCTCTTGCATCGGGTCTCCCGGGTTGCTGTGCCCGCACGGGGCTCGCCACCAGATTCCGCACTTCTTGCGAGGTCCAACACGCGGGCTGCGAATCAGACCATTATGTTGCGATGCAATAGAGCGATCGCAATGGCGAAGATGTGACGGTGGAGCTGTTAACTGATTGAATGTATTAAATATGCCGTCATGGCTGCCATGCGGACCGGCATTTTGAAGGTCGCTTGGGGAAATGCCTATTGCATTGCACCATAGGCGCGAAACGGCCCCTTGGTGCACCCGTGCTGCCGGCCTCTGGCTTGCCCAGCGGCGCCCACCATTGTTATGGCTCGCCCACGTCCCTCCAGTACGGCTCCCCCGCCATGTCCGCCAATCTCACCGCACAGTATGCGGCGCTGGTCGCCGCCGGAGAGATCGAGTGCGACCGCGCCCAGGAAGCGGTCCTCGGGCGGCTGGCCGTGCTGGAGCAGCATCTTGTCCAGCATCGGCTGGCGCGCAAATCATCCTCGCTCGGCTGGTTGTTCGGCGCGCGCGCGCGCCGCGAGGAGCCGATCAAGGGACTCTATATTTTCGGCGATGTCGGGCGCGGCAAGACGATGCTGATGGACCTGTTCTTCGCCGCGAGCCCGGTCGTGCGCAAGCGGCGCGTGCATTTCCATGAATTCATGGGCGACGTGCACGAGCGGATCGGCGCATTCCGCCGGCAGCAGAAAAATGGCACGAGCGCCGATGCGGATCCGATCTGGCTCACCGCCGCCGCGATCGCGGAGGAGAGCTGGCTTCTTTGCTTCGACGAATTCAATGTGACGGATATCGCCGATGCGATGATTCTCGGGCGCCTGTTCAAGCGGCTGTTCGAGCTTGGCGTGGTGGTGGTCGCGACCTCGAATGTGGCGCCCGACGAGCTTTACCAGGATGGCCTCAACCGCGCCCTGTTCGTGCCCTTCATTGGGCTCATGGAACGCTACATGGAGGTGGTCGAGCTCGCGGCGCGCGCCGATTTCCGGCTGGAAAAGCTGGCCGGGCAGCCGGTCTGGCACGTGCCGGCCGACGCCGCGGCGGCAGCCGCGCTGGATGAAGCCTGGCGACGCCTTACCGGCGGTCAGCCAGGCGCCGAGCAGGACTTCCGCGTGCTCGGTCGCGTGTTGCGCGTCCCGCGCGCCGCCAAGGGCGTCGCGCGTTTCGGCTTTGACGAGCTGTGCGAGCAGCCGCTCGGGGCGGCCGATTACCTCAAGATCGCCCACGAATTCCACACCCTCGTCATCGATCGTATTCCGGCCATGGATTACGAGCGCCGCAACGAAGCCAAGCGCTTCATCATTCTGATCGACACGTTCTACGACAACGGGGTGAAGCTCCTGGCCTCGGCCGCGGCCGAACCCGACATGCTCTACCTCGCCCACGACGGCTTCGAGGCGCGGGAATTCAAACGGACGGCCTCCCGCCTGATCGAGATGCGCTCGCGGTCCTATCTGGCCTTGCCGCACGGCCGGCGGGATTCGCCCGCCAGCCTGACGGCGCAAGCTGGAATCGTGGAAACCTGACACGGCGCGCCAGAGGAGATCGCGAGTCGGCCGCCGGCGACTTGAACGGCGGCCCCGAATGGGGCTATGACGCGGTGCAACGGGCTTGCGGCCAAGTCCTTGTTGCCAAGTCTATGCCCCTGTCCCGCCGCTCGTATCGAGAGTTTTCCCCACATGGCGCGTAACAAGATCGCATTGATCGGGGCTGGACAGATCGGCGGCACGCTCGCCCATCTTGTCGGCCTCAAGGAGCTCGGCGATGTCGTACTATTCGATATCGCCGAGGGTATCCCGCAAGGCAAGGCGCTCGATCTCGCCGAATCTTCGCCGGTCGACGGCTTCGATGCCCATTTTATCGGCACCAATTCCTACGAGGCGATGGAAGGGGCCGCGCTCTGCGTGGTCACCGCCGGCGTGCCGCGCAAGCCGGGCATGAGCCGCGATGATCTGCTGGGCATCAACCTCAAGGTGATGGAGCAGGTCGGCTCCGGCATCAAGAAATATGCGCCCGGCGCCTTCGTGATCTGCATCACCAATCCGCTCGACGCCATGGTCTGGGCGCTGCAGAAGGCCTGCGGGCTGCCGAAGCAGATGGTGGTCGGCATGGCCGGCGTGCTCGATTCGGCGCGCTTTCGTTATTTTCTGGCCGACGAATTCAACGTCTCGGTCGAGGACGTCACCGCCTTCGTGCTGGGCGGGCACGGCGACGCCATGGTGCCGCTCACGCGCTATTCGACGGTCGCCGGCATTCCGCTGCCGGATCTCGTGAAGATGAAATGGACCACCCAGGCGCGCCTCGATGCGATCGTGCAGCGCACGCGCGATGGCGGCGCCGAGATCGTCAATCTGCTCAAGAGCGGATCGGCCTTCTACGCGCCGGCGGCGTCCGCCATCGCCATGGCGGAGAGTTATCTGCGCGACAAGAAACGCGTGCTGCCCTGCGCCACCTGGCTCAACGGCGAATATGGCGTGAAGGATCTCTATGTCGGCGTCCCGGCCGTGATCGGCGCCAAGGGAGTCGAGCGCATCGTCGAGATCCAGTTGAACAGCGCCGAACGCGCCATGTTCGAGAAGTCGGCGAGCGCGGTGAAGACCCTGGTCGACGCTTGCCGGTCGATCGCACCTAATCTCGACAAGTGAGCTCGATTGAACGGTCTGACCGGAGCGCCGGGCTTCGCCGCCCATCTTTTTGCGGGCCGATGCTTCGTTGACGATGACAGCGGACGGATGGCGGCATGAACATCCACGAATATCAAGCCAAGGCGGTGCTGCGCGAATTCGGCGTGCCGGTGCCGCGCGGCATTGCCGCCTTCACGGTCGAGGAAGCCGCCAAGGCCGCAGCCGAGCTCGGCGGACCGGTGTGGGTCGTCAAGGCGCAGATCCACGCCGGCGGGCGCGGCAAGGCCGGCGGCGTCAAGGTGGTCAAATCGATCGAGGAGGTGCGGGTCGAAGCCCGCCGCCTGCTCGGCGCGGTGCTGGTCACCCATCAGACCGGCCCGCACGGCAAGCAGGTCCACCGGCTCTACATCGAGGACGGCTCAATGATCGACCGGGAGTTCTACCTCTCGGCCTTGGTCGACCGCGAAAGCGCGCGCATCGCCTTCGTGGTGTCGACCGAAGGCGGAATGGACATCGAGGACGTGGCCAAGAGCCGGCCGGACAGGATCAAGACATTCGCGGTCGATCCAGCGACCGGGGTCATGCCGCATCACGGGCGGCAGGTGGCGCAGGCGCTGGGGCTTGCCGGCGGTCTCGCCCGACAAGCGGAATCTCTCGTTGCCAAGCTCTATGCGGCATTCGTCGCCAAGGACATGAGCATGCTCGAGATCAATCCGCTGGTCGTGACCAAGTCCGACGAGCTGGTCTGCCTCGATGCCAAGATCGGCTTCGACGACAACGCGCTCTACCGCCATTCCGATATCGTGGCGCTGCGCGACCTGACCGAAGAGGACCCGAAGGAGATCGAGGCATCGAAATACGATCTCAACTACGTCGCCCTCGAGGGCACCATCGGCTGCATGGTCAACGGCGCCGGCCTCGCCATGGCGACCATGGATATCATCAAGCTCTATGGCGAGGCGCCGGCCAACTTCCTCGACGTCGGCGGCGGCGCCACCACCGAGAAGGTGGCGGCCGCCTTCAAGATCATCACCTCGGATCCCAAGGTCAAAGGCATCCTGGTCAACATCTTCGGCGGCATCATGAAATGCGACATCATCGCGGCCGGCGTGGTGGCGGCCGTGAAGGAGGTCGGCCTGCAGGTGCCGCTGGTGGTGCGGCTCGAGGGCACCAATGTGGAACTCGGGAAGACAATTCTTACCCATTCCGGCCTCAACGTCATCGCCGCCGACGATCTCGACGACGCCGCCCAGAAGATCGTCAAGGCGGTGAAGGGGAACACGTGATGGGCGGCACCAACTCTCCTCCTTTACCTCCCCCTGCAAGGGGGAGGTCGACGCGCGCAGCGCGTCGGGAGGGGGTCCCGCCTCTCCCCGAATTCAACCGGCGCGCCGACCTCCCCATTGCAGGGGGAGGTTAAGGAAGAAACTGATGCCCATCCTCGTCGACAGAAATACCAAGGTCATCTGCCAGGGCATAACCGGCAAGAACGGGACCTTTCACAGCGAGCAGGCGATCGCCTACGGCACCAAGATGGTGGGCGGCACCTCGCCGGGAAAAGGCGGCTCGATCCATCTCGGCCTGCCGGTCTTCGATACCGTGGCGGCGGCCAAGCAGGCGACCGGCTGTGACGCGAGCGTGATCTATGTGCCGCCGGCGGGCGCCGCCGACGCGATTTGCGAGGCCATCCAGGCGGAAATCCCGCTCATCATCTGCATCACCGAGGGCATCCCGGTCACCGACATGGTGAAGGTCAAGCGCGCGCTTTGCGGTTCGAAGTCGCGCCTGATCGGCCCCAACTGCCCCGGCGTGATGACGGCCGGCCAATGCAAGATCGGCATCATGCCCGGCAATATCTTCCAGCCCGGGAAGGTCGGGATCGTGTCGCGCTCCGGCACCCTCACCTACGAAGCGGTGTTCCAGACGACGCGCGAGGGACTCGGCCAAACGACCGCCGTCGGCATCGGCGGCGATCCGGTCAAGGGCACCGAGTTCATCGATGTGCTGGAAATGCTGCTCGCCGACCGTGAGACCGAGGCCATCATCATGATCGGCGAGATCGGCGGCGCCGCCGAGGAGGACGCCGCCCAATTCCTGAGCGACGAAGCCAAGCGCGGCCGCCGCAAGCCCATGGTCGGATTTATCGCCGGCCGCACGGCGCCGCCGGGCCGCCGCATGGGCCATGCGGGCGCCATCATTGCGGGCGGCAAGGGCGACGCCGAATCCAAGACCGCCGCAATGGAAGCCGCCGGTATACGGGTGTCGCCATCCCCGGCGCGTCTCGGCCCGACACTTGCCGAAGTCTTGAAAGGTTGATTCAGCTTTTGCACTTTCAACCTCATATTCGACCACTAAATAGGGTAGCAGGAGCGAGCCGGGAGGCGAATCGGGTTTACCCAATTCGCGCAGTGGACAAAGCCGACCTCCAATAGACCGGGGATCGGCCCGTCGAGGCTGGCCGCTCGAGAGCCCTTCCCGTTCCCTCCCCGCAAGCCGGGAGGGCGCGGAGTTCCCCTGTCGGGCAGCGCCCGTCACCCAGGATCGCCTGCATGTCCCGCCAAGATGCCAACGCCGCCTTCGCCTCCACTTCGTTTCTGTATGGCGGCAACGCCAGCTATGTGGACGAGCTCTACGCCCGCTACGAGGCGGATCCCGGTGCGGTCGATGCGCAATGGCAGGCCTTCTTCCGCAGCCTCAAGGACGACCGGGCCGAGGTGCTCAAGAACGCGCGCGGCCCGTCATGGGCGCCGCCGAACTGGCCACAGCCGCCGCGCGACGACTTCATCGCCGCGCTGGCGGGCGACTGGGCCGAGGTCGAGCGCGCGGTCGGCGACAAGCTCAAGGGCAGCGCGCAGAGCCGCGGCGTCGAAATCTCCGCCGCGCAAGTTCAGCAAGCCACGCTGGATTCAATTCACGCCTTGATGCTGATCCGCGCCTATCGCATCCGCGGGGCGTTCCACGCCAACCTCGATCCGCTCGGGCTCGAGCCCCCGCGGGATCGCTCGGAGCTCGATCCGCGTTCCTACGGCTTCGAGGAGGCCGACTATGACCGGCCGATCTTTCTCGACCGCGTGCTCGGTCTCGAATTCGGCACCATCCGCGAGATCGTCACCATCCTGCAGCGCACCTATTGCCAGACCTTGGGCGTGGAGTTCATGCATATCTCCGACGCCGCCCAGAAGGGGTGGATGCAGGCGCGCATCGAAGGCCCCGACAAGGAGATCAGCTTCACCCGCGAAGGCAAGCGCGCCATTCTCAACAAGCTGATCGAGGCGGAGGGCTTCGAGAGATTCTGCGACCTCAAGTTCACCGGTACCAAGCGCTTCGGCCTGGACGGCGGCGAATCGATGATTCCCGCGCTGGAGCAGATCATCAAGCGCGGCGGTGCGCTCGGCGTGAAGGAGATCGTGCTCGGTATGGCGCACCGCGGCCGTCTCAGCGTGCTGGCGCAGGTGATGGGCAAGCCGCACCGCGCCATCTTCCACGAGTTCAAGGGCGGCTCCTCCACCCCCAACGAGATCGAGGGATCGGGCGACGTCAAATACCACCTCGGCGCCTCTTCCGACCGGGAGTTCGACGGCAACCGGGTGCATCTGTCGCTCACCGCCAATCCGTCGCATCTGGAAATCGTCAACCCGGTGGTGCTCGGGAAGGTGCGCGCCAAGCAGGACCAGCGCGGCGCCACGCCCGAGAACCGCACCATGGTGATGCCGCTGCTCATCTCCGGCGATGCCGCCTTTGCGGGCCAGGGCGTGATCGCCGAATGCTTCGGGCTGTCGGGCTTGCGCGGACACCGCACCGGCGGCTCGGTGCATTTCATCATCAACAACCAGATCGGCTTCACCACCTATCCGCGCTACTCGCGCTCCTCGCCGTTTCCCTCCGATGTCGCAAAGATGATCGAGGCGCCGATATTCCACGTCAACGGCGACGATCCGGAAGCCGTGGTGTTCGCCGCCAAGGTGTCGACCGAGTTCCGGCAGAAGTTCCAGAAGCCGGTCGTCATCGACATGTTCTGTTACCGGCGGCATGGCCACAACGAAGGCGACGAGCCCGCCTTCACCCAGCCCTTGATGTACAAGGCGATCGCCGCGCATCCGACCACGGTCGAAATCTACGGCAAGAAGCTCGTCGCCGACGGCGTCGTCACCGAGGGCGAGATCGAGAAGATGCAGGCGGACTGGCGGGCGCGGCTCGACGTCGAGCTCGAAGCCAGCCAGGGCTACCGGCCCAACAACGCGGATTGGCTCGACGGCCGCTGGGCCGACATCAAGGCGGCGCGCGATTACGACGATCCGCGGCGCGGCAATACCGGGGTCGCGCTCGCAACCCTCAAGGACATCGGCGACAAGATCACCGCGGTTCCCCAGGGCTTTCACGTGCACCGGACCATCCAGCGCTTCCTCGACAGCCGCCGCAAGGCGATCGGGACCGGCGCGGGCCTCGATTGGTCGACCGCCGAGGCGCTGGCCTTCGGGTCGCTGCTGCTCGAGGGCCATCCGGTGCGGCTCTCGGGCCAGGACAGCGAACGCGGCACCTTCTCGCAGCGCCATTCGGTGCTGATCGATCAGGAGAACGAGGATCGCCTGGTTCCGCTCAATCACTTGCGCGACAGTCAGGCCCGCTTCGAGGTCGTCAATTCGATGCTGTCCGAGGAGGCGGTGCTCGGCTTCGAATACGGCTATTCGCTCGCCGAGCCCAATGCGCTCACGCTGTGGGAGGCGCAGTTCGGCGATTTCGCCAACGGCGCCCAGGTGGTGTTCGATCAGTTCGTCTCCTCGGGCGAGCGCAAGTGGCTGCGCCTGTCGGGGCTGGTCTGCCTGCTGCCGCACGGCTACGAGGGGCAGGGACCGGAGCATTCCTCGGCCCGGCTCGAGCGATTCCTGCAGATGAGCGCCGAGGACAATATGCAGGTCGCCAATTGCACCACGCCGGCCAATTACTTCCATATCCTGCGCCGGCAATTGAAGCGCGATATCCGCAAGCCGCTCATCCTGATGACGCCGAAATCGCTGCTTCGCCACAGGCGCGCGGTGTCGCGGCTCGACGAGATGGGACCGGACACCAGCTTCCATCGCCTGCTGTGGGACGACGCGCAAATGCTGCCCGAGCAGAAGATCAAGCTGGTCCCGGACGACAAGATTCGACGCATCGTGCTGTGCTCCGGCAAGGTCTATTACGATCTCTACGAGGAGCGCGAGAAGCGCGGCATCGACGATGTCTATCTTCTGCGCGTCGAGCAGCTCTATCCGGTGCCGCTGAAGGCCTTGGTGCAGGAGCTCGGCCGCTTCAGCAAGTCTGCCGAGCTGGTGTGGTGCCAGGAGGAGCCGCGCAACATGGGGGCGTGGCACTTCATGGAGCCCTACCTCGAGTGGGTACTCAAGCAGACCGGCGCCAGCCGGGACCGGCCGCGCTATGCCGGCCGCGCGGCTTCGGCCGCCACCGCCACCGGGCTGATGCCCAAGCATCTGGTGCAGCTCAAGGCGTTGCTCGACGAGGCGCTGGGGTGACAGAGGACGGACGACAGAGGACAGAGGACAGATCATGCGACGGGCATCTAATCATCGTCTGTCGTCCGTCCTCTGATCTCCGATAGGAGAACCAAGGCATGACTGAGATCCGGGTTCCGACGCTGGGCGAATCGGTGACCGAGGCGACCATCGGAAAGTGGTTCAAGCATCCGGGCGACGCCGTCGCGGTCGACGAGCCGCTGGTGGAGCTGGAAACCGACAAGGTGACGATCGAGGTGCCCTCGCCGGCCGCCGGCGTGCTGGCCGAGGTCGCCGCCAAGGATGGCGAGACTGTCGCGGTGGGGGCTTTGCTCGGCCAGATCCGCGATGGCGCCGGCGCCGCAGCTCCCGCCAAGGCGGCGCCGAAGCCGGAAAAATCGAGCCC
>DASXXS010000051.1:0-8975 GCA_036502925.1 Xanthobacteraceae bacterium
GCGCACCGGGCCGTCGCTTTGGGTCTGCAGGATGAAGCGGCCTTCGATCTTCAGCGCCGAGCCGAGCAGCACCGTGAGCACGATCGCTTCACCCAGCAGCTTGGCAACCGGCGCCGGATAGTCATGGGCGTTCAGGATCTCATCGACCGTGGGACCGAGGCGGGCCACGCGGCCGCGCAGGTCGAGGGCGGCGACCTCGAACGGCAGGATGGTGTCGTCGGCGGAGATGGCCGCCGGCGCGCGGGTGGGAATATCGACGTCAGGACTGCTCATGCTGCCCCTATATAGTGTGGATTAACCGCATTGCTTGGTGCGTCGGCCGGTCGGGTCGCGACGGCCGATATATCCGACAGAAAGCTGCCTGCCGTTACGGCGAACCGGCGTCCAGGCACCAAGCCAAGATGCCCTTCTGGGCATGCAGCCGGTTTTCCGCCTCGTCGAACACCACCGATTGCGGCCCGTCGATCACCTCGTCGGTGACCTCCTCGCCGCGATGCGCCGGCAGGCAATGCATGAACAATGCATCAGGCTTTGCCCGCGCCATGGTCCGCGCATTGACCTGGTAGCGCTTGAGCAGGTTGTGGCGGCGCTGCCCATCCTTGTCGCCCATCGATATCCAGGTATCGGTGACGACGCAGTCCGCCCCCTTGACCGCCTCGTCCGGATCGGTGCCGATGACGATATCGGCGCCGGAAGCCTTGACCCAATCAGCCAGCCATTTCTTGGGCGCGAGCTCGGGCGGGGTCGCGACCCGCAGGCGGAAATCGAAGCGTTGCGCGGCGTGCATCCAGGACGCGAGCACATTGTTGGCGTCGCCGGACCAGGCCACGGTCTTGCCCTTGATCAGGCCGCGGTGCTCCTCGAAGGTCATGACATCGGCAAGCACCTGGCAGGGGTGCGACCGGCGCGTGAGACCGTTGATGACCGGCACGGTGGCGTGGCGGGCGAGCTCGGCCAGCGCTTCATGGTCGAGAATGCGGATCATGATGGCGTCGACATAGCGCGAGAGCACGCGCGCGGTATCGGCGAGCGACTCGCCGCGGCCGAACTGCATCTCCTGGCCGGTGAGCGTGATGGCGTCGCCGCCGAGCTGCCGCATCGCCACCTCGAAGGAAACGCGGGTGCGGGTCGAAGGCTTGTCGAAGATCATGGCCAGCGTCTTGCCGGCAAGCGGGCGGTCGCCCGCGCCCCTGCGTTGGACGGCGTTTTTGCGCCTGGCCTTCATGGCGCGACTGGCCTCGATCATTCCGCGCAGCGCGGCTTTGGAAATGTCGGCGAGGTCGAGGAAGTGGCGGACGCCGTTCGCGCTCATCCGACCGCCTCCTGGCGCACTCCCTTGTGCGCCTTGGCCAGGCGGCCGCAGGCGCGCTCGATGCGCCTGGCTGCCTCGGCGAGCTCGTCCTCGCTCACGATCAGCGGCGGCAGGAGCCGCACCATATTGTCGCCGGCCGCGGCCGTGATCGTCTTCTCGGCGCGCAGTTCGTCGACCAGTTCCCCGTTCGGCATCAGGGTGCGCAGCCCGACCAACAGCCCTTCGCCGCGCACCTCGGCGATGACGGAGGGATGGAGGTCCTTGATCTCGGCAAGCTTCTGCTTGAACACGAGCCCGGCCCGGCGAACGTGCTCCAAAAAGCCGGGCGCCAGCATCACATCGAGCACGGCATTGCCGGCCGCCATGGCGAGCGGGTTGCCCCCGAAGGTCGAGCCGTGGGTGCCCGCGGTCATGCCCTTGGCGGCCTCGCCGGTGGCGAGGCAAGCACCGAGCGGAAAACCGCCGCCCAGCGCCTTGGCCAGCGCCATGATGTCGGGAGCGACCCCATAGCGCTGATAGGCGAACAGATCGCCGGTGCGTCCCATCCCGGTCTGCACTTCGTCGAATATCAGCAGCAGCCCGTTGCTGTCGCAAAGGCGGCGCAAGGCCTTGAGGAATTCCGGCGGCACCACCCGCACTCCGCCCTCGCCCATGATCGGCTCGATCAGGATGGCGGCCGTCGCCGGCCCGATCGCCTGCCTGGTCGCCTCGAGATCGCAGAACGGCACCTGGTCGAAACCTTCGACCACCGGTCCGAAGCCGTCGAGATATTTCTTCTGGCCGCCGGCCGCGAGCGTCGCCAGCGTGCGTCCATGAAATGCGCCTTCGAAGGTGACGATGCGGAAGCGATCAGGCTTGCCGCCGGCCGATTGATACTTGCGCGCCATCTTGATCGCGCATTCCATGGCCTCGGCACCGGAATTGGCGAAGAACACGGTATCGGCGAAGCTTGCCTCGCAAAGCCGCGCCGCCAGCCGCTCGGCTTCCGGAATCCGGAAGAGATTTGAGACGTGCCAGAGCTTGCTGGCCTGTTCGGTGATCGCGGCGACCAGATGCGGATGGGCGTGGCCGAGCGCGTTCACCGCCACGCCCGACGTGAGGTCAAGATAGCGTTCGCCGTCGGTCGCCAGGAGCCATACGCCTTCGCCGCGCTCGAAGGCGAGATCGACGCGTGCATAGGTCGGCAACAAATGCGATATGGGAGCCCCGCTCATGCGCCCGCTCATGCAAATGCCGGCAATCGTCCGAAATGACAATCGTCCGAAATGACAATCGTCCGAAATGAATGTGCCGCCTCTCCGGGCGGCACTGGGATTGCATTCTATTGCGGCCGGCCTGCCTGTCAACATCCTGGGAGCGCGCCGCCCAAAGATACTCGGCGGAGCGGCGACGGCCCCCAACGTTCATGCGGATAGGTGTGGATGTCGGCATATTCCAAATTGGAAGGTGTGGACGCGCCGATCGGGACTCTTGCGCTCGACTCCCGCCATATTGTAGGTTTCCGATTGTCAGGTACGACATTTCGTGCGGCGGACGGGTTTTCGAGTTCATCAGTAGCGGGGAGTAAGCGTCTGGTCGGCCGCGGGCTGACCGGAGCTGAGGGTGGATTCTGTCGAGGCCTATTCGCCGCCTCACCGCTGGGGAAGATGCATGACCTGGACCGAAGAACGCGTCGAGAGTCTGAAAAAATTGTGGGGCGAGGGACTGTCGGCAAGCCAGATCGCCGCCGAGCTTGGCGGCATCACCCGCAATGCCGTGATCGGCAAGGTGCACCGCCTCGGGCTGTCGGGCCGCGCCAAGAGCCCGTCTGCTTCGCCGCCGCGTCCGCGCAAGGCCCGCGCCGCTCATTTGATGCGCGTCTCGCGTCCCGCGCTCCGGGGAAATACCGCGCTCGCGCACGCCTATGATTTCGAGCCGGAGCCGGAACCGGAGCTGATCGACAACGTCATTCCGCTCGGCCAGCGGCGCACGATCCTCGAGCTTACGGAGGAAACCTGTCGCTGGCCGATCGGGGATCCGGGCAGCACCGACTTCTTCTTCTGCGGCGGTCACGCCGGCGCGGGCACGCCCTATTGCAGCTACCACTCGCGGGTTGCCTATCAGCCGGCCGGCGACCGCCGCCGCGACCGCCGCCCATTCCGGGGCTAGGATTTTCAGCAGGCCTTGTCCCGGCCTTGAGCCGGGACCGTTCGACACTCCGAGCCTGGAACGGTCCCGGCTCAAGGCCGGGACACCGGGGTGGCGTCCGGATCTCCGTCCGAAAATGGACTTATGACCCCCGGAAATTACGCGATCTTGCCGAAACGGTCGTCGAGCGCGTAGCCGGCGCCGCGAACGGTACGGATCGGGTCGCTGCTATGACCGCGGTTGAGCGCCTTGCGCAGCCGGCCGACATGGACGTCGACGGTGCGCTCGTCGATGTAGATATCGCTGCCCCAGACGCCGTCGAGCAGCTGCTCGCGGGAAAAGACGCGGCCGGGCCGCTCCATCAGGAATTCCAGCAGGCGATATTCGGTCGGCCCGAGATCGATCGCATTGCCGGAGCGCGAGACCCGCTTTTTCTCCCGGTCGATCGCGATATCGCCGAAGCTGAGCACGTCGGCCACGCGCTCGGGTGAGGCGCGACGCAGCAGCGCGTTGACGCGGGCGAGCAGCTCCGGCACCGAGAACGGCTTGACGATGTAGTCGTCGGCGCCGGTCGACAGTCCGCGCACGCGCTCGCTTTCCTCCCCGCGCGCCGTCAACATGATGATCGGCAGCTGTCGCGTTTCCGGCCGCGCCCGCAGCCGGCGGCAGAGCTCGATTCCCGACAGGCCGGGCAGCATCCAATCGAGGATGACGAGATCGGGATTGCCTTCCTTGAGCCTGGTGTCGGCCTCATCGCCGCGCGCGATCGTCTCGACCTCGTAACCCTGCGTTTCGAGGTTGTAGCGCAGCAGCAGCGTCAATGCTTCCTCATCCTCGACGATCAGAATGCTGGCATTCATTCGCTCGGGCTCCTGCTATTTCTCCGCCGCCGAAAATACCGATGTGGTGTCGCCCTTGGGGCGCTCGTCCACGATCGCCCGCCCTTCGATCATGTAATGCACGGTCTCGGCGATGTTGGTGGCGTGGTCGCCCATGCGTTCGATGTTCTTGGCGCAGAACATGAGATGGATGCAGAACGTGATGTTGCGCGGGTCTTCCATCATGTAGGTCAGCAGCTCGCGGAACAGCGAGGTGCACATGGCGTCGACCTCTTCATCGCCCTTCCATACCGCGAGCGCCTTGTTCAGGTCGTGGCTGGCGTAGCTGTCGAGCACCTGTTTGAGCTGGCCCAGCACCAGGGCCGCCATGTGCTGGACGCCGCGCAGAAGCTTCTGCGGATGGAAGTCGCCGTTGATCGCGGCCACGCGCTTGGCGATGTTCTTGGCCAGGTCGCCGATCCGTTCGAGGTCGTTGGCCAAGCGCAGCGCGCCCACGATCTCGCGCAAATCCACCGCCATGGGCTGGCGGCGCGCGATCGTGAGCACCGCCTTGTCCTCGATCTCGCGCTGCAGGGCGTCGATGCCGGCATCGATCGCCACCACGCGGCCCGCCCGCTCGATGTCGCGCTTGGCGAGCGCATCGACCGAATCCGCGATCTGCTTCTCGACCAGGCCGCCCATCTCCGCCACCAGGCGGGTGAGCTCCTGGAGATCGATGTCGAAGGCCTTGGCCGTGTGCTCGTTCATCATCATTGCTGTTGTCCTCGCCGTCGCGCAGGCACGCGGCCTCAGCCGAAGCGACCCGTAATATAGTCCTGTGTCCGCCGGTCGCGCGGCGCGGTGAACATCTTGCTGGTGGTGTCGAACTCGACCAGCTCGCCGAGATACATGAAGGCGGTCACGTCGGAAACGCGGGCCGCCTGCTGCATATTATGGGTGACGATCGCGATCGTGTAGTCGTCCTTCAGCTCGTCGATCAACTCCTCGATCTTGGCGGTCGAGATCGGATCGAGCGCCGAGCAGGGTTCGTCGAACAGGATCACCTCCGGCTTGATCGCAACGGTGCGCGCGATGCACAGCCGTTGTTGCTGCCCGCCGGAAAGGCTCAAGCCGTTGGCGTTGAGCTTTCCCCTCACCTCGTCCCACAGGGCGGCGCGCCGCAGCGAGGTTTCGACCCGCCCGTCGAGCTCGGACTTGGGCAGCTTTTCGTAAAGCCGAAGGCCAAATGCGATATTCTCATAGATCGACATGGGAAACGGCGTCGGTTTCTGGAACACCATGCCGATGCGGGCACGCAGCAGGTTGAGATCTTGCCGGGGCGAAAGAATGTCCTCGCCGTCGAACAGGACCTCGCCCTCGGCGCGCTGATGGGGGTAGAGGTCGTACATTCGGTTGAGAACGCGCAGCAGGGTCGATTTTCCACAGCCCGACGGCCCGATGAAGGCCGTGACCTTGCCCTGGTAGAGCGGCAGGCTGATGTCCATGAGCGCCCTTTGGCCCCCGTAATAGAAGTTGAGCCCGCGAATCGAGATTTTCGTCGCCAGATTTGCGGTGTCGACCGCCGCATGGGTGACGGTGGGGGTGGCAACCGATGCAACATTCATGACGGTTTTCTCGTTGCGGAAAGCATGCGCGCGATGATGCTGAGCGCAAGCACGGTGAAGGTGATGATGAGCGCGCCGGTCCAGGCGAGCTGCTGCCATTCCTTGTAGGGGCTCAATGCGAATTGGAAGATGACCACCGGCAGGCTCGCCATCGGGGCGTTGAGATCAAGGCTCCAGAACTGGTTGTTCAATGCCGTGAACAAGAGCGGCGCGGTCTCGCCGCTGATGCGCGCGATCGCCAGCAGCACGCCGGTGACCATGCCGGCCTTGGCGGCGCGGTAGCAGACGCGGCCGATCACCACGACGCGCGGCAACCCGAGCGCGGCGGCCGCTTCCCGCAACGGATTGGGGACCAGCAGCAGCATGTCCTCGGTCGTGCGCACCACGACCGGGATGACGATGACGGCGAGCGCCACCGCGCCCGCGAGCCCGGAAAAATGCCCCATCGGAGCAACCATGACCTCGTAGATGAACAGCCCGACCACGATCGAGGGCGCGCTCAACAAAATGTCGTTGATGAAACGCACGATCGAGGTGAGCGGGGAATAGCGGCCATATTCGGCCATATAGGTGCCGGCCAGGATGCCGATCGGAGTCCCGATAAGCACGGCCAGAACCGTCAGGATCAGGCTTCCCATGATCGGGTTGAGCAGCCCGCCGGCGGCACCGGGCGGCGGCGTCATCTCGGCGAAGACGCTGAGCGAAAGCCCGCTCAGCCCTTCCCACAGCAATACACCCAGGATCAAGGCCAGCCATCCGATCCCGAACGTGGTGGCGGCCACCGACAGGACCATCGCCACCGCGTTGCGGCGGCGGCGGGCGGCGTAGAGGCGGTTCATGATGCTGACCGGTTCATGCTGCGAAACGATTCATGGTGCACTAAGGGATTCATGGCGCTAGCCGATCCGCCGCTCGATGCGCAGCAGCAGGTAGCGCGCCGCGGCGAGCACGATGAAGGTGATGGCGAAGAGAATCAGGCCCAGCGCGATCAGCGACGAAGTGTAGAGATCGCCGACCGCCTCGGTGAATTCGTTGGCGATGGTCGCCGAGATGGTGGTGCCGGGAGCCAGGATCGATGCCGATATCCGGTGCGCATTGCCGATCACGAAGGTCACCGCCATGGTCTCGCCCAGCGCGCGCCCGAGACCCAGCATGACGCCGCCGATCACGCCGACCCGCGCATATGGCAGCACGACGTAACGCACCACCTCCCAGGTGGTGCAGCCCACCCCATAGGCGGCCTCCTTCAACACGGGCGGCACCGCTTCGAACACGTCGCGCGAGATCGAGGTGATGAACGGAAGCACCATGATGGCCAGGACCAGGCTGGCGGTGAGAATGCCTATGCCGTAAGGGGGTCCTGCGAACAGCACCGACAGCCCCGGGACGTAGCCGAAAACCTCGATCAGGAACGGCTGCAAGGTCTGCTGCAGGAACGGCGCAAACACGAACAGGCCCCAGATTCCGTAGATGATGCTCGGAATGCCCGCCAACAGCTCGATCGCGATCCCGATCGGGCGGCGCAGCCATAGCGGGCAAAGCTCGGTGAGGAAGACCGAGATGAGCAGCCCGACCGGCACCGCGATCAGCATCGCCAGGAACGCGGTGACGATCGTGCCGTAGATCGGCGCCAGCGCACCGAACTTCTCGGTGACCGGATTCCAGCGATCCTCGATGAGAAAGTTGAAGCCGAAGGCGCGCAACGCCGGAAGCGAGCCGTGGATCAGGGAAATGATCACGCCGCTGAGAAGGATCAGGACCCCGGCCGCGGCCGCGCGCGTGAGCTGGTGAAAGAGCGCGTCTCCCCAGCGCAGCCGATCAAGCCTCTTCGAACGTGCCGGCATCGCGCCGAATCCGGCGGCATCGCCATTCAACACAAGGTCGACCACAGGTCGCCTCCCGGTGGATTGCATCGCGGCTCATCCTGCGCATTCGCCTGGAAGAGCCAA
Source organism: Xanthobacteraceae bacterium (assembly GCA_036502925.1). Classification (GTDB taxonomy): domain Bacteria; phylum Pseudomonadota; class Alphaproteobacteria; order Rhizobiales; family Xanthobacteraceae; genus VAZQ01. The sequence continues at coordinate 7,832 of DASXXS010000051.1, forward strand.
CTCAAGCCGAGCCCACGCCACCGCACAAGGCTTCTCTCAAGTCGTGGTGGATAAAGACTCTGGTGGAGCGAGAAGGCGCCCGATTGGCGCCTTCTCCGGTCGCGCTGCCATTCAGTGGGCGACAAAGAGCGGCTTGCCCGCGGCATCCTTGATCTGCGCGGTCCAAACCTTCTCCACCGAAGCCGTGACGGAGGCCGGCATCGGGACATAGTCGAGGTCCTCGGCCATCTTGGCGCCCTTGGCATAGGCCCAGGCGAAGAACTTGAGCGCCTCGGCGGCCGCCGCCGGTTCCTGCGGCTGCTTGTGGATCAGGATAAAGGTCGCGGCCGTCATCGGCCAAGACGTGGCACCCGGCTGATTGTCGAGAATCAAGCCATAACCAGGGACGGAATTCCAGTCGGCGTTGGCCGCCGCAGCCTGGAAGGCGTCCATCGTCGGAGCAACGGTCTTGCCGTCCTTGTTCAGCATCTTGGTGAAAACCAGCTTGTTCTGCTTGGCGTAGGCATACTCCACATAGCCGATGGAGCCCTTGGTCTGGGCGATATTGGCGGAGACGCCCTCGTTGCCCTTGGCGCCGATGCCGACCGGCCATTCCACCGCCGTGTCGGAGCCGACCTTCGACTTCCAATCCGGGCTCACCTTCGACAGATAGTCGGTGAAGTTGAACGTGGTGCCCGAACCGTCCGAACGGTGGACGACTGCGATCGCCTGCGCCGGGAGCTTGGCGTTGGGATTGAGCTTCTTGATCGCAGGATCATCCCACGACTTGACGTCGCCCAGGAAAATCTTAGCAAGCGTGGCACCATCGAGCACGAGATCGCCGGCCTTGACGCCGTCGATGTTAATGGCTGGCACGATGCCGCCCATCACCATCGGAAACTGCACCAGCCCGTTCTTATCGAGATCTTCGCCCTTAAGCGGCGCGTCGGTGGCACCGAAAGTGACGGTCTTGGCCTCGATCTGCTTGATGCCGCCGCCGGAGCCGATCGATTGGTAGTTCATTCCGACACCGGTCTCTTTCTTGTAGGCATCCGCCCATTTCGCATAGATCGGATAGGGAAAGGTGGCGCCCGCTCCCGTCATCTCGGCCGCCCCTGCGGCTTGCGTGACCGCCAGCCCAATGACTGCTGCCGAGGCGAAACGT
>DASXXS010000052.1:0-13842 GCA_036502925.1 Xanthobacteraceae bacterium
GGGGGAAATCTCCGATGTATCCACCGTTGACACTTGCCGCGCGGGGCGCCATTCGAACACGGTCGAGGTCCGCCCTGCGGCGAATACGGGGCCGTCGGAACGACATCAGAACGAGAGGAACGAGAGGAGAGACTGATGAGGACGTGGGTTTTTGTTGGGGTACTCGTGGTCGCGTCGACAGGGACCGCGCTGGCGCAGGATGCCGCCGCGGGCGAGCAGTCGTTCAACAAGTGCCGTCCCTGCCACGATGTGGGGGAGGACGCCAAGATCAAGCTCGGACCGCCGCTCAACGGGCTTGATGGCCGCAAGGCCGGCAGCTATCCGGGCTTCAACTATTCGGATGCCAACAAGGCCTCCGGCATCACCTGGAACAAGGACACGTTCTTAAAATATATCGATAATCCGGCCGGCATGGTTCCGGGCACCCGCATGGCTTTCGGCGGGATCAAGGATCCGATGGAGGTCGCGAACCTTTGGGCCTATGTCAACCAGTACAAGGCCGACGGCACGAAAAAATAATCGGGCACGCAAGCTCGGCGTGGACGCGGAGCGGCCCGTGATCGGTCTCGATCGACGGGCCGCAATGCTCTCTAGCGGGTGAGGAGCTTCGAGCCATGGTCAAGGACATCGTGGTCAATCTGACCGGCGCAGCCCCACAGGAGTTCGCGGCTGATTACGCGATCTCGCTGGCGCAGCTGTTCGAGGCCCATATCGCGGGTGTCGGATTCATCTATGAGCCGGTGATCCCGGGCACCGTGCTGGGCGGTATCCCGACCGATTTGATCGAAGCCCAGCGCGAGGAGAATACCAAGGCCGCCAGGGCGGCGACGGACCGGTTCGAGGCGGCGGCGAGGCGAGCCGGGCTTTCGGCAGAGGTGCGCATCCTCGACGCCAGCGTGGCGGGAGCCGCCGACCTGTTCGGGCGCATCGCGCGACGATTCGATCTTGCGGTGGCCGGGCAGGCCCGCCCCAAGGAGGGTGCCACCGAGGAGCTTCTGATCGAAGGGGCGCTGTTCGAGTCGGGGCGGCCGGTCGTGGTCGTGCCGTATGTGCAAACGCAAGCCGTCACGCTCGAGCGGGTGCTGGTGTGCTGGGACGGCAGCCGTCCTGCCACGCGCGCCATCGCGGATGCGCTGCCGTTTCTGCAGCGCGCCAAGGCCATCGATATCGTCGCCGTCAGCGGAGAGCGCGGCAAAGGCAGCGAACTTGTCGGCACCAACATGGCCCGGCACCTGGCTCGCCACGGCCTCAAGGTCGAACTCAAGCGGGTGTCCGCCGGCAATGTCGACGTGCCGTCGGCGATCAGGTCGCACGCCGCCGAGACCGGCGCCGATTTCATGGTGATGGGCGGCTACGGGCATTCCCGGCTGCGGGAATTCATCCTCGGCGGCGTTACCCGCACGGTCTTGGCCACATCGACGATCCCGGTGCTGATGTCGCATTGACGGCAAGCTTGTCACGCTGGGCGTTCGGGCGGCGGCACGACGGTCTGCACCACGATGCCGCGCGCGCGGGCGTCGATGACGCCGAGGCCGCGCAACCCGAACAAAGCGAGGGTCTGCACCTGCGCGCGGTTCTGCGCCGGATCGTCGGTCGGCCCCGGCGCAAGCGGCCCGAGCAGCCCCTCGATCAAGGCTCCAACCAGCGCCGCCGCCGCCGCAGCCGCATCCTGCGCCGGCAGATGGCCGCGTTCCAGCGCGCTGCGAATGCGAATTTCGAGCGCGCCGGCGAGCGCGCGCCGATAGGCCAAGCGGGCGGCTTCGAGCTCGGGCTCGACCGGTTCCGCGATCATAGCGAAGGCGAGCCGCCGGCCGGCCAGCGCGCGCGCCGCGAAGGTCACGATCGCGGCCGCCAGCGCCGAGAGCGGCCCGGGAGCGGCGTCCGCGGCACGGTTGAGCGCCGCGATCTCGGCCGCGGACTGGGCCGCCACCAGGGCCGCGATCAGGTCCGTCTTTGACGGAAAGTAACGGTAGACGGTCCCGGCCGCGATGCCGGCCCGCTCGGCCACAGAGGCGATCTGCACGCTTCCCATTCCGCCCTCGGCCGCAAGTGCGCGGGCCGCCACCATGATGGCGTCGTGGCGTGCCGCAAGCTTGCGGGTGACCTTCTCGGTGCGGCGGTAAGGCATGGGCGAACCGCGTCCATCCTTGAAAGAATGAAAAGTGATTCATTCCGCCAGCAAAAACAAGGCTCGTGATTCGGCCGCGCCTGTAGCCCGGATGGAGCGCTTGCGTAATCCGGGATCGCCGCTCCCGTATTGCGCTACGCTCCATACGGGCTACAGCCCTTCTTCAGCGAGCTCAGCTGTGCTGCCCGCTCAGGGCCTTTTCGCGGATCGCTGCGAGCGTCGTGCTGGGGGTGATCGCCTCGGGATCGACCTTGACGTGCAGGAGCGCGGGCTTGCCGGACCGCTGCGCCGCCGCGAATGCCTCCGCGAAGTCGGCGGTGCGCTCCACGGTCGCCCCGAACCCGCCGAACGCGCGCGCATAGGCGGCGAAATCCGGATTCTGCAGCTGTGTGCCCAGCACCCGGCCCGGATATTCGCGCTCCTGATGCATGCGGATGGTGCCGTACATGCCGTTATCGACCACGATTACGATGATGGGCAGGCCGTATTGCGCGGCGGTGGCGAATTCCTGCCCGGTCATCAGGAAATCCCCGTCGCCCGCGAACGCGATGACGGTGCGCTCCGGATGCAGCCGTTTCATCGCCACCGCGGCCGGCACCCCGTAGCCCATGGAGCCGGAAATGGGCGCGACCTGGGTGCCATAGCGCCGGTAGCGGTAGTAGCGATGCACCCAGATGGAGAAATTGCCCGCGCCGTTGCAGATGAAGGCATCAGCCGGAAGGCTGGTCCGCAACGCCGTGACGATCTCGCCCATATTGACGGCGCCCGGAACCGTGGTCGGCTGCTCGGTCCAGGCCAGAAACTCGGCATGGGCCGCCGTGGTCGCCTCACCCCAGGGGATCTGGCCTGGCGGCTGCAGGGCTTCCAGGCAGGCCGCAAAGGCGGTCGGCGCCGCATGCACGGCGAGATGGGGCCGATAGACCCGGCCCAGCTCCTCGGCCCCGGGATGCACGTGCACCAAGGTCTGCTGCGGGGCCGGGATGTCGAAGAGGGTGTAGCGCTGCGATGGCAATTCGCCCATCCGGCCGCCGATCAGCACGACCAGATCGGCCGCCTTGATGCGCGCCAGGAGCTTGGGATTGGGACCGATGCCGAGGTCGCCGGCATAGCACGGATGCAGCGCGTCGATCAGATGGGCGCGGCGAAACGTGGTGGCCACCGGCAGCGCGAAGCGCTCGGCGAATCGTTGCAGCGCGGCGCTGGCCGGCTCCGACCACCGGCTGCCGCCCGCCAGCACGATCGGCCGGGCCGCCGCCCAGAGAAGCTTCTGCAGGCGGCTCATGTCGTTCTGGCCCGGCCAGGTCTCCACCGGCACAAAGGCGGGCGCATCCTTGACCGTCACATGCTCCACCAGCATGTCCTCGGGCAGCGCGATGACCACCGGGCCGGGGCGCCCGTTGGTCGCGGTATAGAAGGCGCGCGAGACGAGCTCAGGGATTCGGGCCGGATCGTCGATCTCGGTCGTCCATTTGGCGATGGTCCCGAACACGGCGCGGTAGTCGAGCTCCTGGAAGGCCTCGCGCTCGCGCATGTCGCGCGCGATCTGTCCCACGAACAAGATCAGCGGGGTCGAATCCTGGCGCGCCACATGCAGCCCGGCCGCCGCATTGGTGGCGCCGGGGCCGCGCGTGACGAAGCAGATGCCGGGCGCCCCGGTGGCCTTGCCGACCGCCTCCGCCATCATGGCGGCGCCGCCTTCCTGGCGGCAGACCGTCACCGCGATCGGGGCGTCATGCAGGGCGTCGAGCGCCGCGATGTAGCTCTCGCCCGGCACGCAGAAAACATGGCGCACGCCGTGCACCACGAGCTGGTCGATCAACACTTGGGCGGCGGTTCTGCTGCCGTCATTGGGGCGCATGAGACTTCCCGTCGTTGGCTTGCGCCGCCCCCGGAACGGGCGATCGCGGCGCCATCTTTCGGCTTCGCCCGCCACGGTCAATAGGCACGCGCCGAGAAAAGGGCGCAAGATTGCGGCACATGCCGCCTCCCAAGCAGCGTGCTCGGGCCAGCCGGAACGGTGCTAAGCCAATGAACCTCGCGACATGAACTCCGCGGTCGACACGCAGGAGCCCGTCCTGGCGCTGCTGGGTGATCCCGCCACCCATGGCGGGCGCCCGGTCAAGCGCATCGACACCCACGCGTCTTCGGTCTTTCTCGCCGGCGAGCGCGTCTTCAAGATCAAGCGCGCGGTGCGGTTTCCGTTTCTTGATTTTTCCACGCTCGAGAAACGCAAAGTCGCTTGCGAGGCCGAGATCGAGGTCAACCGCGCGTTCGCGCCGCAAATCTATCGGCGCGTGGTGGCGATCACGCGCGAGCCGGACGGCTCGCTCGCGCTCGCGGGCCGCGGCCAGCCGATCGAATGGGCGGTCGAGATGCGCCGCTTCGACGAGGCCCTCACCCTCGACCGTCTGGCGGATCAAGGGCGCGTCGATGCCGCCCTGGCCGACCGGCTGGGCCGCATCGTGGCGCACGCGCACGCGCAGGCGGCCGCGGTCGCGCCGGAGCCGTGGATCGACGCGCTGGGCGCCTATATCGGCGAGCACGTCGCCGAATTCGGCAAGACGCCCGAGCTCTTCGCGCCCGCCGAGGTGGCGGCGCTGGGACGCGCCAGCCGCACCGCCTTTGGGCGCATCCGGCCGCTCCTGCTGGAGCGCGGCCGGCACGGTCTCATCCGGCGCATCCATGGCGATCTGCATCTCGGCAATATCGTGCTCATCGAGGGCGCACCGGTCCTGTTCGACGCCATCGAGTTCAGCCCGTTGATCGGCTCGGGCGACGTGCTCTACGATCTCGCCTTTCTGCTCATGGACCTCATCGAGCGCGGCCTGCCGCAGCCTGCCAATGTGGTCTTCAACCGCTATCTGGCGCAGACCCGGCGGGCGGAGGATTTGGACGCGCTGGCGGCGCTGCCGTTTTATCTGTCGATGCGGGCGGCGATCCGCGCCAAGGTGACGGTAGAGCGGCGGGAGCGGGCGGCGCCCGCCGAGCAGCGCGCCATCGGCGAAAGCGCGCGCCGCTATTTCGAGCTGGCGCGACGCGCAATCGAGCCGCCGCCGCCGGTCCTGGTTGCGACCGGCGGCCGCTCCGGCACCGGCAAGTCGGCGCTCGCCCGCGCGCTCGCGTCGCAGCTCACGCCGATGCCCGGCGCCGTGGTGCTGCGCTCGGATGCGGAACGCAAGACGCTGTTCGGCAAGGATGAGAACGAGAAGCTGCCGCCCGCGGCCTACGCGGCGCAGGTGACGAGCCAAGTCTATGCGGTGATCGCCGACAAGGCGCGCCGGGTGGCCGCGGCCGGCCATTCGGCGATCCTGGACGCGGTGTTCGCCCAGCCGGGCGAGCGGGCGCTCGCCGAGGCATCCGCGGCGCTGCTTCGGGTTGCGTTCCGCGGCTTCTTTCTCGAGGCGCCGCTCGCCACGCGGCTGGAGCGGGTCGGAGCGCGCCGCCGCGACGCCTCCGATGCCGATGCGGCGGTGGTGCTGGCCCAGGAGAGCTACGATCTCGGTCCGCTCGGCTGGACGCGGATCGATGCCGCCGGCACGCTCGAAGACACGTGGCAGCGGGCACGGTCGCATTTGCCCTGACGGGCGGCCGGACCGATTACAAAATGCGCATCGCCGCGGTTTTCAGGTCATTGGCTGTCGAGATAGGAGACCGGCTTGATCTCGAACGGACGGGTGTCGGCTGACTGCAGGACGAAGCCCGATGCGCGTGCCGCCACCAGCGCGGTCGGCGCGCGCGCCTCGGCCGTCAAGGGCTGCTTGTCATCGAGCCCGTAGATGTCGTCACGGAAATGGATGGTGCCGTCGCGGGTCGCCCAGCCGGTGAGATAGGTCCAGGCGACCGGGACCTTGTGGGTGAGGCGGATGTCGAGGCGCTCGCCCTTGTCGATGCCGGCATCGATCTCGCGGCGCCCCCAGCCGGGATTGTCGGCCAACAGCCAGGCCGCGAGATCGCGCACCTCGGCCACGCGCGTGCAGCCGGAGGATTCGAAGCGGTAATCGTTGCTGAACAGGTTCTTATGGTTGGTGTCGTGCATATAGACCGAATAGGGATTCGGCATATCGATGCGCACGGCGCCGAGCGCGTTCCAGTTGCCGGAATCCTGCCGCAGCGTGAAATTGGGCGAACGGTCGGAATTCCAGTCGATGAGCTTGGCATCGATCTCGTTGCCCTGGGCATCGAGCGGGCGAATATGCATGCGGGCGAGATAACCCGGGTCCTTGCGCATCTTGGTGATGATGTCCTTCTTGGCGATGGACAAGGGCACCGTCCAGGTCGGATTGAGATTGACGGTCGTGATCAGGGTGGAGAGCGTCGGCGAGGGCCGATCGGTCTTGCCGACCACCACGACGTAGCGCCGCACCACGTGGTCGCCTTCCACCGCCTCCGCGACCGTCGAGGGAATGTTGACGACGACATAGCGTTCGCCGAACGTGAGATCCATGGCGGCGAGCCGGTCGATCGAAGCGGCGAGCTGATGCAGGCGCTTGCCGACCGGCACGTTGAGAGCCGCGAGCGTGCCCGGCCCGACGCTGCCGGTCTCCGGCAGGCCGTGGCGAGCCTGGAAATGCCGGACCGCTGCGGCCAGCGCGTCGTCAAAGACATCGCCGCCGATCCTCTCGGCCGGCAGATCTTCGGTCACGGCCAGGCGCTGCCGCAGCAGCACCACATCGGGACCCCGCGCCCCCGGAGCGAGCTTGGCGCCCGCCGGCAGGCTCGGCCAACCGCCGCGCACCTCGAGCGCCGAATAGGCCAGCATGGCGGCCGCCATGCGCTGAGCGGTGCCTTCGTCCAAGGTCGGAACCGGCGAGCTCGAAACGTGCGCGAGAGCGGGCAGGCCCGGCTCGGTCTGTACGGGTTGCGGCTTCGGCTTGGGCGCAGGAGCGACCGCCTGGGCGGAAGCGGTGCTCGCGAAGACCGGCGCCAGCAGCAGTGCGAGCCCGACCAGGGCCCGCGACCGCCTCAAAGACTTTCGTATGTTCAATGGGTTGGAAAAGGAAACCCAGTCTCCTCGCATGCCTAGCTCCCCCGGAACCATGACCCATCCAGAAATCCAGATTGCCTAAAAGTGTGGCCGGCTGATGGTAGCGGAGGGAGGCTTCTCCGGTGTCATCGTCCGCGAAAGGCATCAGGGCGTTTACGCCCGTCTTCGCGGGCTATGCGACCCAGCAACCGCTGGCGTTTCAATATAAAATCGGCGTTTGCGAATACTGGATGCCCCGCATTCGCGGGGCATGACAACTCAGAGAGTGTGGCCGCTGGTATGGACTACGACTGCGGCTGCGGCTCGAGGCCGCCGGTCTCGGGGCGCGGACGCGGCTTGCCGGCGGGCGGAACCGCGGAGCCGCGCGGGGTCGCGGGCTCGATCACCGATTCGCGGCTCGGCCGCTTGCCCACGAGCAGGTCCTTGATCTCATCACCGCTCAAGGTCTCGAACTCGAGCAGGCCCCTGGCCAGGGTTTCGAGATCGGCCCGCTTGGCCATGAGGATTTGCTCGGCCTCGGTGTAGCCGCTCTCGACCAGGCGCTTGATCTCGGCATAGATCTTGCGGCTCGTCTCCTCCGACACGTTCTGCTGGCGAGCCACCTGATAGCCGAGGAAGACCTCGTCCTGGTTCTCCCCATAGGCGACGGTGCCGAGCGACTCCGAGAGGCCCCAGCGCGTCACCATCATGCGGGCGAGCTTGGTGGCCTGCTCGATGTCGGAAGCGGCGCCGGAAGTCACCTTGTCGCGGCCGAAGATCAGCTCCTCCGCCACCCGGCCCCCCATCATGATGGCGAGCCGCGAGGTCATCTGTTCCAGGCTCATGGACAGCTTGTCGCGCTCGGGCAGCTGCATGACCATGCCGAGCGCGCGCCCGCGCGGAATGATGGTCGCCTTGTGCACCGGATCGGTGGCCTTGACGTTGAGCGCCACGATGGCGTGGCCGCCTTCGTGATAGGCGGTGAGGAGCTTCTCCTCCTCCGTCATCACCAGCGACTTGCGCTCGGCACCCATCATCACCTTGTCCTTGGCATCCTCGAACTCGATCTGGGTGACCATGCGCTTGTTGCGCCGCGCCGCCATGAGGGCGGCCTCGTTGACCAGATTCATCAGGTCGGCGCCCGAGAAGCCGGGCGTGCCGCGCGCGATGGTCTTGAGGTTCACATCCGGCGCCATCGGCACCTTGCGCACGTGAACTTTCAGAATCTGCTCGCGCCCGACCACGTCGGGATTGGGCACGATCACCTGCCGGTCGAAGCGGCCGGGACGCAGCAGCGCCGGGTCGAGCACGTCGGGCCGGTTGGTCGCCGCGATCAGGATGATGCCTTCGTTGGCCTCGAAGCCGTCCATCTCGACCAGCAATTGGTTCAGCGTCTGCTCGCGCTCGTCGTTGCCGCCGCCCAGGCCGGCGCCGCGGTGGCGACCGACCGCATCGATCTCGTCGATGAAAATGATGCAGGGCGCGTTCTTCTTGGCCTGCTCGAACATGTCGCGTACGCGGCTGGCGCCGACGCCGACGAACATTTCGACGAAGTCGGAACCCGAAATCGTGAAGAACGGAACGTTGGCCTCGCCCGCGATCGCGCGCGCCAGCAGCGTCTTGCCGGTGCCGGGCGGCCCGACCAGCAGCACGCCGCGCGGAATGCGCCCGCCAAGCCGCTGGAACTTGCCCGGATCGCGCAGAAATTCGACGATCTCCTGCAGGTCCTGCTTGGCCTCGTCGACACCGGCGACATCCTCGAAGGTGACGCGGCCATGCGCCTCGGTCAGAAGCTTCGCCCGCGACTTGCCGAAGCCGAGCGCCTTGCCGCCGGCTCCCTGCATCTGCCGCGACAGGAAAATCCACACCCCGATCATGGCGAAGATCGGCAGCCACGAGATCAGCAGCGAAACGAACCAGGGGACGTCGTTCTGCTGCGGCCGCGCGGTGATGTTCACGTTTTTCTGATAGAGCTTCTGCACCAGGGAGGGGTCGTTGGGCGCATAGGTCTGGAAGCTGTGCCCGTCCTTATAGGTGCCGTGAATCTCGGGTCCTTGGATCACCACGTCGCGCACGTCGCCGGCATCGACCGCGTTGAGCAGTTGCGAGAACGAGATGTCGGAAGACGCCGTGTGCTGGCTCGGATTCTGGAACAGCGTGAACAGGGCAAGCAGCAACAGGATAATGATGACCCAGAGGGCGAAATTGCGCAGATGGGCGTTCATGCCTCGCGTCCCTTGTGTCCATCTCCGACCCGCTGGCGCATCGGATATGCCGGCGACTGGCGATGCCTTCGGTTGATATTGCCCGCAGCTCGTGGGCGATTCACGTCCATCCCGCCACAATCTAGGTGTCGCTCGGCCTCCTGCCAAGGGAAGCGGCCCATTTCTTATCCCTGGCGCGTCACCCTGGCGCGTCACGCTGGCGCGCGCGTGGGAGCGCCGCGCAGAGCGTAGCAGAGCATATATGCGCGTGGTTAAGGCCTTACCACTAGCGGCGCCCGGGTTTCGATCGCGGCGGGGCGCGCTCGATCGTAAGCCGGCCGCCCGCCAGCGTGATCAGCGCGCCGGCGAGCGTGCGGCGCACGCGATCGTGCCCGCGGCGCACCGAACTCGATTCGGAGCGCGATTGGGAATTTGATTCGGCGAGCACTTCGTAGAGGGCTTCGAGCCGACCGAGCCGCACAGGCGGTTCGCCGGCCGCGTGAACGATGGCGCGGCCGAGCAGGCGCAACGCCACCTCCGCAGGCAGTCGGATGAATTTTTCAGCATCGAGCAGAATCGGATCGCCGTTGGTCCAGGCTGCGTCGGACACCGCGCGCGCGGCCACACCCACGGCAAGTTCGATGGTCGCTTCGGCGCGGCGCAGTCGTCTTGCCAGCAAAGCGAGCCGTTCGGCGTCCAACCCTTCGCCGGCAAGCATCGGCATCAGTTCCCGCAGCCGCGCGCGCGTGAAGCGCGGATCGCGGTTCGACGGATCGTCGCAAAAGGAGATCCGGCTCGCCTCGAGCGTTGCGATCAGCCGCGCTTTCGGCAGCTCGAGCAGCGGGCGCACCAGCACGAGCGAACCGGCGCCCGGGCGGCGCGCGGCCCCGGGATCGGGGATCTGCTCCATGAGCGGCGTCTCCCGGGCCATGGCGGCGAGCCCGGTCAGCCCGCTGCCGCGCGCCATGCGCAAGAGCACGGTCTCGGCCTGATCGTCGAGCGTGTGCGCGGTCAGGATATGGCGGGCTCCCGCGGCCCGCGCGGCAGCCGCCAGCAGGCGGTAGCGAACCGCGCGCGCCGCCTCCTGCAATCCGGTTTGGGGCTTTTTGCCGGTCCAGCGCATGGTGCGGTGGCGGATGCCCAGGCGCTGCGCCAGCCGCTTTGCGGCCTGCGCTTCGCGCCCCGATTCGGCGCGCAGCCGGTGATCAACCGTGACGGCGATAAGCTGCGGCCCTTGGCTGAGCCCGGCGCGCCAGCGCGCGGCCAGCACCATGAGGGCGCTCGAATCGGGACCGCCCGAGGCTGCAAGCAGGAGGGCCGGAGCGGATCGAAGGCCAGCAAACAGGGTCTTTGCCTCGGCGGCTGAAACCGGCGCCGCCCGGTCAGCAGCCGACACGCTTCTGTTCCCGGTCGACGCCCTGCTTCACGCCGAGGCCCGCGCGGGGATATTTGCGCAGCACCTCTGCGAGCGACGCGCAGGCCGCCTCCTTCTCGCCCAGCACCGCGAGCGACTGACCGAGCCGCAGCAACGCGTCGGGCGCCTTGGCGGTGGATTCATATTTGGTCGAGACATTGAGGAAGGCTTCGGCGGCATCGCGATAGCGTTGCCGCTGGAACAGGCTTTCGCCGAGCCAATATTGCGCCTCCGGTGCCATCCGGTCGCTGGGATATTTGCGCAGGAAGGTGCGAAATCCGTCCTCCGCCAGCGCGTAATCCTTGCGCAGGATATAGCCGTAGGCGAGGTCGTAATAATCCTTCGGGCTGTCCGATGGGGGCAGTGTCGCCATTTGGGCACCGCCGGGCGGAGGATTGCGCCCCTCCGCGGGCAGCGGCCCGGGGTCAGGCCCGACCTTGCCGCTCCGGGTGGAAAGATTGAGCGGTTCGCCGGCGCTGCGGCCGCCGGGAGCGCCGAGCGGCGGCTCATCCGCCACCACCTGGTCGGGCGGCTGATTCGGCGCCACGGGGGCGCCGCCCGGAAGCGCGCCCAGCGTCCGGGGCGCTCCCGGGGCGGTGGGATTTTGCGCGGGATCGAACGCATCGCCGCGTCGTGCCGGCGGCGGGGGCGCGGCCGGCCGGGTGGTGGCGGGAGCGCCGGGCGGGACGGCCGGCAGGCGGGGCGGGGACGATGGCTGCGCGCCGGCCTCCTCCTGCATGCGCCGCAGCTGATCGGCCATTTGCTGATTGCGGAACTGCAGCTCCTCGATCACGCCGGTCATCTGCCTGATCTGGGCTTCAAGGCGATCGACGCGCAAGCTCAAATCGCCAGCCGAGGACTGCGCGAGCCGGTCCCGATGGGCGCCGGCGTCCTGCTCGCCGCCACCCAACAGACCGCCGAGGAAGCCGGGTGATCCGTCCGGCGCCGCCTGGCCCAAGGCCGCGGCGGTGCCGGCCACGATGGCGGCGGCGGTCGCCGATACCCGCAGCATATTGAGCGGCAAGCTGGTCATGAGCCCGTGACCTGGCCGGGATTCCGGCTGGAGCTGTGCGGTGGCAACATATGAAATCCTGCGTCCGAATTGTGACTTTAGAGCGATTGCAAACGAGTTGCCACCGATGTGCCGCGGCCGCAAAGCACAACCGGCGCCGCGAGGCGCCGGTTGTTCCCTTCCCCCTCTTTATCTCTCGATTCAGGAACTGGCGTTGAGGACGGTGACCGCGCGGCGGTTCTGCGACCAGCACGATATGTCGTCGCAGACCGCGACCGGGCGTTCCTTGCCGTAGGAAATCGTGCGCATGCGGTGCGCCTGCACGCCGCGCGAGACCAGATAGTCGTGCACGGCCTGCGCGCGCCGGGCGCCGAGCGCGATATTGTATTCGCGCGTGCCGCGCTCGTCGGCATGGCCCTCGACCACGAACGTATATTGCGCGTAGCTGCGCAGCCATTGCGCCTGCTTGTCCAGTGTGGCGATCGATTGCGGCGTCAGCTCCGAGGAATCGGAGTTGAAGAAAACCCGATCGCCGACATTGACGACGAAATCCTGCTGACTGCCCGGAGTGGCGGCGCTCGCATTGGCCAGCGCGCCGGCGTCCTGACCGGGGTTCTTGGCGCAAGCCGCCATGGCCAAGGCAGCGACGAGGAGAGCAGCGATCTTCGCGGCGCGGACGTTACGCAACACATTCGTCATTCCGGTGCCTCCATTCTTGCTTGATGACCGGACCAGCCGTTGGTCTAGCGGGTCCTGGTTAAGCGAAGGTTCCGTCAACCTTGATGAGGCCTTGCTGCGGCGGCGCAAATCGGAGCGTGGGAAGGAAAGCACTTGGTATGGTTAATGCCAAGTGAATTGCGGCACCTTCAGGGCCGGGCCACAGCTTTCGACAGGGAATCCGGCGGCTGTTGCCTCACGACAACAGCGGCGACCAGGCCGGATCGGAGGCGAAGCTCGGCGTCGGCGTACGCTGCTCGTTGCGGCCGGTGACGTCGACCGTGAACAGCCCCGGCCCGGAATTTCCGCCCGGATCGCGGAAGAACATGATGACCCGGCCGTTCGGCGACCAGGTCGGGCCTTCGTTATGGAAACCCTCGGTCAGGAGTCGTTCGCCCATCCCGTCCGGCTGCATGATTCCGATCGCGAACTTGCCTTCGTTCTGCTTGGTGAACGCGATGTAGTCGCCGCGCGGCGACCAGACCGGGGTCGAATAGATTCCCTCGCCGAAGCTGATGCGCTGGGCGGGGCCGCCATTGGCGCCCATCACATATATCTGCGGATGGCCGCCGCGATCCGACTCGAAGCAAATGCGCGCGCCGTCGGGCGAGTAGCTCGGCGCCGTGTCGATGGCCGCCGTATCGGTGAGCCGGGTGGTCGCCTTGGAGCGCAGATCCATGACGTAGAGATTGGCGTTTCCGCCCTGCTGCAGGCTCATGATCACCCGCTGCCCTTCGGGCGAGAAGCGCGGCGCAAACGACATGCCGGGAAAATTGCCGACGATCTCGCGCTGGCCGTTCTCGATGTTGAGCAGAAATACGCGCGGCTCGCCCTGCCCATAGGACATATAGGTGATCTGCTGAGTGGTGGGCGAGAAGCGCGGCGTGAGCACCAGATCCTCGCCGCGGGTGAGATAGCGGACCTGCGCGCCGTCCTGGTCCATGATGGCCAAGCGCTTCACCCGGCGATCCTTCGGCCCCGACTCGTCGACGAACACGATGCGGCTGTCGAAATAGCCCTTGTCGCCGGTCAGCCGCGCATAGATGAGATCGGAAATGATGTGGGCGATCCGCCGCCAGTTCTCGGGCGAGGTGGACAATGACTGGCCGGCGAGCGGCTGGCCGGCAAACACGTCCCACAGCCGGAACTCGGCCTTGAGCCGCCCGGCATCGGGGCTCAGCCGCCCGGTGACGAGCGCCTGCGCATTGATCTGCCGCCAATCGGGAAACCGCGGGTAATCGAAATTCGGATTCTTCTCGATATAGGCGGCCGGATCGACCGGCAGGAACAGGCCCGAACGTTGCAGATTGGAAGCGATGATCCGGGTCACGTCATGGGCGGTTTCCGCCTCTCCGGTTGCGACGAAGTCCGGCAGCGCGATCGGGATCGGCTGGACATTGCCCT
>DASXXS010000053.1:0-4830 GCA_036502925.1 Xanthobacteraceae bacterium
GAACTCGCCGCGCGTCTGCACCTGCATGTCGCGGAAGCTCTTGGCGTCCATATAGCTCGAATGCGGATCGAGCCCGGTCAGCATGCCGTTGATCGCCGATTCGACCAGCTTGCCGTCGTCGGGCTTCTCCACGTAGTCGGAACGCACCCGCTCGAACACGTCGCCGAACAGGCTGAGCTGCTTATAGGTGTCTGCTCCGGCCGCCTTGGCGACCGAGCCGTCGAGCACGAGGCGGGGTTGGGTGGTCATCAGCGTCAGGGCCACGCCTGCCGCCGCACCGAGGAGAATGAGGGAAGTCTTGCGCATCATCCGCGAACCTTCTCGCTGTCATTTGTCGCCCACCATGGGCCGGGGTCGACGGGTGTCCCGTCTTTGCGAAACTCGACGTAAAGCACCGGCTGTCCTGAGCTGGCCGCCAGCGCAGCGGGCACCCGGCTCCCGCCACCGCCCATCACGGCAACGGGCTCACCCGTTACCACAAACTGCCCCGGATCGACTGAGATCCGATCCATCCCGGCCAAGAGCACATGATAGCCGCTGCCGGCATTGAGGATCAAGAGTTGGCCGTAATTGCGGAAGGTGCCGGCATAGACCACCCAGCCGTCGCAAGGGGCGGTGATCTGGGCGCCCGGACGGGCCGCCACGGTGAGACCCTTTTCGGTGCCGCCCAGGCCGTCGGGAGCGCCAAACTCCTTCAGTCTCACGCCGTTGACCGGCAGCGGCAGCCGGCCTTTGGCGGCCGCGAATGCGACCGCCGGCGCCAGGCGGCCGGGATCGTTGAGGGCAGCGAAATCCGGACGTCCTTCGCCGCCTTTGTCCTCGCCGGCGCGGCCATTGCGACCGGCGGGGCCGAGACCTTGTTCCAGCTTTGCAATCAGGTCCTTGAGGCTATCGGCCTGGTGCGCGAGCTGCGCGGCGCGCGCACGCTCTTGCTCGAGCGCCTGCTCGCTCTCCGCCTGCTGCTTCTGGCGCTGTTCGGTGAGGAGGCCCAGGCGCTGGCGATCCAAGCTCAGGGCCATCAGATCGCGCGCCAATGCGTTCCTTTCGTCGGCAATCTGCGCGCGAATCCGCGTTAGCTCGGCGAGATCGGCGATCAGCAGATCGGCTTCCTGCCGCATCTCGGGCAATACCGCCCCCAGCATCATGGCCGAGCGCAGCGATTGCAAAGCGTCCTGGGCGGTGACCATGAGGGCCGGCGGCGGGTGGCGGCCGATGCGCTGCAGGGCTGCCAAGACCTCCGCCATGACGCCGCGCCGCTCTTCGAGCGACTGCCGCAACGCCTGCTCGCGCAAGTCGAGCGGCTGCAGCCGTTCCTGCGCGCCGGCCACTTGCGCTTCCACGGCGCGGATGCGCGCCGCCGCGTCGATCAGTTGCTGATTGAGCCGGCGGCGATCCTCGCCGATCGATTCGATCTCGTGCCTGAGCTTGGCCTCGGCCTCGATCGCCTTCTTTTGCTCGGCCCGGATGGCGTCCAGATCCTGGCTGTCCTTCTTGAGGGTTTCGAGATTCTCCTGCGCCTTGACGGCGGGGCCGGCGGCCGGTTTCGTCGGCGCAGCGGGCGCGGGGTTGCCGGTCCGGAACGGCAGATAGGGGATTTCCCCCGGCTGCCGCGGGGGCGCCTGCGCCGCCGCGCTCGCCAGTCCGAAGGCCAGGACGCTCAGCGCTGCCAGCAAGGCGGAGCCGGGGGCGAGGGAACAGGACAGCGAACGCCCCATTGGCGCGAAAACCCGGAAAGTCGCGGACTGCATCAATGCCGGCCTCTGCAACCCTGCGCACGGAAAAGCGTATGGACCAAAGATCCTACGCAAAAATAGGTCCAGCCCGGGTTAAATACTCCGATTCGCGCAGTATTGGGGCCGACAATATGGGGGCGGCGCAGCGAACCTGTCACGCCCGGTGATACGGATGTCCGCCCAGTATCGTGACCGCGCGGTAGAGCTGCTCCAACAGCATGATGCGGACCATCTGATGCGGCCAGGTGAAAGGGCCGAACGCCAGCGCAAGCTCGGCCTTGTCGCGCAGGCTCGGCGCCAGCCCATCGGCGCCCCCTATGATGAAGACCAGCGCAGGCCGGTCCCCGGCCCGCCAATCCTGCAGGCGGCCCGCGAACGATGCGCTGTTCATGGTTGATCCGCGCTCGTCCAGGATCACCGTGGTGGCGCGGTCCGGAATCACATTGGCGATGGCGATCGATTCTTCGAGCATTCGCCGCTCGATATTGTCGGCCCGGCTCTCCTTGATCTCCACCACATCGAACGCCTGCAGACCGACCTTGCGGCCGAGATCGGTCGCGCGCTTGCGATAGCGCTCGGCCAGCTCCCGCTCGGGACCCTGCTTCAATCGGCCGACTGCGGCGATCAGGATACGCATCCGGGGCCTGCCGCCCGGCCTGCCGTCAATTGGCCTGCCGCCGCGGCGAGCGGCCCGGCGCCCACATGTTCTCAAGATTGTAGAAGGTGCGAACTTCCGGCCGGAACACGTGGATGATCACATCGCCGGCGTCGATCAGCACCCAGTCGCAGTTCGGCATGCCCTCGACGCGCAGATTGGGCACGCCGGCCGCGGCGAGGTCCTTGAGCAGATGATCCGCGATGGCGCCGACCTGGCGATGCGACCGGCCCGAGGTCACGATCATCGCATCCGCGATCGAGCTCTTGCCGGTGAGATCGATGGTGACGGTATCCTCAGCCTTCAGGTCGTCGAAACGGGCGAGGACGAGGCGAACAGTTTCCTTGGCGTCAGGACGCACCTTGGAAACCTTGTTGGGCGCGCGACGGGCGCTGGCCCGGGAGAGTGCAGATGTGGGCAGGGGTCCTTTCCTTTCGCTGGCATTGCCACCGCTAACATAGGCATGGCGGGTCTACGCTTGCAACCTTTCGGGGTTGCGCAATCTCCATTTTGTGCGAGTTCCACGTCCCCTTCATGACCATTGCACCAGCTCATGGGCCATGCACCGGCGCGCCGGCGGTGCGGGCTGCCCGCAACGCGGTCGATGACAACGGCGACTTGAGGCCATGCAGGTAAATCCAGGCCGGCGGACGGTGGTCCGCCAACGACTTGGCTTGCGAATCAGGCAGGCGATAGCGGGCGAGCGCCTGTCCGGCCAAGCCTGCGGTGGCATAAAGGCTCGGGCCGAGGCGGTCGATCACCGCCATCGGAACCATGGCGGCGATATCGCGCCATTTCTGCCAGCGGTGGAAGGTGCGCAGGTTGTCGGCCCCCATGATCCAGACAAAGCGCACGCCCGGGCAGCGGGCGAGCAGGTAGCGGATCGTGTCGTAGGTGTAGTGGGCCCCGATCTCCGCCTCCAGCCCGGTGACTTCGATGCGCGGATGCCGCGCGAGCGCCCGCGCGGCCGCGATTCGCTCATCGAGCGGAGCAAGACCCCGGCTGTCCTTGAGCGGGTTGCCCGGTGTCACCAGCCACCAGACCCGCTCGAGGTTGAGCCGTTTCATGGCGATCAGGCTGGCGGCGCGGTGTGCCGCATGGGGCGGGTCGAAGGTGCCGCCAAAGAGCCCGATGCGCATGCCGCGGCCATGCGGGGGAATCCGGAAGCTCGCCGAGCCTGCCTGGTCTCGCCAATCGCGGGAGGAACGGCGAGCCGGGTCGCGATGATGCGTCAACGCCGGAACCTGAAGATGTACGAAGACCCGATGATGGTCGGATGGCCGCCCGCGCCGGTCACGGCCTGATCTGCCCGCAGCCGCGCACGCGGTATTTGAAGGTGGTGAGCTGCTCGACGCCGACCGGACCGCGCGCATGGAAGCGGCCGGTGGCGATGCCGATCTCCGCCCCGAAGCCGAACTCGCCGCCGTCGGCGAACTGGGTCGAGGCATTGTGGAGAACGATCGCCGAATCGACCTCGCGCAGGAATTTCTCCGCCGCGGTCGTGTCGCCGGTGACGATCGCGTCGGTGTGGTGGGAGCCGTAGCGCTCCACATGCGCGATCGCGCCGTCGACTCCTTCCACCACCCTGGCCGCGATGATGGCATCGAGATATTCGGTTGCCCAGTCTTCCTCGCGCGCCGGCTTCACCCGGGCGTCGACGGCCTGCACGGCCTGATCGCCGCGCACCTCGCAGCCGGCCTCCAGCAGCAGATCGATCAGGGCCTTGAGATGGGTCGGCGCGCAGGCGCGGTCGACCAGCAGGGTTTCGGCCGCGCCGCAGACGCCGGTGCGGCGCATCTTGGCGTTGAGCACGATCGACTTGGCCATGTCGAGGGAAGCCGCCTTGTCCACATAGACGTGGCAGACGCCCTCCAGATGCGCGAACACCGGCACCCGCGCCTCCGCCTGCACGCGCCCCACCAGGCCCTTGCCGCCGCGCGGCACGATCACGTCGATCGAGCCGTCAAGGCCGCTCAGCATCAGCCCGACCGCCGCGCGCTCGCGGGTCGGCACCAAGGCGATCGCGGCCTCGGGCAGGTCGGCCTGCCGCAGCCCTTGGGAGAGCGCGGCGTGGATCGCGCGATTGGACCGGTGGCTCTCGGAGCCGCCGCGCAGGATCGCCGCGTTGCCGGCCTTCAGGCACAGCACGCCGGCATCGGCGGTAACGTTCGGGCGGCTTTCGTAGATGATGCCGACGACCCCGATCGGCACGCGCACCCGCTCGATCCGCATGCCGTTTGGCCGCGTCCATGCGGCAAGCACCGTGCCCACCGGATCCGGGAGGCCGCGCACCGTGTCGATGCCGTCGGCCATGGCGGCGACGCGCTTGGGGTCGAGTGCGAGGCGGTCGAGGAAGGCGGCCCCCTGCCCCGCGGCCCTGGCCTCGGCCACATCTTCGGCATTGGCTGCCAGAATCTCCGGCATCCGGGTACGCACCGCTGC
>DASXXS010000054.1:0-1520 GCA_036502925.1 Xanthobacteraceae bacterium
CGCACAAAAAGCCGCCGATCGGCGCGCCGGTGAAGCTCACCATGATCATCAATGCGCGCCGCCGATGCGGCGCGTAGTCGCCCGTCAAGGTGGCCGCTCCCGGAAAGGCGCCGCCGATGCCGAGCCCAGTGAAGAATCGCAAGATGGTCATCATGCCCAGAGAGCCGACGAACGCGCTGCCCAGCGAGGCCAGACCGAAAATCGTCAGGCTGGCGAGCAGCAAGGGCTTGCGCCCCAAGCGGTCGCCGATCGGCCCGGCCGAGAGCGCGCCGATCATGATGCCCATGCTCGACCACAGGAAAGCCTGGGTAAACGCCGGCCCCGGCAGGTTCCAGGCATGGGTCAGCGACGGCACCGAGACACCGATCGAATTGACGTCATAGCCGTCGCACATCTGAATGAGCGTGCAGATCGCCACGACGCGGATCTGCAAGGGGCCGATGCGCTGGTTCTCGAGCGCCGTCTCTGTCGCCGATAGAGCCGCTTCCGCCATTGCCGCCTTCCCGTTTGGCCTCCCCGTCCGGTCTCTTGCATGTTCCCGAGCGCGGCGCAAGCCCCCGATAGGCGCATCAAGCGGGCTGCGGCTCGGCCGGCGCCGGCTCTTTTGGTTGCGGCTCCTCCTCTTCGATAACTTGCTCCGGATGCGGCTGTTCGCGCGCCCAGGGCACCGTGACGACAGCGAGGTCGGGGCCGCCGTGGCGCAGCAAAGCGGCGCGCAGCCTCCGTATGCGCGAGCTGTCGAGGAGCAGGTGGTCCCACCAATGCTCCTTCACGACTTCGGGTATCACGACAAGAACCGGGCGGCCCGGATGCTCGGCCTCGATCTCGGCGAGGTGTTTGAGCAAACGCCCGGCAAAGCTCCGATAAGGCGATGGTGATATGACCAGCTTCGGCGGCGTCAAGCCGGCGCTTCGCGATGGGCGCTCGACCTCGTCTCGCCATTCCCGGCGCAATCGGCCCACATGCTCCTCGGCATCGGGACCTTCGAGCTTGGTCAGATGAATCGCGATCACGTCCGGCGCCATCAGCAGCGCATAGCGGACGGCCTTTTCGGCAAGCCGGTCCCAACGCTGCAGCGGCAGCACAGCGATGGGCGGCTGCAGCCCGCCCAACCAGATTGGGCCCTCATCGCGAAGCTGGCGATCGATCATCTCGTAATAGCGGTTGATCGTCTTCAGCAGCGCGAGAACGCAAGGGATTACGAGCACGACGATCCACGCGCCCTCGATGAATTTGGCTGCCAGGATCACGACGAGCGCACATCCTGTTCCCGCCGCTCCGGTGCCGTTGATGAGCAGACGAATGCGATTGCCCTTCCGCCGCAACCAATGGAACGACATGCCGAGCTGCGAGAGCGTGAAGGCCATGAATGCGCCGAGGGCGAATAGCGGGATCAGCCGGTCGGTAATTCCGCCGAACACGGTCAGCAGGAATCCGGCCGTAGCCGCGAGCCATAGGATGCCAACCGAGTAGACGAGCCTTCGACCGGGCATCGCAAACGACCGCGGCAGATATCCATC
>DASXXS010000055.1:0-16795 GCA_036502925.1 Xanthobacteraceae bacterium
GGGCGCAGCAGCGCGGCGCGCACCGCCGGCAGCAATGCCCGCGCCCAGGCGCTGCTGGGGCGGTCGCGCGCGGCCGGCTCGAGCTATGTCTCGGTGCCGCATTTCTCTTCCGCGGCCGATGTCGGCCTCGACGTGTTCGCCATGGCGGCGCCGGCCGGCAATCCCGCCCGTCGCGTGACCGAGCACGAACCGGAGCAGAGCTTCATCCGCCACCTCGTGTGGGGCCCGATGGTGTTTCTGGCCGGCATGACCTGCGAGACGCAGCCGACCGTGCAGGCGCAATGTGCCGATATCCTGCCGCGCGCCGGCGCGCTGTTGGCCGAGACCGGCTGCGATTGGCGCAACGTGGTGCGCCTCTCGTTCTTCCTGCAGCGGGACCAGGATGCCGACGCGCTCCTGGCCGGCGTGGCCGCGCTGGCGCCGGTCCCGCTCGAGCACGCCGAGATCGAGTTCGTCGAGGGTTTTTCCCGGCCCGGCAAATTGATCGAGATCGAGGTCACCGCGAAGCGGACGACGGAGGACAGATGACGGACGACGGACGACGGAGGACGGATGTCCGAAGATTTTCTGACCTCTGAGCTCTGACCTCTGACCTCTGTCGTCCGTCCTCTGTCATCTGTCCTCCGTCGTCCGTCGTCCGTCCTCTGTCTCGAACCGCAGGCGTCCGAGCGGCGCCAGGGTCTTGAGATCGAAGGTGCGGGCTTCGAGCGCGCCGGCCAGCTCGATGGTGACGACCAGGCGGTCCGGCGCCGCCGTGATCGCGACCACGCGCGCGCCCTTGGGCAGGACGGCGGTGACATCCGCCCGCGCGCCGCTTCCCTCGGTGCGGGAAACACGATAGCCGATGACGGCGACGACGGCCGCGATGGCAACGAACGTGGTCGCGCCCGATATGATCATCAGCCATCGTACCTTGGCGACGATGCCCGCGGCGGCGGGATCGAGAGGCTTTTCGTCCGTCAGCGGATTGCTCATGTCAGTGCAACACACAAAGCAACAAGGCTCGCGCCAGGAGAAAGTCGTCATCGCGGGCGGGGATGCCGGCGAGCGGCTCGACCGCGTGCTCGCGGCGCGCATCGCGGACCTCTCGCGCTCGCGGCTCAAGGCACTGATCCTCGCCGGCGAGGTCGCCATCGGCGGCCGCACGATCCGCGATCCGGGCCATCACGTCAACGCCGGCGACTCGATCGTGGTCGATGTGGCGCCCCCGGACCCGGCCGCGCCCGCGCCCGAAGCCATCCCGCTCGACGTCGTGTTCGAGGACGACGAGATCATCATAATCGACAAGCCCAGGGGACTGGTGGTGCATCCGGCCGCCGGCAACTGGACCGGAACCCTGGTCAACGCCCTGATCGCCCATTGCGGCGAGAGCCTGTCGGGCATCGGCGGGGTGCGGCGGCCCGGCATCGTGCACCGTCTCGACAAGGATACGACCGGCCTCATGGTGGTGGCCAAGACCGACCGCGCCCATGGCTCGCTCTCCCGGCAATTCGCCGATCATGGCCGCTCGGGGGGGCTGCAACGCGGTTATCTGGCCTTCGTGTGGGGGGTGCCGGACCGGCCCAAGGGCACCATCACGGCGCCCATCGGCCGTCATCCGCATGCCCGCGACAAAATGGCAGTGCGTCCGGAGGGCCGTGCGGCCGTAACTCATTGGGAGATCCTGGAGCAGTATCCTGGTTCCGACGGGACTCCGGTGGCAAGCCTGCTGGCCTGCCGGCTGATGACCGGGCGCACGCACCAGATTCGCGTCCATCTGGCCTCGATCGGCCATCCGTTATTGGGCGACAACACCTATGGGCCCGGCTTTCGAACCAAGACCGCCCGCCTCCCGCCGCAAGCCCGCCATGCGCTGGCAGGGCTTGGACGGCAGGCCCTGCATGCCTACTTATTGGGGGTCGAACACCCATCCCGGGGCGAGTACCTCGAGTTCCGCTCGGAACTGCCGGACGACCTTGGCCGTTTACGATTCGGTCTCCGTGCTCAGAGGGCCTCCGGGTGATTTCGGAAAGCTTTCGAAAAATCAAAGACTTGACGTCAGACGGAAGGGTCACGGCGACGTGACACGACGTGTTTCGGGGGTATCTTCCTTTCGCCCCCCCTTTTCCTGTAATGTTGCGGTTGCGGTCATATCTCGCGGTCGCAGCAAACTGGACGGCACCGTCGGCTCGGGAAGCGGCGGTGCGATCCGCCTGCCGGTAACGGGGGCACAACACTGGAGGGCGCTACCATGGCCCATGCCGCGGCCTTGCCGATCATAACGGCCGAATCAGGCCTCACCCGCTATCTCGAGGAAATCCGGCGGTTCCCCATGCTGGAACCGCAGGAGGAATACATGCTGGCGAAGAGCTGGCGCGAGCACGGCGACCGCGAAGCGGCGCACCGGCTCGTGACCAGCCATCTGCGCCTGGTGGCCAAGATCGCCATGGGCTATCGCGGCTATGGGCTGCCGATCTCCGAGGTGATCTCGGAGGGCAATGTCGGGTTGATGCAGGCGGTCAAGCGCTTCGAGCCGGACAAGGGCTTCCGGCTGGCCACCTATGCGATGTGGTGGATCAAGGCGGCGATCCAGGAATACATCCTGCGCTCCTGGTCGCTGGTGAAGATGGGCACGACCGCCAACCAGAAGAAGCTGTTCTTCAACCTGCGCAAGGCCAAGAGCCGGATCTCCGCCCTCGACGAGGGCGATATGCGGCCCGACCAGGTCAAGCTCATCGCCAAGCGGCTGGGCGTGACCGAGCAGGACGTGGTCGACATGAACCGCCGTCTCGGCGGCGACGTGTCGCTCAACTCGCCGATCCGCGAGGACGGCGATTCCGGCGAGTGGCAGGACTGGCTGGTCGACGACAGCGTCAGCCAGGAAACCAGGCTGGCGGAGAGCGAAGAGGCCGACACCCGCCGCAAGGCGCTGGGCGAGGCGCTGACCGTGCTCAACGGGCGCGAGCGCCGCATTTTCGAGGCGCGCCGGCTCGTGGACGAGCCGATCACGCTCGAGGAGCTGGCGGACGAGTTCGGCGTCTCGCGCGAGCGCGTGCGCCAGATCGAGGTGCGCGCCTTCGAGAAGGTGAAAAGAGGCGTCAGGCAGCGAGTCGGCGCCATAGCGGGTCAACCGGTCTCGTCGATTCGAATTTATATGACGCCTGCTGGGATGGGTGCCCAAGCCTCCTGGACCAACGCCTGAGAGACGTGATGAGCCCCGGGTCCGGGGCTTGCCTGACACGCCCGTGCCGCGTCCGCGACCCACGGGCACCGTTCGCGGCGCGAGCCGTGATGTTGCCCGGCACCACCTATCCGCATCACCGGCCAGAGCCGCAGAGGCAGTTTCGAGTCGAGCCTCCATATCGAGCTGTCGCCGTGCTGATTTTGCGATTCTTCAAGCGTGGAATGAGGAATTCGGATCTCAATAAGTCGTTTGCCGGTGATTAAGAACGCGGAATCCGCAAGCTCTCTGCAGAGGCAGACCGCGTATTATGTTGCGCCGAATTGGAGAAGCCCCAAGGCCTGAGGCCCCGGGGCTCACCAGACGGCCCATCTATCGTTCATCCGCTCAGCGATGCGAACGGTGCTTGCGGTGGGTCGCCGACGGGACGAATGCATAGGCACTGTTGGCACTGGGGTAAAAAGCATAAGCGCCGGCGCCGACGCCGGAGTAAATGGCTGCGTTGGCACGGGCGTAGGCTCTCAGGGCGCCGCCGTATTGGGGAAACCAGCGCGGGTGGAAGATCGGATTAACGCCATCCATGTTGGGCGGCAGCACATACCCACCAACTTCATTCCCGGCATTATTTTCGTTCGATGCCTGCGCCAGAGAACCGGCGCCGAGGACGAGGGCCGCCGCAAGGGCAAGCTTGGTCTTGGTCAACATCTTGGGATCTCCATATGAGGTTGTCGCAGAACCCAAAATTGGGGTTCTTCAACAGCGGAATAAGAATTCGGATTTTGAATAGGCCATTTGTTGCGGATTAAGAATGATGGGTGGACGACAATGCGTATAAATTCATCAACGATGCCTTCGCAGTAAGTCGGTCGGTCAGCGTCACTTTCGAGCTGTCAGTTGCCACGTTGCTGGCGTTCGCAGAGCGCCTCGACCGGCGTTTTGAGCCGTGCGCGATAGGACGCACAACTGTGGCCTTCGCGCCACAGTCGGCCGGAAAGTTATCAGCGGCCACAGCTCATCTTGTTTTTGCTCGTTTGCCGCGACACGCTCGCCATCAGGAAAAGATTCGCAAAAGGAGCCAATGGGCCACCAGACAGCTGCTTGCTGGAGAATGGCATTCAGGCGGGCGATGACGCCGCCTTGACGGTAAAAATATTGCTCCCGCAAGCGTCGATGCAATCGCATGCTGAAGGGGACAGAAAAATGTTCGGGACCCGTTGCGGCTTAGCGGGGCTGGATCATTACCGGCGAAAGGCGGCAGTACAATGCGAGCGCGGCTGCCTACGCGGGCATTATCCCCGACCATCCATTTTCATTGTCCGCCGGCGAGTGGGGCGCCTGGGAGATCGCCGCCCGCTACAGTCATGTCGATCTGAACGATCTGTTCACGCCGGGAATTCCCACCGCGGCGACCAACGGCGTCGCCGGCGGCGTGCAAAACGTCTACACGCTCGGGATGAACTGGTACGCAAACAGAAACGTGCGGTTCATGGTCAACTATCTGCACGGCACCGTGGACAAGTTCAGCGGCGCCGCCGCGACCGCCGGGGCGGACATTGGCGCACGCTTCGACGCGCTCGCGATGCGTACCCAGGTGGCTTTCTGAGACATGTCTCCCTTGAACGAGGACCCGGGTTATGCTGCCCCCCGTCATCTTCGTTTATTGGATCTGCGGCGGGAAGCTGCGCGAAGGCCAAGGCTGTCACTAGCTTTGAATTGTGCCGCAGGCGCATGTGGAATTGCGCCCTTCGCAATTTCACCGGATTAAACCGCGAATAAATCGCATGCCGTTGCGGTCATCTCGCCGCCATAAATTTCAGCCGTGTTCCTTTTCGGCAACCATTCCTGGCGCCGACTCAGCTATCAGGCCGGCAGCCTTCACTTAAGAGGGTTCGCAACCATGATCTTGGCCGACAACCTCGCGATTCTGCGTTGCCCTTCCTGCGGCGGCGTCATGAAACTGGTTCGCAGCGTCCCGCGACCCGAGGGGCTTCCGGCCCTGATTGTGGTCTCCTGCACATCTTGCAACGAGGTCGAGGTGAAGGAAGAAAAACGCGTGGCATAAGGCCGCGCCGGCCTGTTCGTCTTTCGCCCGCTCGCCGCCAAGGTCGGCATCGGGGATTTTGGCAATCGCGCCGTCCTGGTCGTCCGATTCCTGCGATCCGCAACTCGGCAGAGGGCCGTCTGCGATTCGGCCGGACAACGCGCGCAGGCTTGCCTGAAAACAACCCGGTTATGAACTGACGGCGAGCGCCACCGCTCAAGCGCCCTTCGCGCTATTGAAGCTTCCAAATAAACGTAGCGAGCCACCGAGCTCAATCCTTCCATCCGGCCGCCTTGTGTTGATCAGGTCTGATCGGCGACCGGGATTTTCACCTCGTGGAATCCGCGCTCGTACATCGAATAGACCTCGCGAACCAGGATATGGGTCGCGACCTCGTTCTCGGTCCGCCCGAGCTTCCCCAGCGTCGCCAGCAGAACGAGGTAATTGAACGTTTCTTCCGGCAAGGTCAGGCTCAGCGAGCGCGCCTCGGAGCGGTTTTCAGGTCTGGCCATGCCAACGCCTCACGATTATTATTACCTTATAATGGCATTTTAACTCTTGCTTAGCGAATCGAATCATGACAGGTTTTGGGTGGGTTGAAACATGGTGAACGTGGGCTTGGGAGGAGCAATCTCGGCATCGATCATCCGGGCGGTGGGATTCCAAACCCACATCTCGCGTAGCGTTTGACGGTGCGCCGAGCGCGCCGGCCTGTCACCCATCCATGCGACCCCACTCGCCTCATGCCGGCTTGGCAGCTCGAGACGAGCTCGCCCGATCTTGAACCGCTGCCCGGACCTGCGGGCGCGAACGAGGATCTGCGCCCAATGAACGCCAATACGCCGCTGCGCCGCGAACGCGATGAGACCCGTCATCATAGGCCTGCGAGCGGGCTCGAGCCCGCAAAGCCCGCAAAGGCCGGCGATCGCAGCCGCCGCAAGGGCAGCGGCATGACCGCACGCGCTGCGACCTGGACCGCCGAACGCGTCGAGCAGCTCAAAGGCTGCATCGGTGCTGGGCTCACCTGCAGCCAAATTGCCGCCGAGATCGGGGTGACCCGCAATGCCGTCATCGGCAAGATGAACCGGCTTGGCCTATCGCGCCCCAGGGGCATGTCCGCAAGGGGGGCGGAGCCAAAGCGCGGCGGTTGCCGCCCAAAGCGCGGCCCGGGCAATGTCACCAGGCTCTTCACCCAGCACCGGATCTTCATTGAGCTGCCGCCCGAGCCGGCGGCGGGGGCCGATGCGACGCCGATCCACAACGGGCGCGGCTGCTCGCTGCTGGAATTGAGCCCGGGCAAATGCCGCTGGCCCATCAGCGAGCCGGGGGCCGCGGATTTTTGTTTCTGCGGAAACGAGCAGGTCGCGGGCCTGCCCTATTGCGTGGGCCACGCCCGCCTCGCCTACAAGTCGGCCGCTCGGACGCGTGACGGGGCGCGGGTGTAGGGTGTAGCCTGCATGGAGCGGTAGCGGAATGCGGGAACGGCGGTCCCGGATTACGCAAGCGCTCCATCCGGGCTACGCCTCATTGTCATGGCCGGGCTTTGTCCCGGCCATCTCGATGAGGAGGGCAGCGCCATGCCAATGTTAGCAAGGCGCTCGGACATCCAGGCGTTTACAGACGTCTGTACAATGTTTCCAATTTTGAATAGTTGGCGGTAGTCCGCATCCGGGTCACGCGCATCGGTTCACTTTCAGAGGCGATCCGGGGCATTATACCGCGCTCGAATGCAAGCTGGCGCCGAAGACCGCTGAAACGGCCCCGTCGCTTCCAGCTTATCTCCATCGGCAGGGATCGCGCTCGACTGCGGCTTACGCCGGCAAGGACAGGCGAGGACACGGTGCGGCCGGGACACAGTGTCACGAGGACGATGTCATGACAAAAGACTCCGCAGAACTGCACCCGCGCGGGCGGCGTTTCCGCTCGCAATTGTGGTTCGACAACCCGGAAGATCCCGGCATGACGGCGCTCTATTTCGAGCGCTACCTGAATTTCGGCCTCACCAGGCACGAGCTCATGTCAGGCCGGCCGATCATCGGCATCGCGCAGTCGGGCTCGGATCTTTCGCCCTGCAACCGTCATCATCTGCAGCTCGCCCAGCGCGTGCGCGAGGGCATCCGTGACGGCGGCGGCATCGCGCTCGAGTTTCCCACCCATCCGATCCAGGAAACCGGCAAGCGGCCGACCGCGGCGCTCGACCGCAATCTCTCCTATCTCAGCCTGGTCGAGGTGTTGTTCGGCTATCCGATCGACGGCGTGGTGCTCACGACCGGCTGCGACAAGACCACGCCGGCCGCCATCATGGCGGCCGCCACCGTCAATATTCCGGCGATCGTGCTCTCCGGCGGGCCGATGCTCGACGGCTGGTGGAAGGGCGCGCGCGCCGGCTCGGGAACGATCAAATGGGCGATGAGCAAGAAGCTGGCGGCGGGAGAGATCGACTACCAGGAATACATCGATGCGGTCGCGGCGTCGGCTCCCTCGGCCGGCCATTGCAACACCATGGGCACCGCCTCGACCATGAATGCCCTGGCGGAGGCGCTGGGCCTGTCGCTGCCGGGCTGCGCCGCCATCCCGGCGCCCTATCGCGAACGCGGCCAGATCGCCTACGAGACCGGCCGCCGCGCGGTCGAGATCGTGCTGGAAGACCTCAAGCCGACCGATATCCTCAGCCGCGCCGCGTTCGAGAACGCGATCGTGGCCTGCTCGGCGATCGGCGGCTCGACCAATGCGCCGATCCACATCAATGCCATCGCGCGCCACGTCGGCATCACGCTTGCGATCGAGGACTGGGAGACGATCGGCTACGACGTGCCGCTCCTGCTCGACATGCAGCCGGCCGGAAAATATCTCGGCGAGGAGTATTACCGCGCCGGCGGGCTGCCGGCCGTGATGCGCGAATTGATCGAGGCCAAACGCATCCATGCCGACGCGCTCACCATCAACGGCAAGACGGTGGGCGAGAACGCCCGCGACGCCGAGGTCGCGGACCGCGACGTCATCCGGCCGTACGATCGGCCGCTCAAGGCGCAGGCCGGATTCAAGGTGCTCAAGGGCAATCTGTTCGAGTCCGCCATCATGAAGGTCAGCGTGATCTCTGAAGGGTTCCGCGCCCGCTATCTGTCCAATCCGAAGGACCCTAACGCATTCGAAGGCCGCGCCGTGGTGTTCGATGGCCCTGAGGACTATCACCGCCGCATCGACGACCCGGCGCTCGGGATCGATGCCTCGACCATCCTGATCATCCGCGGCGTCGGGCCGATCGGCTATCCGGGCTCGGCCGAGGTGGTGAACATGCAGCCGCCGGGGGCGCTGCTCAAGCAAGGCATCGATTCGCTGCCTTGCATCGGCGACGGCCGCCAGTCCGGCACCTCCGGCTCGCCCTCGATCCTCAATGCATCGCCGGAAGCGGCGGCCGGCGGCGGGCTCGCGCTCCTCAAGACCGGCGACCGGATGCGCATCGACCTCAATCGCGGCACCGCCAATATGCTGGTCCCCGAGGCCGAGCTGGCCGCGCGCCGCCAGGCGCTGGAGAAACAGGGCGGCTACCGATACCCGGAGAGCCAGACGCCGTGGCAGGAGATCCAGCGCGGGCTGGTCGACCAGCTCGCGAACGGCATGGTGCTCAAGCCCGCGGTCAAATATCAGCGCGTCGCCCAGAAGAGCATCCCGCGCAACAGCCATTGACGTTGCAGACCGGCACGTACTTCCTAGGGTGGGTTAGGCGCGATCTCGGCCCAACCGCCCGCATCTGCCGCCATGGCGCCGTAACGCGCCGTCATCGGATCAAACAAACTCAGCTGATGGGTTATGGGCAAGTGCGCTTAACTCACCAACAAACAAACGAGCTGGCTGAGCTTCCTCGGAGTCGCCAGGCGGGGCCATGTCAAGCTCGGCCATCGGGTCCTGCGGCAACCCTCAGCGAGGCGCGCCTTTGGCGTACTATAATACCTCCACTTTGGCAGAACAAATTCGGTTTTCATCAATGAAATCAAAAGGCGGAGCCCGGATGCGGATGTTCCCGCTTCTACGGTGAGACTGCCGCCTGGTCCGGCTGCGCTTGTTCTTCGGCCGGGTACGTGGCCCGGGTCAGGTTGAACGCGCTGTTGATGAGCGCCACATGGGTGAAAGCCTGCGGAAAATTTCCAACCAGCCGGCCGCTGCGCGGATCGTATTCCTCGCTGAGGAGGCCCACGTCGTTGCTCAACCCCACCAGCCGATCGAACAATGCCCGCGCTTCCTCCCAGCGGTTTTGCAGGACATAAGCATCGACCAGCCAGAAGCTGCAGGCCAGGAACGCCCCCTCCCCTGGCGGCAAGCCGTCCGGCGAGGTCTCGCTGCGGTAGCGCAGCACGAAACCATCGGCCATGAGGTCCCGCTCGATCGCCACCATCGTGCCCAGCACGCGCGGATCGTCCGCCGGCAGGAATCCGATGATTGGAATCTGCAGGAGGCTGGCGTCAAGCTCCCGGCTTCCGTAGGACTGAACGAAGCTTCCGAGCGAAGCATCGAAGGCATGACGGCACACATCGTCGTGGATTTCGGCGCGCAGCGCGCGCCAACGCTGCGCCCGCGAGTGGTCGCCGCGACCGAAGAGCTCGTGGCTCTTGACCGCGCGGTCGAATGCAACCCAGGTCATGAGCTTCGAATAGGTGAATTGGCGCGGCGCGCCCCGCACCTCCCAAATGCTCTCGTCCGGCTCGCGCCAGACCTTCTCGAGATGCTCGAGGAAAGCCAGCTGCACGGCCGCGGCAGCCTCGCTGCGCTCAAGCCCGCCGCGGCGGGCCTGATAGAACGCGTCCATCACCTCGCCGAAGACATCGAGCTGAAGCTGCTCGTGCGCCTTGTTGCCGATGCGGACCGGTGCCGACCCCTCGTATCCGGGCAGCCACGGCACCTCCCATTCGGTGGTGCGCCGCTCGCCCGCGATGCCGTACAGGATCTGCGCCTGCTGTGGGCTGCCGGCGACCGCCCGGACCAGCCAATCGCGCCACGCCTGCGCCTCCTCGTAATAGCCGGCGTTCATCGTCGCGAGCAGCGTGAACGTTGCGTCGCGCAGCCAGCAGAAGCGATAGTCCCAGTTGCGCACGCCGCCAAGCTGCTCGGGCAGCGAGGTGGTCGGGGCTGCGACGATGCCGCCCGTGGGCGCATAGGTCAGCGCCTTCAGGGTGATCACGGAACGCACGACGGCGTCCGACCACCGGCCTGCGGGCCGGCACTTCGCCGCCCATTCGCTCCAGCACGCCTCGGTCGCGGCGAGTTGCTCCGCCGCATCGAGCGCGGCAGGCTGCGGCAAATGCGATGGCCCGTAAGTCAATACGAACGGCACCCGCTCTCCGGCCGCGACCGCGAACTCGCCCACATGGGTGAGGTTGCGGCCGATCATGGCGACCGGGGTCCGCAGCACCACCATGTCGGGGCCCGCGATGGCGCGCAGCGTCTCGTCCTCGAGCTTCTCCATCCAAGGAACGATCGCCCCGTAGCCGAAGCGCAAGGTCAGTTCCGTATGCATGACGACGCGGCCGCGCTCCCCGATCACCACGCGAACGATGCTGCTGTCAGCGGCGCCCATCGGCATGAAGTCGACCAGCGTGACGGCACCCTCGCCGCATTCGAAATAGGTCTCCAGGATCAGGGTGTTTCGCCGATAGCGGCGCGTGACGCGGGCTTCGCCATCCTGGGGCGCGATCAACCAGCGCCCGTGACTGGCGGTGCCGAGCAGCGCCGCAAAGCAGGCATCGGAATCGAAACGCGGCCAGCACAGCCAATCGATCGAACCATCGCGCGCGACCAGCGCGGCTGCCTTGCAGTCGCCGATCAGCGCATAGTCCTCGATGCGGGAGGGCATGAGCGCCTATTGGGCGAATTCGGATGTCACGAGGACGTCTGCGAGATGCGGGAAGCTGCGCCCGGCACGCCCCCTGAGCCGTCGTAGATCGATAGCCATCCAGTGTTCCATCCCGACAGGCAGCGCAGCACCCTAAGCCGCCTCGCCATGCAAAGCTACCGCTCCAGGCAACCCATTATACGCGGCGCGAGGCAAAAAGTTCCCGCCCGGAGTGCCGCGATGCCCTGTTTCGCGGACGCAGCACATGCCGTCCACCGCGTGCCTGACGGCCTCTCTGTTGTCTTTGCAGTCAGCGGAGAGTTTACTCGCGATCCCGCTCCCTTGCAGTCACTCCCGCCGCCCCCGTGACGATTTCTCAACCGCAAGCTCGCCAACGATCCGCGGCCGCGCCCGGCTGGGGCACGATGCTGCTGGTATTCGCGCTGATCGCGGCGGGCTTCGGTCTCACGGTCTTGCTCCTCTATCCGGGCTACCTGACCAACGACGCCACCTATGTGTATGGCTTCATCCAGGACTGGCACCTGGGCGACTGGCAGTCGCCGCTCATGACCATGATCTGGTGGCTGATCGATCCGATCGCGCCCGGCTCGGGCAGCATGTTTCTGCTGATCGTCAGCTTGTACTGGCTCGGCTTCGGCGTCATCGCGCTGACGGTGGCGCGCCGCTCCGCCGCTCTCGCGCTCGCGGTGCCGCTGCTTGCGCTCACTCCGCCGGCCTTCCTGCTGCTGTCGATGATCTGGCGCGACATTTTCTTTTCGGCCGCCTGGCTCCTCGCCGCCGCGATCGTGTATGCGCTCGCCGACCATCCCGGGCCGCGGCGCCGGACTGCGCAGATCCTCGCCCTCGCCCTGGTCGCGTTCGGAATTCTGCTGCGGCCCAATGCCATTGTGGCGGCACCGCTCCTCATCGCCTATGCGATCTGGCCGGCGCGATTCGAATGGAAGCGATCCGCCCTGATTTTCATTCCCGCGGTGGTCGCCGGCTACGGGCTCGTTCACGTGGTCTATTATGAAGTCCTGCAGGTCAAGCGCGAGAACCCGCTGCACTCGCTGCTGGTCTTCGATCTCGGCGGCATTACCCACTTTGCCAAGGAGAACCAATTTCCGGTGACCTGGAACGCGCAAGAGACGGCGCTGCTGACCAGCCAATGCTACGAACCCCAGCACTGGGACAGCTATTGGACGCTTGACCCGTGCAAGTTCGTGATGGCCCGGCTCGAGCGTCCCGACGACGTCATCTTCGGCTCGCGGCGGCTGGTCGACGCCTGGCTGCGCGCCGTCACCGCCCATCCGCTTGCCTACCTCGAGCACCGCCTCACGTTCCTGTGGACGTTTCTCGCGGTCCCGAATCTCACGCTCGAGCTCTACAAATTGGCTCTCCCGGACGAGACGCCGCTGGCGCACAATCCCTATTTCATGGCGCTCTTACCGCTGCACGATGCGCTCAAGTCGACCATTCTCTATCGCGTGGGATTTTGGCTGCTCCTCGCTTTCGCCATCGTGGGCTGGGTCTGGCCCGCCCGCCGCACGCCAAGCGGAGCGTTCGCCATCAGCATCACTGCCGCGGGCATCTTCTATGTCATGACATTTGGCTTGATCGGGGTCGCGACCGATTTCCGCTACGCCCATTGGGCCGTGGTCGCGGACCTGGCCGCTCTGGCTCCGGCGTTGCTGGCAGGGCGGGAACGGCGTGCCGGCCGATGCTAGGCGGTGTGTCCCGGATCGTTTGCCTTCGGGATGCCGAGCGTGTCCGCATCGGCGATCGGCGGCTTGGGCGGCTTGCCCGGTATCCCCTGCTCGCCGAGTTTCTGCTTGGCGATGTCGTCTTCCGTAACGCGATCCTCCTCGCGCACCTTTGAGCGGCTCATCGTGCGTCTCCCCGCTCCAGCTCGGCAACCTTCCGTTGAACCTCGTCGAGCTCGCGGCACAGGAAGTTGGCGATCTCCTCCATCGGCGTGCCGAGACGCAGATCGTTGCGCAGATCAGCCAAGTCGGTGGCGGACCATGGCTTGCCGCTGAGCTTGCCGGGGCTGACCGGCTTGTCGGTCGCCATTACCCGCCTACTCCTCATCGTACATGCTCCTCCTCGTCGGACCAACGTCCGGCGCAATGCCGGGGTTCCGGAACAGCGACGCGGGTATCCCGGCCGGCACCGGCCGCAGCAGAGCGCCTCATAATCACAGAACAGCCGGCACCGCGATTGCCTAATCCGCATATCGCTCCGGCTTGGTCTCGGGCAGAAATGCCCATGCGGCGGCCGTTGCGGCTGCGGCCACCGCCGCGATGGCCAAAAAACCCGCCCCGCGCCCGAACTCCTGAAAGACAAATCCGCTGATGCTCGTGCTCAACGCGGCCGCGACCGCCAGCATCGCCCCGATCGCGCCTTGGGCCAGATTGAATCGGCCGGTGCCGGCGGTCAGGTCGGTGATCACCAGGACGGTTATGACATTGACGATCGATCCGGTGACGCCGTCGAGCAGCTCGATCGCAACCATGGCCCGGTAATCCGTCACGAAGGCGAACAAGACGGCGCGCACCACTTCGAGGCCGAGCCCGACCAGCAGCACCGGCTTGCGCCCCCGCACCTCCGACAGATAGCCGATCCACGGCGCCAGGACCGCGACGATGATCTGCGGGCCGATGATCAACCCCGACGTCAAGATCGGCCCGCTCGCGGCCTTGCTCGCCCCGAGCGTCTCGCTCACCGCCGGCAGGATCGGGGCATTGGCGAATTGGAACAGGATCAGGCAAGCAGCGAACTGCAGGAGCCTGCGATTGGTCGCAAGATCGATCACGCGCTCAAGTTTATGGGCCTGCTCCCCGGTCGCCGCGTTGCGCGCGCGCGCAAGGTCGATCTCGTCGGGGCGAATGCGGCTCAATGCGATCAGGGCCGGGGCGCACAATGCGGCCGCCGCCAAGAAAATTGCGCGGATCGACACCAAGCTGCCCACCGCTCCCAGCACGCCGGCCGTCAAGGCGGTGCCGGCCCCCGAAAAGGCGAAGTTGCGCCCGGTGCGCAGCGACATCGCGCGCCGGCCTACCAGGCCGAGACTGATCGCCGCGATCGCCGGGGTGATAATGCCGGCGGTCAAGCCGTGCAGTATTTCGGCCGCGAAGACGAGCGGGAAGGTCGGCGCCAATGCGTAGATCAGCGCGGCGGTGCAGATCATGACCACCCCGACCGCGACCAGCCCGCGCTTCCAGGGCACGGCATCGGCAAGCGCGCCGCCGGGGACCAGGCTCAACACGGCGGCAAGCTCGCCGGCACCGAGCGCCAGCCCGACATCCGACTGCGACCAGCCGAGAGCGGCCAGATAGAAGGCAACGAAGGTCCCGAATCCGGTCTGTACGTCGGCGATGAAAAAGTTCGTCCAGTCGAGACCGTTGCGGCTCTGGCGCGACGCGGGCGTGCGCAGTAATCGCCGGGCATGGCGGTAGCGCGTGGCGGCGCGACGTAGGCGCGAGCGGCGGCGTGCGGCAACCATAGGCATCGGCGTTCGGCACAAGGGCCTGGCACGGCAACGGTTGCGATCCGATTTGAGTTCCGCCGAACAGATCGTGTCCTGATTTTTGCTTGTCCCGGCCTTGCACCGGGACCGTTGCAAACGCCGGAATCCGGTACGGTCCGGGCTCACGACCCGGGACAAGATTCGAGACCATGGAACAAGCCATACAACGGGCCGGGCCGCGACCCAGTCCCTTAAGAGCAATGCCGGCGTGGCTAGCGCGTCGGCTTTCCCATGACCGATTGATTTTCCAGCAAGCGCGCAAGCACGCCGCGCGCTTCCGCCATCATGGTCTCGACCATGGCCCGGCCCCGTTCCGCGGAAGCCGCGCCGGGATCACCGATGATCCCCATCCGCGCCAGCCGCGGATCGTCGGTGCGCCACGGCCAGGTCGCCCCACGATCAAAGATCAGCGCGGCGACGCTGTCCGGCGCCGGCGGATGTTCCGCGCTTGCGATCAGATCGCTGCGCACCAGATCAGGCGCGAGCGCCAGCATGACCGAAGTTTCGCTGGCGCCGCCATGGACATCGCAAGCCGCTGCAGCGGTTGCCGCCTGGGCAAGCTCGAACGGGTGGATGACGCAGGCATTGAGCGCGAGATCGCCACGCAGCTCGTGCAGCAGATTCTCGAGAATTCCACGATTGCCGCCGTGACCGTTGACGATGGCCAGATTGCGCGCCGGCAGCGCGCGGACGATCTCCCGCCCGATCTCCATGAGCAAGGCCGCGAACGTCTGCACCGACAGGCTGAGCGTGCCGGGCGCCCAGTCATGCTCGCGCGAGAGGCCGATGGAGAGCGTCGGCAGCTGCCAGAGGTCGAACTCACCTCCCCAGCGCGCGATCAGGGCGCGCGTGAGCTCTTCGGCCACGACCACATCGGTGTTCAGCGGCAGATGTGCTCCATGCTGCTCGATGGCGCCGATCGGCAGACAGAGAATCGACGTTTCCTTGAGCGTCCGGGAGATTTCCGGAAAAGTCAGCTCACCGATCGAGCGGGGAAATGGCGAACGTCCCAATGGATGACATCCTCTGCGCGCAGGTCACGATGCGCGATCATCCCCCGCCTGCTCGTCCTCGGCCAGAACCGTCATGAGATGATCGAGCTTGTGCCCGGCGCGAGTCGCCTTGGCGGTGAGATAGCGGCGATTGTCGGCATTGATCGCCCCCTGCAGCGGAATTCGGCCCGAGACCTCGATACCCGCCTGCGCCAGGCCGTCGAGCTTGGCCGGATTGTTGGTCAACAGCAGCACCCGCTTGCAGCCAAGCAGTTCCAGCATGCGCACCGCGATCCCATAGTCGCGCTCGTCGTCATCGAAGCCGAGCGTGGCGTTGGCATCGAGCGTATCGAGCCCCTCGTCCTGCAGCTGATAGGCGCGCATCTTGTTGGCGAGGCCAAGCCCGCGGCCTTCCTGCCGCAGATAGAGAATGATGCCGCCGCCCTCCTCGTCCAGCCGCGCGAGCGCCAATCGCAGCTGATCGCCGCAATCGCAGCGCCGCGAGCCGAATACATCACCGGTGAGACAGGCGGAATGCATGCGGACAGGAACCGGCTGCAGAAAATCCGGGGCTCCGACGATGACCGCTGTCGCGGTGCCGCCGATCACGTCGCGAAAGACCACGAATCGCGTCGCCAGCCCGCCATTGAGCGGCACCTGCGCCTCGGAAGCGACCGAGAGCGTGCCCAGCGCCGCCTCGCGAAACGGCGCCACCGCTTGCGCGCCGACAGTGATCAGCGGCGGGTCGCAGCTCGCGGCCGCGGTGCCCATCGGGGCGACCAGGAGAGCGGGAAGCCGCTGCGCGAGTTTGGCGAGCTCGATCGCGGCGCCTGCGGCGGCGCCGGGCGCGATCGCATCGAGCCGGCGCTCCACCTGCGCATCGACCGCCAGCGACAGGATTTCCGTGGCGCGATCAGCCTCGCTTATCGCCAGCGCAATGGGCCCCGCGGCGGCAAGCCCAAGTGAGCGCGCCCGCCGCCCGGTGACCACGAGCCGCACAGCGACCGGAGCGCACAATTGGCGAAACGCGGCGAGTTGATCATCGCCCATGCCATCGACCGGCAGCGCGATGATTGGCTCATCGATGCCGGTCATGATCACCGGTCGCCCGCAGCGGAATTCGGAAAGAGCCCGCTCGACTGCGACATGCTCTGGCAACCCCATCAGGGCCGTGCGCCAGCTTGTTTGGCTACTCACCACAGAACAATTGTCCCCCATGGGCGAAACTATCGGGCAGAGCAACAGC
>DASXXS010000056.1:0-4738 GCA_036502925.1 Xanthobacteraceae bacterium
GATTTCCGATCAAACGGTCGGCAATGTATTGCGGCGTAGCGGTCTGCCACCGGCGCCGGAACGCAAGCCACGACCGCGTGGGCGGACTTCATTCGGACTCACATGGCGCTGTTGGCTGGGACTGACTTTTTCACCGCCGAGTGCTGACGCTACGAGGGCTGGTGACCTACTACGTGCTGTTCTTCATCCACCTCGAGGGCCGCCGGGTGTACGTCGCGGGGATCACTGTTCATCTCAATGAGGCGTGGATGAAGCAAATTGCCCGGAACGTGACCATGGAGGACTGCGGCGCGCTGCGGGATTGTCGTTATCTCCTGCACGATCGGGACACTAAATTCACCCGGTCGTTCCGGGCCATCGTTGCGTCAGGTCGGCTTGAACCGCTCGCGCTGCCTGCGCGCAGCCCGAACCCGAATGCCTACGCGGAGCGCTGGGTCAGGTCGGTCAACGAGGAGTGCTTGTCCAAGGTGATCCTCTTCGGCGAGCGCTCCTTGCGGCGGGCGCTGAGCGAATACGTCGAACATTTCCATGCTGAGCGGAACCACCAGGGGAGGGGCAACGCCCCGCTGTTTCCTCGAACAAACCGTCGGCAGCGCGAGGGACCTGTGCGGTGCCGCGAGCGCTTGGGCGGGCTGCTGCGCTACTATCATCAAGAAGGTGCGTCCTTTACCAACTGAGGCGCCCCGTCGGTTCAATTTTTTGACCAAACGGGATGACACTATCCATCCTGGAATGTTGCTTGGGATCTCTAAAGGACAGACAGCTTTGCCGGGACGGACAGCGCAGTAGAAGCGCGTTAAATCGAATTTGACAATTCACGACGGCACACTAGCCGATTGAGAGTGACGAGGCAGACGAGCTACGGGACGCGTTTAACCCGGCGATGAAGCGAGCTATTTATATTCATTAACTCGCTAACGAATGTCATTGGCCCTTGGCACGATCCAAGCAAAGCGATCTGAGAGCGCCGCCAGCGTAATGCGATCGATGGCATCGGCGGTGATGGTCGCCCCGCCGGTGGCATCAGGCAGGTCGCGCGTCGCCACAGTGTCGGCCGCGACGGTGCTCATGAAGCCGTTGTCGGTGGCCGAACGCACCGTCGCCGACACGCACATATGGGTCATGAAGCCGCCGACGATCAGGTTCTTGCGACCGCTCACCGCCAGCTGATTCGCGAGGTCGGTACCGGCAAAGTACGCATCCGGCGAGGACCGCGGAATCAAGGATTGAAGAGACAGTCCGGGTCTAACGAAGGGTTCAGGCGGCCAGGTTCTGCAGGCGCAGCCGCTTCCAGTTCCAGGGCAGCAGCTGGGCGATGCGCTTGGCCGGGTGATCCTGCAGGCGTGCCAGCACGTCGGTCAGCCAGGCTTGCGGGTCGACGTCGTTGAGCTTGGCGGTCTCGATCAGGGTGTAGATGGCGGCGGCGCGGCGGCCGCCGGCGTCGGAGCCGGCGAAGGTCCAGTTGTTGCGGCCGACGGCGATGCAGCGCAGTGCCCGCTCGGCGGCGTTGTTGGTCATGCACAGGCGGCCGTCGTCGAGGAAGCGGACCAGGGCGTCCCAGGCGTTGAGGCTGTAGGCGATCGCCTTGGCGACCTGATTGTTCGGCGACAGCCTGGCGCGCTGCTCGCGCAGCCAGGCGCCGAGCGCCTCGACCCGTGGCCGGCTGCGTTCGTGCCGGACCTCGCGCCGCTTCTCGGGCGGCAGGCCGTTGATGTCGCGCTCGACGGCGAACAGCGCATCGATGCGGGCCACCGCCTCGATGGCGATCGGCGCCTTGTTGAGCCGCGCCAGATCGAAGAACTTGCGCCGCGCATGGGCCCAGCACCCAGCCTCGACGATCGGCCCGGCCCGGCGGCCGGCGGCGTACAGCCGGTCGTAGCCGGCATAGGCATCGGCCTGCATCAGCCCGGCCCACGACGCCAGATGTTCCTCGGGATGCTCGCCGCGCCGGTCGGGCGAGTAGAAGTAGACGGCTGCCGGCGGGTCGGCGCCGCAGAACGGCCGGTCGTCGCGCACGGAGGTCCATAGTCGCCCGGTGCGGGTCCGGCCGAGGTCGAGCACCGGCACGGTGGTGTCGTCGGCATGCAGCCGTCCGGCCGCGAGCACATGGGTGCGCACGGCCTCGACCAGCGGCATCAGCGTTGCCGCCGAGGCGCCGACCCAGTCGGCCAGCGTCGACACGTCGAGCTCAATGCCTTCGCGGGCATAGGTCGCGCTCTGCCGCGTCAACGGCAGGTGCAGGCCGTACTTGGCGAACAGCACGTGGGCCAGCAGCCCCGGCCCGGCGCGTCCGCGAGCGATCGGGTGCGAGGGCGCCGGCGGCTGGGTGATCTTCTCGCAGCTCCGACACGAGTGCTTCTCGCGCACGTGCTGGATCACCTTCCACTGCCGCGGCACCAGCTCCAGCGTCTCGGTGATATCCTCGCCCAGCTTGTGCAGCACCCCGCCGCAGCACGGGCAAGCCGCCGGCATCGGATAGACCACGCGCTCGCGCGGCAGGTGCTCGGGCAGCGGCCGGCGCGCCGGCTTGCGTCGCTCGAACGACGGCACGGTCACGCTTTGTGGCGCAGCGATCTCTTCCGCCGTCTCCGCCTCAGCCTGAGCTTCTTCCAGCTCGAACAGCTGCAGCTCGAGCTGGTCGAGCAGCGCCCGCCGTTCCGACGACTGGCCGAACCGTTCGTGCCGCAGCCGGGCGATCTGGTGCTTGAGCTGCTCGATCAGCAGCGCCTGGTCGCGAACCTTCGCGCCATACGCCTGCCGCTCGGCCAGCAGCATTGCCTTCAGCGTCTCGACGTCATCGGGAAGGGGAGTATCGGCGGGCGTGGTCACGGCGCCATTAGCCGCACCATCCCGTTCCGACGCAACGGTCACGCGAGCGTAGAGTCGCCATGTCGCACCGCTCCTTGCATCAGCCCGCAACCTGCGGCCGCTCCGTCCGCTGCGGCAGCCGCCAATCGATCCCCTCCAGCAGGTAGCCGAGCTGCGCCGCCGTGATCGTCACCGCCTCGCCCTCCGTGCGCGGCCACACAAAGCGCCCGCGCTCCAGCCGCTTGGCCAGCAGGCACATCCCCTGGCCGTCGTGCCACAGGACCTTGAGCAGACCGCCACGCTTGCCGCGGAACACGAACAGGTGCCCACAGTGCGGGTCGCGCTTCAGAACCTCCTGCACCAGCAGCGCCAGGCCATCGAAGCCGCGACGCATGTCCGTCGCGCCACTCGCCAGCCACACCCGCGTCTCAGACGGCAGACCGATCATCGGCCCAGCGCCCGCAGAACACGCGCCAGCGCCGCTTCATCGACCGCTGCGTCGACCCGAACCCGGACACTGCCGGCGAGCTCGATCTCGATCGTGCCTTCCGACTTCGGCCCCACCGAAGGCCTAACGGCGACTGGCAGGAACTGCAATCCTCCACCGCCATCCGCCGCTCGCTTCGCTTGTCGCCGCCAGTGATGAAGCAGGTTCGGATGCACATCGTACCGACGCGCCACCGCCGTCACCACCGCGCCCGGCCTAAGGCTCTCCTCGACGATGCTCGCCTTCTCCGATGACGACCAGCACCGCCGCCGCTCTGGACCTGAAAGTACTGTAACCGTCGACATCTGTGCCCGCTAACTCGCCAATTAACGGGCTCACTGCTCTCACGCGCGGGCTCTAACGAAAAGGCGGCCTACGCCGGACGCGTACTGCGCTCATAACGCCCCGCGTTGCAAAGCCGGTCGGCCTCCGCTTCCAGCATGGCGTTCAACGTCTCCTCGACCGTTCCTCGAACGATACGACCCAAGTGATCCCGCACCCGATCGTCGTCGATCCGGATCACGTTGCTTAGATCGGTCCCTTTGCTATTCTCTTCCATGGTGGCTCCTTGTCCTTCTGGCTTCGTTGAACGTCTCGCAACGCCAACTTAACCAGAGCGGGAGCCACCGCCCAATTCTGCGAAAGATTCTTTACGTCATCCTGAAAAGCGGCCGCTGACGTTACCTCTCACCAGCGGCCGTTTTGCTGCGGGCTTCCGATCGCTCCGATCGCCTCGCAGTCCGGGTATAGGCTGGGAACTGTGGCGAGAAAGGCCCGTAAACAGCGCCGGTAGCGTTCCCTTCCTCTCCGCCATTAATGCCTCAGTACACGGATTCGAGGATCGGCACGATTTCCTGGGCCCCGCGGATCGGCCGCGGGTTGCTGAAGGTCCAGTCGTCGAGCATGCAGTTGGTGGCGATGCGCTGCAGGTCGTCCCGCTTGACACCGACGTCGCGCAACCGCCGCGGCAGGCCAAGCCCGGCGATGAAGCGGTCGAGCACCTCGGCTGCCGGCTGGTCGGCCGCGCCGAGCGCGGCGCTGATGTCGGCTTGGCGATCGGCATTGACCGCGGCATTGAACGCCAGCACGGCCGGGAGCATGACGCACGAGGTGCAGCCGTGCGGCACTCCGGCACTGCCGCCGAGCACATGTCCGATGGCGTGGCTTGCCCCCATGCGCGTGCCACTCACGATGCCGGTCATCGAGAGCCAGGCGCCGATCTGGCAGTCGAGCCGCGCTGCCAGGTCGGCCGGATCGCGTTTCACCGCAGCCAGCCCGCGGCCGAGCAGGCGCAGCGCCTGCATTGCGGTGCTGTCCGTGTAGGCGTTGCCGTCGATCGAGCAGTAGGTCTCGACCGCATGATCGACGGCGCGGATGCCGGTCGAGAGCCACAGCCATTCCGGCGTGTGCTGGGTGATGGCGGGATCGAAGATCACCATGAGG
>DASXXS010000057.1:0-10623 GCA_036502925.1 Xanthobacteraceae bacterium
GTGAAGACCTTCGAGGTCGCCGGCGAGAAGGTGCTGCGGCGCGTCTGCATCGAAGGCCCGGTGTTCGATCTGCAGGAGGCGGTCGGATGGTAGACATGACGGTCAAGATCGGCAGCGTCACGCTCAAGAACCCGATCATGCCGGCCTCCGGCGCGTTCTCGACCGAGCTCGCCCAGGTGATGGACATCAACCGGCTGGGCGCGCTGGTGACCAAGACGGTGTCGCGCGAGTTCCGCATCGGCAATCCGACCCCGCGCGTGGCTGAGCTCGAGGGCGGCATGATCAATTCGATCGGCCTGCCCGGCAAAGGACTCGACTATTTCCTCGATCACCAGCTCCCGGACTACAAGCGCTACACGCCGCCGACCGTGGCCAATATCACGGCGACGACGGCGGATGACTTCGCCGCGATGGCGCGCGCGGTGACGCGGCCCGAGGTCGACGTCATCGAGATGAACATCTCCTGCCCGACGCGCGAGCCGGGCGGCGGCAATTTCGCGTTGCACGAGGACCATACCTACGAGATCGTTCGTCGCGTCCGGGCGGCGACCGACAAGCCGCTGTGGGCCAAGCTGTCGCCCAACGCGGGCGAGATCGATCTGGTGGCGCGGGCCGCGGAACGGGCCGGCGCCGATGCGCTGACCATCTCCAACACGCTGCTCGGGCTCAAGATCGATACGGATACGTTCAAGCCCATGATCGGCAACGGCTATGGCGGGATTTCGGGGCCGGGCATCAAGCCCATCATCCTGCGCATGGTGCACCAGTGCTCGAAGGTGGTGAAAATTCCGATCATCGGCTGCGGCGGCATCGTCAAG
This sequence comes from Xanthobacteraceae bacterium, assembly GCA_036502925.1. GTDB lineage: Bacteria > Pseudomonadota > Alphaproteobacteria > Rhizobiales > Xanthobacteraceae > VAZQ01. The sequence goes on from DASXXS010000057.1 coordinate 819, forward strand.
GTCGAGGACGTGGTGGAATACATGCTGGCGGGCGCGAGCGCGGTGATGATCGGCTATCTCACGTTCCGCAATCCCTCCGGCATGATCGCGATCATCGATGGGCTCGAAGCCTGGTGCGGCAAGCGCGGCTTCGCCCGCGTCGCCGACCTCACCGGCGCCATGAAGTTCGAAAAGCCCGCCCCGACGCTGGTCGCCGCCGCCGCGCCGATCGGATAGATGTGACCCACCCCCTGTCATCGTCCGCGAAAGCGGACGACCCAGTAATCACGGAACGATGGATGTTGGCCGCAGTGTGTCTTGAATAATTCTTGTGATTACGGGGTGCCCCGCCTTCGCGGGGCATGACAAGCCAGAGCTTGCGGGCGACCGCGTCAGATCATGATTCAGCGCATCACTATCCGCAAACCCGACGATTGGCACCTGCATGTGCGCGACGGCCCCATACTCAAGGCGGTGCTGCCCTATACGGCGAGGCACTTCGGCCGCGCCATCCTGATGCCCAATCTGGTGCCGCCGGTGACCACCACGGCCGCGGCCATCGCCTATCGGCAGCGGGTCATGGCCGCGCTACCTCCCGGCTCGAGCTTCAAGCCGCTGATGACCTGCTATCTGACCGACGATACCGATCCCGACGACGTCGAGCGCGGCTTTCGCGAGCAGGTGTTCACCGGCGTCAAGCTCTATCCGGCGCATGCCACCACCAATTCGGCGGCCGGCGTGACCGACCATCGCAAGATCATGCGCGTCCTCGAGCGCATGGAGAAGCTCGACATGCCGTTCCTGATGCACGGCGAGGACGTGGATCCGGCGGTCGACATTTTCGACCGCGAAGCCATGTTCATCGAGCGCTATCTGCAGAAGTGGGCCCGGCAATTCCCCGGCCTGCGCATGATCCTCGAGCACCTGTCGTCGAAAAATGGCGTCGATTTCGTGCGCAGCGCCGCCCCGCAGGTCGGCGGCACCATCACGCCCTATCACATGATGCTCACGCGCACCGACTGGCTCGGCTGGGGTCTCAAGCCCTACATGTATTGCATGCCGGTCATCAAGACCGAAGCGGATCGCCTGGCGCTACGCCGGGCCGCGACCTCGGGCGAGGCCTGCTACTTCCTCGGCACCGATTCCGCGCCCCATCCCATCGCCCGAAAGCTTGCCGTGAACGGCGTGCCGGGTGTGTTCAACGCGCCGGTCGCGCTCGCCACCTATGCCCGCGTGTTCGAAGAGGAAGGCGCGCTCGACAAGCTCGAGGCCTTCGCCTCGCTCAACGGCGCCCGGCACTACCGCCTGCCGCCGAACCAGGACACCATCACGCTCGAGCGCTCCGCCTGGACCGCGCCCGCGGAGGTCAGGGTCGAGGGCCCGGACGAGCGCGCCCTGGTCTATCGCGGTGGCGAAACGATTGAATGGCGAATAGTGGAAGAGGGCGAATAGCGAATAGGGAGTCTCTTTGCTATTCCCTATTCGCCATTCACTACTCACTACTCACTACTCACTACGCGCTATTAGCCCTACCGGAGGACCCATGTCAGAATACGACGTCGTCGTCGTCGGCGCCGGAAACGCCGCGTTTTGCGCCGCATTGGCGGCGCAGGAAGAGGGCGCCCGCGTGCTCATGCTGGAGGCGGCGCCGCAAGAGGAGTCCGGCGGCAACAGCCGGTTCACGGCCGGCTCGATCCGCGTCGTCTACAACGGCGTCGAGGACATCAAGACGCTGGTGCCCGACCTGACCGAGGCGGAGGTCGCCACCACCGATTTCGGCACCTATACGCAGGAACAGTTCTTCGACGATATGGCGCGGGTGACCCAGCACCGCGCCGATCCCGACCTGGTCGAGCTGATGGTGACCCGTAGCTTCGACACCATGTGCTGGATGCGCGACAAGGGCGTGCGCTTCATCCCGATCTACGGCCGCCAGGCGTTCAAGATCGAGGGCAAGTTCAAGTTCTGGGGCGGCCTCACCGTGGAATCGGTCGGCGGCGGGCCGGGCCTGATCAACATGCTGACCGAGGCCGCCAAGAAGCGCGGGGTGGAGGTTCGCTACCAGACCCGCGCGGTCGATCTTCTGTACGACGGCACCCGCATCGAGGGCGTACGGGTGCGCAGCAACGAGCAGGTGGGCGAAGTGCGGGCCAAATCGGTCGTGCTCGCCTGCGGCGGCTTCGAGGCCAATTCGGAATGGCGCACGCGCTATCTGGGGCCGGGCTGGGACCTCGCCAAGGTGCGCGGCAGCCGCTTCAACGGCGGGGACGGCATCCGCATGGCGCTCGCGATCGGCGCCAGTCCGCGCGGCAACTGGTCGGGCTGCCATGCGGTCGGGTGGGACATGAACGCGCCCGAGTTCGGCGACCTCGCGGTCGGCGACCAGTTCCAGAAGCATTCCTATCCGTTCGCCATCATGGTCAACGCCACCGGCAAACGCTTCGTCGACGAAGGCGCCGATTTCCGCAACTACACCTACGCCAAATACGGCCGTGTCATTCTCGAGCAGCCGGGCCAGTTTGCCTGGCAGATCTTCGACCAGAAGGTGAAGCACCTGCAGCGCGACGAATACCGCATCCGCCAGATCACCAAGGTGACCGCCGATACGATCGAGGAGCTGGCGAAGAAGCTCGACGGCGTCGATGCCGCGCAATTCGTCAAGACCATCGCGGAGTACAATGCGGCGGTGAAGAAGGACGTCCCGTTCAATCCCAACGTCAAGGACGGCCGCTGCACGCAAGGGCTCGCCATCAACAAGAGCAACTGGGCGAACACCTTCGACCAGCCGCCCTATGAGGCCTATGGGGTGACCTGCGGCATCACCTTCACGTTCGGCGGCTTGCGCATCAATACCGATGCCGAGGTGCTGAACACGGACTACCAGCCGATCCGCGGGCTCTATGCGGCCGGCGAACTGGTCGGCGGCATTTTCTATTTCAACTATCCGGGCGGCTCGGGCCTCATCTCCGGCGCCGTCTTCGGCAAAATCGCCGGAACCTCGGCGGGACGCGCGCGGAAGAACTAAACAGATCGTCATGGCCGGCCGGGCTTGTCCCGGCCACCACGCCTTCCTGTCAAGAAGCAGCATGTCGATGCCCAGGACGAGCGAGAGCCGAGTTCTGCCATGGCGTCAGTTTCCAGCGATATTTCCGTGCAGCACAAACCGGGGCTCAACGAGCTGTCCGCGACCGAGATCGCGCGCCGCATCGCGGCCCGCGAGATCACCGCCGAAGAGGTGACCGGCGCTTGCCTTGCGCGGATCGCAGCGCGCGAGCCGCTCGTTCATGCCTTTGCCCATCTCGATCCCGAGCTGGCGCTGCGGCAGGCGCGCGACCTCGATCGCGGACCGATCCGCGGCGCCCTGCACGGAGTTCCGATCGGGATCAAGGACATTATCCATACCGCTGATCAGCCGACCCAGATGGGATCGCCGATCTACCGCGGCCATCGCCCCGCCTGGGATGCCGCCTGCGTGGCGCTCCTGCGCGCCGCCGGCGCCATCATCCTGGGCAAGACCATCACGACGGAATTCGCCGGCATGTCGGCGGGGCCGACCGTCAATCCGCTCAATCCGGCGCATACGCCCGGCGGCTCGTCGAGCGGCTCGGCGGCCGCCGTCGCCGACTTCATGCTGCCGGCCGCGCTCGGCACCCAGACGGGAGGCTCGGTGCTGCGGCCCGCCGCCTATTGCGGCGTGATCGGCTACAAGCCGACCTTCGGGGTCTTCAACCGGGCCGGCCTCAAGTTCGCCGCCGAGAGCCTCGATACGATCGGCCTCATCGCGCGCTCGCTCGACGACATCGCGCTCATCACATCGGTTCTGCTCGGCGGCAAGCCGGGTGCAACCGTGCCGCTCGGCGCCGCGCCCAGGATCGGCTTGTGCCGCACGCCGCTGTGGGACTTGGCCGAGCCGCAGACCAAGCAGGCGGTCGAGGACGCGGGGGTGCGGCTCGCCCGGGCGGGCGCGCAGCTGCGCGAGGTCACGCTCCCCGATGATTTCGCCGGCCTCAAGGCCGCGGCGCGGGAGACCATCAACAACTACGAGCGCTCGAAAAGCATGGCGGCCGAATGGGCGAGCCATCGCGACCTGATCAGCGCGAAGCTCAAGCGCACCATCGAGCTCGGTATGGATATGCCCTACCAGGACTATCTGGCCGCCGTTGCGCTCGGCGAAAGCTGCCGCGCCCGGCTCCCCGCCGTGCTCGAAGGACTGGATCTCCTGCTGGCGCCTTGCGTGAACGGCGAGGCGCCTGCCGGCCTCGACTCGACCGGCGATCCGAGCTTCCAGGCGATCTGGACCATCCTGCATGTGCCGACCATGAGCCTTCCCACCCATCGCGGGCCGAGCGGCCTGCCGGTCGGCATCCAGCTCATCGGCCGCCGCCATGACGACCAGCGCCTGTTCGCCTGCGCAAGGTGGGTATGGGAAAGGCTTGGAAGCCCGTAGTCGCTGGCTTGCCTCTTTTCACGGGCGTAGCGCGTCACGAAGTGATGCGCTGCAGAACCGGGATCGTTCCAACAGCAGAGTTTGGAACGGTCCCGGCTCACAGGGCCGGGACAAGGGGGAGCTCTGCTACCGCCGCTCCGCCAACCTCAAATCTTGTCCGGGAACTTGATGATGAAATTGCCCCGGTTGGGCAGCTTCACCTTGGGCAGCGTCTGCGCGTCCATGGTGTCGTTCTCGCCGATGAACTTGTTGAGCGAGAAGATATAGGCGCACAAGGAATAGACCTCCTCGTTCGACAGCGTGCGCGGCTGCGGCCACGGCATGGCGCGCCGGATGTAATCGAACAGCGTGGTCGGGTCGGCCCAGAAATTGCCGATGGTCTTTTCCGCCTCGATGCCGGCCTCCGTCAGCGAGGGGGCGCCGACGAGCGTCCTGGAGGAGCCGCCCTTGGCGCCCTCGCCGTGACAGCCCGCGCATTTCTGCGCGAAGATCATGGCGCCTTGGGCCGCGGTTCCGCTGCCGGGCGGCAGGTTGGTGCCGTCGGGCAGAATGGTGATGTTCCAGCCCTTGATGTCGGCCTCCGAGATCGGCTGGCCGAGGCTGGGCGCCTCGGCGGCGAGGCCCGAGGGCGCCCCCGCCAGCGTCAGCACAACGGCGGCGGCAAGCGCCTCGAGGCGCGTCTTATGCATAGACATGTTTGATCTCGCCCTTGCTGTCGATGCCCCAGCTGGTGAGGCTGTTGTAGTGGTTGTTGGGGAAGCCGAGCACGTTTGGCACCGTCTTGGTCTGCCCGCGCAGAGCGATGAAGTCCGCGCGCAGCGGCTGCGCATTGCCGGCCTCGTCCCAGGCGCGGCTTGTCAGCACGACCGGCTGGCCGTCCCACCGCCACGGCATGGTGAAGCGGGTATAGGCCTTGGGATTGACCGGCCCCTGCACGGCCGCTTCGCCCCAGCTCTTGCCGCCGTCGGCTGAGACCAGCACCTTGGCGATGCGGCCGGTGCCCGAATAGGCGATGCCGGAAATATGATAGTAGCCCGGCCCCTTGAGCGCATAGCCGAACGAGGGCCGGGTGATGAAGGATTTGACCTCGTTGATGAAGTAGAACCGGTAGGCCTTGCCGTCCGGCAGCAGCGGCGAATAGTTGCGCTCCTCGTAGTAGCTCATGGCCGGCTGATCGGTGAGCTGGATGCGGCGCACGAACTTGGTGTTCATGTTGCCTTCCCAGCCGGGCAGCAGGAGGCGCATCGGATAGCCGTTGCCGGGCATGATCCGCTCGCCGTTCTGGTAGAGCGCGATCAGGGCGTCATCCATGCCCTTCTTGAGCGGGATGCTGCGGTCGAGCGCGGACGCGTCGGCGCCTTCGGCGACGAACCACTTGGCCTTGGGATCGACGCCGGCCTCGTCGAGGAGCGTCGAGAGCGGCACGCCGGTCCATTCGGCGCAGGAGGAAAGGCCGTGCAGCGCCTGTACGGTCGCCTGGAGCGGCTCCTTGGAGAACAGCGGCGCGCTGTTGCCGCCGCATTCGACAAAGTGCATGCGCGTGACCATGGGATAGCGCATCAGCTTGTCGAGGGTGAACTCGAGCGGCTGCCGGACCAGGCCGTGGATCACCAGCCGGTGCTTGTCGGGATCGATGTCCGGAATTCCGGTATGCAGGATGGTGAAATGCAGCGGGTTCGGCGTGATGGTGCCGTTGAGCAGATGCAGCGGCGCGCGGGCATGCTGCGTGCGCGGCGCCCCGTCCGGATTGCTGAGCGTGCGCACCACCTTGTCCTCGAAATGCGAGCGCTGCTGCAGGACCGGGGTGACGGCGCCGGGCGCGGTGCTCCACGGATCGTCCTTGAGCGGCTCGGCGGCGGCCGCCGTGAGGGCGCCGGCTGCGCCGGTCGTCATGGCGCCGGCGAACACGATGCCGCGTCCGAGCAGGGCGCGGCGGTGCAACAGGCCGTTGCCGGCGACCACTTCAATGTCGCGCGACGGGGATTTTTTCTTGTTGGGGTTCATGGACTCCTCCAGCGGTGAATGCCGCCGTCCGAACGCCTTCGGGGGCGGGCCTTTCAATGGCGACTTTATCACGTATTGTGGGGTCGCAACCCGGCCCGCCGCCGTCGCGACAAAAAGGTCCAAGGTCCAGAGCCCATGCAGAAGCAACAGAAGCCATATGACGGACTGCGTTCATTCCTGGCGGAATGCGAGAAGCTCGGCGAAGTGACGGTGATCCGCAACGCCGATTGGAATCTCGAGATCGGGGCGTTGACCGAGACCGCCTCGGAGCTGATCGACGAGCCGCCGGCGTTGATGTTCGACGAGATTCAAGGATACCCGAAGGGATTTCGCGTGCTGAGCATTCCGACCGCCTCGCGGGTGCGCATGGCGATCGCGCTGGGGCTGCCACCCGATACCCCAAAGATGGAGATCGTGCGCCACGCGGCGCGGCGCCTCAAGCATGCGCCGCCGATCCCGCCGAAGGAGGTCGCGACCGGTCCGGTGATGCAGAACATCATGCGCGACAACGAGGTCGATCTCTTCAAGTTCCCGGTCCTCAAGTCGCACCGTGGCGACGGCGGCCGCTATATCGGGACCGGCGACACCTTCCTCAATCGCGATCCGGAAACCGGCTATGTCAATATGGGCACCTACCGGATGCAGGTGCACGAACGCAACCTGCTCGGTATCTGGCAGAGCCCGGGCCAGCAGGGCAGGCTGATCGCCGAACGCTACTGGAAGGAAGGCAAGGCCTGCCCGGTGGTGGCGACCTTCGGCGGCGATCCGCTGCTCTTCTTCCTGTCCCACACCAAGTTTCCGTTCGGGATTTCCGAGCTCGACCGCGCCGGCGGCATGCTTGGGGCACCGGTCGAGGTCATCAAGGGTCCGATCACCGGCCTGCCGATCCCGGCCCATGCCGAGGTGGCGATCGAAGGGGAGATGCCGCCGCCCGACGTGGAATCGCGGCTGGAGGGTCCGTTCGGCGAATGGCCCGGCTACTACACGGTCGGCAGCAAGGGCATGGCCGACGACCAGCCGGTCATCCGGGTGAAGGCGATCTACTACCGCGACGAGCCGATCCTCCTGAACATGGCGCCGCAATGGCCGGGCGCGCCGCACCATTCGGTGCGCTTTGAGGGCGGCATCCTGTGGGAGCAGCTCGAGGCCGCCGGCGTGCCCGGGATCGTGGGCACCTACGTGCATCACATGTTCCTGGTCGTGGTCGCGATCAAGCAGCAATATGCCGGCCACGCCAAGCAGGCCGGCATGGCGGTGCTCGGCTGCGCGGCCTCCGCCCGCAACGGACGCTTCGTGGTGATCGTCGACGAGGACATCGATCCCTCCAACATCGACGAGGTGCTGTGGGCGATGACCACCCGGGTCGATCCGGCGACCGACATCGAGATCGTGGAGAATTGCTGGGCGACCCCGCTCGATCCGCGCATGCCGCCCGAGCGCACCCTCAATGGGCCGCACGTCAATTCGCGCGCGATCTACTACGCGGTGCGGCCCTGGGCCTGGAAGGACAAGTTTCCCCCGGTCAACCGCATCGGCAAGGACCAGCGCGACGCCATGGTGAAGAAGTACGCCGGCCAACTGCCGTTCCCGCGGCGGTTTGTTTGATTGCATTTGCCCCGAACGCGGCGCGCTCCTTCTCCCCGCGTGCGGGGAGAAGGTCGGGATGAGGGGGCCCCTCCACGAGTCTGAGCAGGTCCGAGTTTGCTGAAGCGCCCCGAGCGCTGGTTTTCCGCAATCCCGTGTGTCCCTCTCCCCGCAAGCGGGGCGAGGTGCGCAGCGCGCGCGGCCTCAGCCGTTTCACTCCCCGCCGCGCTCGGCGCGCTCGGCGTCGAGCGCCGCCAGCATGTCGGCGACCGTGGGGGCGGCGACCTGCGTGAAGCCGGTGCGGCGGATGGCGCCGCGCTTGGCGTCGTCGCAGAGCTGCCGCAGCCGCGCGCCGGAGAATCCTTCGGTCAGCGGTGTCGCCGCCTCGATGATGGATGAAAGCTCCGGCCCCTCGGCAGTCGCCGCCGTGCGCAGGCAGATGCGCAGAATGTCGCGCCGGGCCTGCGCATCCGGCAGGCCGACCGCGATGTGCACGCCGAAACGGCCGGGGCGCAGGATCGAGGGATCGATGAGGTCGATGCGGTTGGTGGCGCCGAGCACGATCACGCCCGAAAGCTGCTCGACGCCGTCAAGTTCGGCCAGCAGCTGGCTCACCACCCGGTCGGTGGTCATCGATCCCGCATGCTGGCCGCGGATCGGCGCGATCGCCTCGAGCTGATCGAAGAAGATGACCGTCGGCGCGACCTGGCGGGCGATCCGGAACACCTGCCGCACGCCTTCCTCGGATTCACCAAGCCATTTGGTGAAGATTTCCGGCCCGTCGACCGAGATGAAATTGACGCCGCATTCGTTGGCGAGCGCCTTGGCAAGCAGCGTCTTGCCGGTCCCGGGCGGCCCGTATAGCAGCGCCCCCACATGAGGCGGCAAGCCGCTGGCAGTCAGGAGCTGCGGATTGCGCAACGGCAGCTCGACCGTCTCCTGCAGCCGCTTCTTGACCGCGTCGAGCCCGCCGATATCGTCCCAGGAGACGTCCGGAATGCTGATCAGGGTTTCGCGCAGCGCCGAGGGCCGGGTCTGCGACAGCGCCAGCTCGAGATCCTCGCGCTCGACCCGCAGATCCTCCAGCGGAATGCGGAACGCCGCGCGATGATCCGACAAGTTGCCGGCGCTGCGGCGCAGCCGGCTCAGGCCTGCATCGCGGCAAAGCTCCATCAGGTCGGCGCCGAGGAAGCCGTGGGTGCGCTTGGCGACCTCATCGAGGAATCCCTGGGCAGCGTCCGAGAGCGGCATTTCACGGGTATGGATTTCGAGGATTTCCCGCCGGCCGGGGACATCGGGCGGACCGATGAAGATCTCGCGGTCGAACCGGCCCGGGCGCCGGAACGCCGGATCGACCGCGTCGATCCGGTTGGTGGTGCCGATCACGATGACGGCGTCGACGCGCTTGAGCCCGTCCATCAGGGCGAGCAGCTGGGTGACGGTCCTGGTGTCCGAATGGGCTCCGGTCTCGCCTCGCTTGGGCGCCATGGCGTCCAGCTCGTCGATGAAGATGATCGAGGGCGAGTGATGGCCGGCTTCGTTGAACATGCGGCGCAGATTGGCCTCGGTCTCGCCCGTATAGGTGCCGATCACGTCGGGGCCGTTGATGTAATAGAAACGCGCGTCGACCTCGTTGGCGACCGCGCGGGCGAGATGCGTCTTGCCGGCGCCGGGCGGGCCGTAAAGGATGATGCCGCGCGGCGGATTGATGCCGAGATGGCGATAGACATGCGGGTATTTGAGCGGCAGCTGGACCAGCTCGCGGATCAGCTTGATCTGCTTGTTGAGGCC
>DASXXS010000058.1:0-17659 GCA_036502925.1 Xanthobacteraceae bacterium
CTCGAACGCAGGGAGTGTTCCAAATGCCGGAGTCTGGAACGGTCCCGGCTCAAGGCCGGGACAAGTGCACGAAGCTGGTTGAACCTTTCCGCTCGTTGCGGCGACCAATGGGCGAGAGCTGCGACTTCGATCGCAACTTAAGGCGTCCGGGCGCGTTGGGGTTGGTGCGCGAACCGGAGGGCACGCACGGGATCAGGGGAGCGGACCGTGTTCAATTCTCGCCAAACAAGCTTTCGCCATAACGGCTTTCGGCTGCTTGCCCGCGCGGTTTGCATCGCCGCATTGGCCGGCCTCGCCATGGCGGCCGTGCCGGCTCCGGCCGCCGCGCAAAACCTGTTCGACTTCTTCTTCAATGCCATCCGGCGCCCGCCGCCGGCGGCCAGTGCCTATGCGAATCCGCAGCCGGATTTCTTTGGAGCCCGGCCGGGCGATTCCGAGCCGCGCCTGGAGACCGGCCCGGCGGTCTCCTATTGCGTCCGCCTGTGCGACGGCCGCTTCTTCCCGATCCAGCGCAGCGCCGCGACGCCAGCCGAGATTTGCAATTCGTTCTGCCCGGCGGCCCGCACCAGGATTTTCTCCGGCGGCAGCATCGATCACGCGGTCGCCCATGACGGGAGCCGCTACACCGACCTCGGCAACGCCTTCGTGTACCGCGACCGCGTCGTGCCGGGCTGCACCTGCAACGGCAAGGATGCCTTCGGTCTCGTCAACATGAAGGCCGCCGAGGATCCGACGTTGCGTCAAGGCGACGTGGTAGCGACCGAGGCGGGCTTCGTCGCCTATAGCGGCAGCCACAAGCGAAGCGCCGACTTCACTCCGATCAATTCGGCTGCCGGCGTGCCCGCCGAATCAAGGCGCCGGCTCGCCCAGACCCCGATCGCGCCCGCGCCGCCTGCCACCGCCGAGCGCGCCGCATTATCCGCCGCCGCGGGCGAGGGAAAGGACCGGCAGGTTCAGCTGGAGAGATAGGAGACCACCTCCTGCGCCATCGAGAGCGCCGAGGTCAGCCCCGGCGACTCGATGCCGAACAGGTGGATGAGGCCGGGCAGCCCGTGATCCTTCGGCGCATCGATCATGAAATCGGCCGCCGGCTCTCCGGGCCCGGTGAGCTTCGGCCTGATGCCGGCGTAATCGGGCAGCAATGAGCCGTCCGGCAGGTCCGGCCAATAGTCGCGGATGCGCCGGTAGAACGCCGCCGCACGCGCAGCATCCACATCGTAGTTCTCCGCGTCGATCCACTCGGCGTCGGGGCCGAAGCGCATGCGTCCGGCAAGGTCGAGCGTCACATGCACGCCGAGGCCACCCGGGATCGGAACCGGATAGACCAGCCGTGAGAACACCGGCCGGCCCGCGAAGCTGAAATAGCTTCCCTTGACGAACGCAAGGCGCGGCACCCGCGCGGCCGGATAGGTTTCGGTCGCGGCGCCCAGGCGCTGCGCCCCGAGGCCGGCCGCGTTGACCACAGCGTCGAACCGGACCCACTCGTCCCCGAAGCCGGCGCTCCAGCCGTTACCTTCCGGCGCCAGGCGATCGATCCGCGTGTTGAACGCGATGCTGCCGCCGTGATCTTCGAGATCGCCGCGCAGCGCCGTCATGTAGGCGTGGCTGTCGATGATGCCGGTCTCGGGCGAGCGCAGCGCAGCCACGCAGGCGAGCGCCGGCTCGAGCCGCCGCGCCGCCGCGCCGTCGATCATTTCAAGCCCTTCGACTCCGTTGGCACGGCCCTGGGCATGGATCGCTTCGAGCGTGGCAAGCTCGGCATCCCGGGTGGCGACGATCAGCTTGCCGCATTTGCGATGCGGCACGCCATGGGAAGCGCAGAAGTCGTAGAGCATGCGGCGGCCGGGCGCGCACAGCCGCGCCCGCGCCGAGCCGGTCGGATAGTAGATGCCGGCATGAATCACTTCGCTGTTGCGCGACGAGATTCCGGTACCGATCGCGGAGGCCGCTTCCGCCACGACGACATCGGCCCCCGCGCGCGCCGCCGCGCGGGTGACCGCCAGCCCGACAACGCCCGCTCCGACCACCAAGACCTGCATCGAGCAAAGCCTCAAGCCGAATTCGATCCGCAAGGGATGGCGGTGTTAGAGCATTTTAAGGACGAGGGAAATCCGGGCTTCCATCAGAGCAGGCAACCAAACAAGCGGCCGGCCAATGTGAACCAACGTTCATGATGGTAGGAGCTTATTGAGTCGCTGGCCGAACCAAATCAGGGTTCGCGCGTTGTCGCTCCAGGGAACTTAAAATTTTATTTTGGGAGTCACCTCCATGCGACAAATCAGGCTTGGCACGGCGGCAGCGCTCGTGCTGATTTTGCCTGCGCTCATGACGAATGCCATGGCGCAGGAGAAACGGAACCAAGGCGGCGGCGGAGGAGCGCCGGCCGCTCACGCGGCACCGCCCGCACCCGCGCCGCATGTCGCCGCACCGGCACCCGCGCCGCGCGCTGCCGCGCCGGCACCCGCGCCGCACATTGCGGCGCCGCAGCCCCACATTGCCGCGCCGGCGCCACACATCGCGGCGCCCGCCCATGTTGCAGCGCCCGCGCATGTCGCGGCGCCCGCACACGTTGCGGCGCCCGCACATGTTGCGGCGCCGTCGCATAACGCAACTCGGCAGGTTGCCACGCCGCAGATCGCTCACACCAATGCCGGGCATGCGAATTCAACGACAGCGGTCACCAGGCAGCACGGCAATGCCGCGATCCCGAGCTCTCGTGCTGCTGCTCACCAGGGCGCTCCGACACCTGCGAATGCCGCCAATACGAAGGTCGCGGCTCCGAACAAGACGAATGCCGCGCCCACGGCGGTGACCGGCCCGAACAAGGCAGGCCCGAACACGGCCGCGCCGAACACGGCCGCTTCAAAGCTCGCAGCCCCGAACAAGACAATTCCAAACGCCGCGACTCCAAACACCCCGAACGTGGTTGGACAGGGGCCGGGAAATCGCGGCCGCAACGCGGTGAACCAACAGGCGCAAACTCAGGCGCAAGCGCAAGCCCGGGCACAGATCTACGCGTCCAACCAAAAGCCGATCTTGCGCAATGCAGCCTTCGCCAACGCGGCGAGCCGCGATCCCGCGACACGGGCGCTCGCCCGCTCCACGTTCCAAGGCGGGTTCGCGCAGTCCGGCTTCCGCGACAGACGGTTTGGTGACCGGCGCGGATTCCCCGGCATCGTGATCGGCTGGGTCGGCCCGGTGTTCTGGCCGTACGCCTATGACGATTTCGTCGACTACACGTACTGGCCCTATGGCAACGACACGTTCTGGCCCTATGCCTATGACGACGTCTACGACGGCATTTTCGGAGCTTATGCCCCGGACTATTCGACAGCCTATGCCAGCGTGCCGACGCGCGGGCGCAGACAGGCGACGCGAGGCCCGGTCGCCGCCGGCCCGGTCGCCGCCGGACTGCCGGCAGCCGGATCCGCACAAATTTGTTCAGGGGAAGCGTCCGGACTGACCGATTGGCCGATCGAACGGATCGCCCAGCAAGTCGGACCTGATGACGTCCAGCGCACCTTGCTCGATCAATTGAAGGATGCCACGGCAAAAGCCGTGAATCTTCTGCAGTCGGCCTGCGCGACTGATCTGCCCAGCACGCCGACCGGCCGGTTGGCGGCGATGCGCCAGCGCACTGCGTCCATGTTGCAGGCGGTGCAGATCGTGCGTCCGGCGCTCGACAAGTTCTACCAGTCGCTCACCGACGAGCAGAAGGAGCGCTTCATCGCCCTTGACGCCCAAGGCGCGCCGAAGGCCACCCGCACGGCCAATCGGCAACAACCCAACCTGGCGCAGGCGCAAGCTTGCGGCGGATCGACAAAGCAGGTCACGGGCCTCCCGATCAACCAGATTCGGCAGGTGCTGCACCCCAACGACGCCCAACAGGCCGCGCTTGACGAGCTCAACAATGCAACGGCCCAGGCGGCCTCCCTGCTGAAGGAGAATTGCGCGCAGGACGCGCAGGATCAGCCCATCACGCCGCCGGCTCGCCTGGCGGCCATGGAAACGCGGCTCAGCGGCATGCTGAAGGCGATCGACACCGTGCAGCCGGCGATGGCGAAGTTCTACAATTCGCTGACCGACGAGCAAAAGGCACGCTTCGATCGGCTGGGCCCGCGCCAAGCCTGACCGGGCAAGCAACCACTCAACGAACAAGGGCGGCCCACCGGCCGCCCTTTTTTGCGCACCGCGACCGGGCGGCCACGAGGGCCGCCCCTACGACAAAGGGCCCGCGTAGGGGCGCACCTCGTGGGCGCCCGCAATCGAGGGATTTGTCGGAAGCGACCGGGCGGCCACGAGGGCCGCCCCTACAACAATGGGCCCGCGTGGGGGCGCCCATCGTGGGCGCCCGCAATCGAGGGATTTGTCGGAAGCTATTGCGCCGCGATGCTCACCTCGGGGGCCGCGGCCCGCACGTCGGCATCGACATGGGATTCGTACTTGATGAAGTTCTCCTGGAACATGCGCACCAGGCTGCGCGCGGTCTGGTCGAAAGCCGCCTTATCCTTCCAAGTCTTCATCGGGTAGAGAAGATGCGGCTCGACGCCCGGCACCGAGGTCGGCACCGCAAAGCCGAAATAAGGATCGGTGCGGTAGCTCGCGCTCTTGAGCGAGCCGTCGAGCGCGCCGGTCACCAGGGCGCGCGTCGCCTTGATCGGCATGCGCCGTCCGACTCCGTAGATGCCGCCGGTCCATCCGCTGTTGACCAGCCAGCAGTCGACCTTATGGGCGGCGATGTAATCGCGTAGCAGATTGCCGTATTCGGCCGGCGACCGCGGCAGGAAGGGCGCCGCGAAGCAGGTGGAGAATTCGGGCTCGACCCCGACCAGGCCTTTCTCGGTGCCCGCCACCTTGGCGGTATAGCCGGACAGGAAATGATACATCGCCTGCGCCGGCGTCAGCTTGGCGATCGGCGGCATCACCCCGAACGCGTCGGCCGTCAGCATGATGATGTTCTTGGGCTGTCCGGCGCGTCCGGTCCGCGAGGCATTGGGGATGTAATCGAGCGGATAGGCGGAGCGGGTATTCTCGGTCTTGGAATCGTCGTCGAAATTGCAGACCCGGCTGACCGGATCGAACACCACGTTCTCAAGCACGGCGCCGAAGCGGTTGGTGGCGGCATAGATTTCAGGCTCGGCCTCGGCGGAGAGCTTGATGCATTTGGCGTAGCAACCGCCCTCGAAATTGAACACCCCGTCCGGGCTCCAGCCGTGCTCGTCGTCGCCGATGAGCGTGCGGTTGGGATCCGCCGAGAGCGTCGTCTTGCCGGTGCCCGACAAGCCGAAGAACAGCGCCACATCGCCGTCGCGGCCGACATTGGCGGAGCAGTGCATCGGCATGACGCCGCGCGCCGGCAGGAAGAAATTCAGCGTGCTGAAGACCGATTTCTTGATCTCCCCCGCATAGGACGAGTTGCCGATCAGAATGATCTTGCGCGAGAAGTCGATGGCGATGACGGTTTCGGAGCGTACCCCGTGGCGCTTGGGATCGGCCTTGAACGAGGGCAGATCGACGATCGTGAGCTCGGGGACGAAATCCTCCAGCTCGGGCTCGGTCGGCCGGATCAGCAGCTGGCGGATGAACAGCGAGTGCCAAGCGTATTCGGTAAAGACCCGGGTATTGATCCGGTATTTCGGGTCGGCGCCGCCATACAGGTCCTGGGCGAACAGCCTCTTGCCGCGCGCATGGGCGATGAAATCCTCGTAGAGGCGCTGGAAGCTCTCCTGGCTCAGCTTGCGGTTGCCTTCCCAACAGACCGAGCTCTCGGTGAGCGCGTCCACGACGGTATGCTTGTCCTTCGGGCTGCGGCCGGTATGGTCGCCGGTTTCTGCGCAGAGCGGGCCGCCCTGGACGATCGTGGCCTCGCGGGCGGCGATGGCATGCTCGTAGAGCGGCGGGACGTCCAGATTCCAGTGGACCGCAGCCAAGTCCTTGAACCCGAATTTGTCGGCGCCCTGGGCGCGGTTCCTCAATCCCGTTTCCTGCACAACGACCTCCGCCTCGACATCCGGCCGCCGCCGGAACCCTTCCGATTTGCCGCGTCTTTAGCGCCCGGCCGGCACACTATAGCGCCCGCCCATGCGGCCCGCACCTATCATGAGGGAGGCACCTATAGTGGGCAGTGGACAGCCTGCCAAGGTCAACCGTCAGAGACAGTACGCTAGGCGGCGCGGGCCTGTTCGGCCAGCTGCTTGAGCATCTGCCTGAGTACCTCCGGGGCGCTCACGCGCTGCGGGAACGGCAGCCGCAGCGCCATGCGGTCGAGCTGCAGCTCGATGCCCTCGGGGTCGACGCCGACGCAGCGCCAAGCACCGTCGGGCGCGCCCAGGAGCTTGGTCGCATAGAGCCGGCACGCCTCGGCGTGATCCGCGTTCATATGGGCAAGCACCGCGGGCTCGGCCGCCACCAGCTCGCCCGCGTCCGCGGTCGAGGTGAGCACGTCGGCGGGCTTGAGATCGACGATGCGGCCGAAGCCTGCGACCAGGTGCACGCTCTTGAGCGCCATCTGGTAGAAGCTGAAATCCGCGAAAGCGGCAAACCCTTGCGCCTCCGGCTGGCGATCGAGATAGCGCCGCCGCGCATTGGGATCGTCGGTCACGGCCGCCGTCCCCATCATCATGATGCGGCCGCCCTGCAGGGGATCGCCCTCCTTGCGCTCGTCGATCATCAGCGAGACGCGGGAATCGGCCAGGATATTCTTGGTGTGGATCGCGAGACGCGAGATCAGCAGCAGCGGCGCCCCGTCCGCGGCAGTCGCGACATTCACCAGCGAGCAATAGGGATCCCCCGAGCCCGGCATCAGGGTCGCCAGCGCGCCCGAGCGGCCCTCGCGCAGGAGCTTCTTGGCGGCAGTCTTGGGATTGAAATCGGGTGTCGGTTCCATGGAGCGCCTCCGGGTTCGGGCTAAGGACTTTGGATTCGGCCAAGACCGCGCCTGCGCGCGAAATTCGATACGGCCTCGCATAGGGCTGGCGGGCAGCGTGTCCGGTTTGAGGAAAATTGGCAACAAGCCGGCGCGCCGCCGCGGCAAACTTAGCCATGGCATGACGGCGCGGGGCGGGGTATACGGGGGGAAAATCCTTCGACGAATCACGGGTTTGACGACAAATAGTCACACTTCGGCCCCGCTTTATGGGCTTTCAAGACCCGGGTGACGCGTCAGAGAACAGGGGCTTCATGCCAACAATCGCTCTCGTCGACGACGACCGTAACATCTTGACCTCCGTCTCGATCGCGCTCGAGGCCGAGGGCTATCGGATCATGACCTATACGGACGGGGCCTCGGCGCTTGACGGATTCAAGTCGAGCCCGCCGGACCTCGCGATCCTCGACATCAAGATGCCGCGCATGGACGGGATGGAGACGCTGCGCCGCCTGCGCCAGAAGTCCGACATGCCGGTGATCTTTCTCACCTCGAAGGACGAGGAGATCGACGAATTGTTCGGCCTCAAGATGGGCGCCGACGATTTCATCCGCAAACCGTTCTCGCAGCGGCTCCTGGTCGAGCGCGTCAAGGCGGTGCTGCGCCGTGCCATCCCCAAGGACGGCGCCGCCCCCAAGGAGTCCGACACCAAGGTGCTCGAACGCGGCCTCTTGCGCATGGATCCGGAGCGGCACACCTGCACCTGGAAGAACGAGCCGGTGACCCTGACGGTGACCGAGTTCCTGATCCTGCAGGCGCTGGCCAGCCGGCCGGGGGTGGTCAAGAGTCGCAACGCCCTGATGGATGCGGCCTATGATGATCAGGTCTATGTCGATGACCGTACCATCGACAGCCACATCAAGCGGCTGCGCAAGAAATTCAAGTCGACTGACGACGAATTCGATATGATCGAAACCCTCTACGGCGTCGGCTATCGCTTCAAGGAGATTTGACGCCAGGCGGTCGCACGACGCCCGGCATGGGGCGACGTGTCATTTTATTGGATGACGTGTTATTGGGGCGGCATCGAAAGCCGGCGGCGGAGGGGCACGGGCGCCCTGCAATTCAAAGGATTGCGCTCGCGCGCCGCCAAGCAGAGCACTGACCGGTGTTCCGCCACGGAACCCTGACCCGCAAGGGGGGCACGCACCCCGGCTGACGGCTTGAACGGATCGATCAAATGAACGTGCTTGATCGAAACATTGGTGTCGCCGAGCCCAAGGTTGGCGCCGATCGGCCTGAGCGGACTTCATCGGGGCCCGCGCCGCGAGGCTTGCGCGGGCTTGTTGCTCCGTTGCGACGGGCCTGGCAGTTCTCCGTCCGGCAGAGCCTTTCGAGCCTCACCCGGCGCATCATCTTTCTCAACGTCACCGGCCTGCTCGCGCTGGTCATCGGGATTCTCTACCTCTCCCAGTTTCGCGCCGGCCTGATCGACGCGCGGGTGCAGAGCCTGCTGGTGCAGGGCGAGATCATCGCCGGCGCCATCGCGGCGTCGGCCACGGTGGATTCCGACGCCATCACCATCGACCCCGAACGGCTCCTGGAGCTGGCGCCCGGCGAGAGCTACGACCCCACGGAGGAGTCGCTGTCCGGGCTCGATTTTCCGGTCAATCCGGAGCGGGTCGCGCCGGTGCTGCGGCGGCTGGTGTCGCCCACCAATACCCGCGCCCGCATCTATGACCGCGACGGCGGGCTCATTCTCGACAGCCGCAATCTCTACGACGTGCTGCGCTTCGACCTGCCGCCGCCGGCGGCCGAGAAGCCGGGAATTTTCGAGCGGGCATTCGTGGCGCTGCGCACCTGGCTCAACCGCGGCGACCTGCCGCTGTATCGGGAGCTCGGACCGCAAAACGGCAAGGGCTACGAGGAGGTCGACCATGCGCTCAACGGCTTCAAGTCCAGCATGGTGCGGATCAACGATCGCGGCGAGGTGATCGTCTCGGTCGCATTGCCGGTGCAACGCTTCCTGGCGGTGCGCGGCGCGCTCATGCTCTCGACCCAGGGCGCCGACATCGACAACATGGTGACGGCCGAACGGCTCGGCAATTTCAAGGTGTTCCTGGTGACGCTCAGCGTCATGCTGGTGCTGTCGTTCCTGCTCGCCGGCACCATCGCGGGACCGGTGCGACGGCTCGCCGGCAGCGCCGAGATGGTGCGACGGCGCACCGGCTCGCGCGTGGAGATTCCGGACTTCACCCAGCGCCGCGACGAGATCGGACATCTGTCGGGCGCGCTGCGCGACATGACGGACGCGCTCTACAGCCGCATCGAGGCCATCGAAAGCTTCGCCGCCGATGTCGCCCACGAGCTGAAGAATCCGCTCACCTCGATGCGCTCCGCGGTCGAGACGCTCCCGCTCGCCAAGAGCGAGGCCAGCCGCGCCCGCCTGCTGGCGGTGATCGAGCACGACGTGAAGCGGCTCGACCGCTTGATTTCCGATATCTCGGATGCGAGCCGGCTCGATGCCGAGTTGCAGCGGCGCGAGACCGACGCCGTCGATCTCGCCAAGCTGCTGACCACCGTGGTGACCATCGCCAATCAGGTGCGCCACGACGGCGTGAGCGTCCACCTGAAGTTCGACGGCAACCCGCGCGCCCTGGTGACGCCGGGCCACGATTCCCGCCTGGGCCAGGTGGTCGACAACCTGATCGACAATGCCCGCTCGTTCTCGCCGCCCGGCGGCAATGTCCGGATCAGCTGCCGCCGCATCAAGCAGGAGATCGAGATCATGGTCGACGACGACGGCCCGGGCGTGCGGTCGGAAGCGCTGGAGAAGATCTTCCAGCGATTTTACACCGACCGGCCGGAGCAGGGCTTCGGGCAGAATTCGGGCCTCGGCCTCTCCATCTCCAAGCAGATCGTCGAGGCGCATGATGGACGGCTGTGGGTCGAAAATCGCCTCGCCGGCGCCGGCGACCCGGATGGCGGCCCGCCCAGGGTGCTCGGCGCCCGCTTCATCGTGCGGCTGCCGGCGACCTGATGGGCGGCAAGGCCGCGACCGTGCATGCCGCGGCCGTGCTCGCCGGCCCGCGCGCCATTCTGATCCGCGGACCGGCGGGCGCCGGCAAGTCGCGGTTGGCCCTGGCGCTCATCCAGGCGGCGCAATGCCGGCTCATCACCTTTGCCCGCCTGGTCGGGGATGACCGGATAGAGCTTGCGGCCGCGCATGGACGGCTGCTGGCGCGCGCGCCGCGGGCGCTGGCCGGACTGCTCGAGGTTCGCGGGCTGGGCATCCGGCGGCTCGACTACGAGCCCGTGGCGGTCGTCGGCCTGGTGGTGGATCTCGCGACCCCCGCGGCGGAACGGCTGCCCGCAGCGGCTGAGCAGCAGGTCGAGGTAGCCGGTATCATTTTACCGCGACTGGCCATCGGGCCCGGTCTGGATCCGACGCCAGCCGTGCTGGCGCGCCTCTTGACCGCGAACGCAGAACTCTAGTCAGTGCCCCCCGTTTGCTGCACTGCCCTGAGGACCATCAGGAATTCAGTAACCATGGCGCGCTAGGATTGTCGGCTGTAAGCTGACATTCCAGAAAGTCTTTCGACCCTGGTTATCGCAATGCAACATATCTCTTAAATTGCGGAAAGGTCTCTTGCGCAAGGGCATAGGATGGTCCAAATGGTGCCCATTCGTGCGGTGCACCGGGAGGCGCCCGCGAGGAATTCCATGATCGGATTAGTTTTGGTTACCCACGGGCGGCTCGCCGTTGAGTTCCGCTCGGCCCTGGAGCATGTGGTCGGACCGCAGCGGCAGATCGAGGCGGTCACGATCGGCCCCGATGACGATGTCGAGCAGTGCCGCAAGGACATCATCGAGGCGGTCAAGCGCGTGGACAGCGGCGAAGGCGTTGCCATCCTCACCGACATGTTCGGAGGTACCCCCTCGAACCTCGCAATCTCGGTGATGAGCCGGCCGAAAGTCGAGGTGCTGGCCGGCATCAATCTGCCGATGCTGGTCAAGCTCGCCAAGGTTCGTGACGAATTTCCGCTCCACGAGGCGGTGCACGCGGCCCAGGAGGCCGGACGCAAATACGTCACCATCGCCAGCCGGGTTCTCAATGGCAAATGAGCAAGCCGGCCGGCACCGACGACCCCCTTCCACCAGATCGTGAGCCGCGCGCCGGTACCGTGGTGCGGGTGCTGGAGATCTGCAACAAAAAGGGCCTGCACGCCCGCGCTTCCGCCAAGTTCGTCCAAACGGTCGAACGGTTCGACGCCGAGGTCCGGGTCACCCGCGGCCACGAGACCGTAGGCGGCACCTCGATCATGGGGCTGATGATGCTGGCGGCGGGTCCAGGCACCACCATCACGGTCGAAGCGACCGGACCCGAGGCTGCCGAAGCGGTCGAAGCCCTGGCCGTGCTCGTCGCCGGTCGATTCACCGAAGGCGAGTAAGGCTCGGGCGCCTGCCCGGCCCGCCGATCCCGTAGGGTGGGCAAAATTGCCCGGCACTGCGAGCCCAATTGCGGGGCGTCGCGCAATTTTGCCCACGCGGTCACACGGCGAGGTCCGGTCGTGGGCAACGCGCCGCTACGCTGTGCGCGTACTTCAACGTTACGGCGTTGGCGCGTTGCCCACCCTACAACATCGCGCGGACATAAAGAAATCTTTATATCTTCATTGCAGCCCCGTCCGGTCGCTGCTATAGGCAAGCCGCGTGGGGCCGCCACCGGCCCTTGGATTTCCCAAAGCCTAAGGATCATCATGAAAGCCGCATCGAAAACCGCCAAGGCCGCTGCTGCCGACTACGTCGTCAAGGACATCGGCCTGGCCGAATGGGGCCGCAAGGAAATCGCCATCGCGGAGACCGAGATGCCCGGCCTGATGGCGACGCGCGAGGAATTCGGACCGCGCCAGCCGCTGCGCGGCACCCGCATCAGCGGCTCGCTGCATATGACGATCCAGACCGCCGTGCTGATCGAGACGCTCGAGGCGCTCGGCGCCGACGTGCGCTGGGCCTCGTGCAACATCTATTCGACCCAGGACCACGCGGCCGCCGCCATCGCGGCCACCGGCACGCCCGTATTCGCGGTCAAGGGCGAAAGCCTGGAGGAGTATTGGGACTACACCCACCGCATCTTCGAGTGGGCGGACGGCGGCACCCCCAACATGATCCTGGACGACGGCGGCGATGCCACCCTGCTGGTCCATCTCGGCATCCAGGCGGCCGAGAACCCGGCGCTGCTGAACCATCCGACCAACGAGGAAGAAGAAGTGCTGTTTGCCGCCATCAAGAAGCGGCTGAAGGAGAAGCCCGGCTGGTACGCCACGCTCGGCAACAACATCAAGGGGGTCACCGAGGAGACCACGACCGGCGTTCACCGGCTCTACCAGATGGAAAAGGACGGCCGATTGCTGTTTCCCGCGATCAACGTCAACGACAGTGTCACCAAATCCAAATTCGACAATCTCTACGGCTGCCGCGAGTCGCTGGTCGACGGCATTCGCCGCGGCACCGACGTGATGATGGCCGGCAAGGTCGCCATGGTGGCCGGCTTCGGCGATGTCGGCAAAGGCTCGGCGGCCTCGCTGCGCCAGGCCGGCTGCCGGGTGCTGGTCTCCGAGGTCGATCCGATCTGCGCGCTGCAGGCGGCGATGGAGGGTTACGAGGTCACCACCATGGAAGACGCGGCGCCGCGCGCCGACATTTTCGTAACCGCCACCGGCAATGTCGACGTCATCACCATCGAGCACATGCGCAAGATGAAGGACCGGGCCATTGTCGCCAATATCGGGCACTTCGACAGCGAGATTCAGGTGATGGCGCTGCGGAACTTCAAGTGGCACAACGTCAAGCCGCAGGTCGACGAGATCGAATTTCCCGACGGCAAGCGTCTCATCCTGCTGTCGGAGGGCCGCCTGGTGAATCTCGGCAATGCCATGGGCCATCCGAGCTTCGTGATGTCGTCCTCCTTCACCAACCAGGTCCTCGCCCAGATCGAGCTGTGGACGAATCCCGGCAAGTATCAAAAAAAGGTCTACACGCTGCCCAAGCAGCTCGACGAGAAGGTCGCGCGGCTGCACCTCGCCAAGATCGGGGTCAAGCTCACCCGGCTCAACGAGAAGCAGTCGACCTATATCGGCGTGCCGGTCGACGGCCCGTTCAAGGGGGATCACTACCGGTATTGAGCGCCCGTGACCCCGCCCGCCCGATCATGTCCGCGGCGGCGCCAGCAAGATCGTGAACCGGCGCGGCTCGCCGGTCATGCCGAGCAGGCCGCGGGCCAGCTCGAGCGTGTCCTCGCGCACATTCGGGTTGCCGGCCGCCAGGGCCCGCGCCCGTGCCCGGCATTCCTGATCGCTCTCCAGGCACAGGCCGACGAACCCATCGCGCGCCAGCGCGGCCGGATCGATCCACGGGGCATAGGTTGACGAGAACGACGGAAACGCAAGCGGCCGATCGCGACAGTAGAAGGTACAGCCCCAGGCCAGACTCTCCGGCCCGGCCACGTAACGCAGCGGTTGCCGCGAGAGCTGCGGCCATCTGCGGTCGACCTCGCCCGCGACCAGCGCGTGATAAGCCGCAAGATTATCCACGCCCCGAGACAGGATCATCAGCGCGACCAGCGGCGAAGCGACAAGCGCGACGCAGGGAACCGCATAGGCTGCGGCCAGGACCGCGCCGGCGGCGCGCCGCGTGGTCTTGACGCCGGGCGCCGACAACAGCAGCGCCGGCAGCATCGACCAGCAGGGCATGGTCCACAGCGCGTCGAGCCGCACCTCGAACAGGAGTGCGACCGCGAGCGGGCTCAACAGCGACGACCACAAAATGACCGCCATGAAGCGGCGATCCGATTGCGGCGGCCAAAGCATGTCGCGCCAGGCCGCCAGGCCGGGCGAAGCGGCGAGCTGGAGCGCCACCCATGCGCCGGCGAGATAGAGCACGCCGCTCAAGTAGCCGGCAGCCGCCGCGAGCACGGGAACCAGGCTGTTGTCCGCGTGCGACTCGCTGGCGTATTTGAACGGCTGGAACTCGTAGGCGACGAGCGAAGCCACGTTGGGCGCGAACAGGAGCGCGCCCACCACCACCGCCGCCCACGGGGCGGGCGAGCGGAAATAGTCGCGCCGCCGCGCGTCCGTCAGCGCGCCGACCGCGAAACCGACGATGAGGAAGATCGACCAATATTTCGTCAGCATCGCAATCGCCGCCCCCGCCCCGGCCAGCGCTCCGGCCCACAAGGTCCGCTCGGCATAAGAGCGCAGGAACAGCCAGGTCGCGCCGGCCCAGACCGGGATCAGCAGCGCATTGGAGTTGAACTTCAGCGGGAGAAAGTTGAAGGTCGGCGCCAGAGCGAGCAAGACGAGCGCGATCGCCCGTTTCTCGCCCGCGACCACGCGCGCCGAGATCAGCCACGCGAACCAGAGCGCGATGGCGATACTGGTGGTTGACAACAGGTAAAAGGCCCAGTCAGCGCGCGGAAAAATCGCAAACCAGATCGCCGCCACCCAGGCTGGGAACGGCGGATGCTTCGGATAGCCGTAGGCCAGCTCGGTCGACCATGAGAAGACTTCGCCCATGTCGAAGTGGATCGATTGGGTGGATTTGGCGATGACCGCATAGGCCCACCACAGCAGCGCATAGACGACCAGCAGGCCGGCGGCGACGCGATGGCCGCGGCGCGGATCGGCGAGAGCGTCGGCGAGCCGCGCCAGCGGCTGGTTCAATGAAATTGCCAGGTGGCGCAGACGCGACGACGGCGACCCGGCATCGCGCGGCAGTCCGGATCCGTCGGCATGAGGTCGATTGGCCGAGGTCACCGGTGCGCGCTCGATATGAGGCGCTCGGCGTTGGCATCCGCCGCGCCGGGCGGCACCACCAGGGCATCCGTTTCGGCCACGACGTAGACCGGCCACTTGCGGGTCTCGCGCAGGATGCGGCCGACATATTCGCCGATGATGCCGAGCACGAGCATCTGTCCGGCGCCCAGGATCGCGATCGCCGACATGACCGAGGTCCAGCCCACCACGGTGCGCTCGATCCAGATGAAGCTGACGATCGAATAGACCAGCAGCAACAGCCCGATCAATGCGAATGTCAGCGAAAGATAGATCGCGAGCCGCAGCGGCTTGACGCTGTGGGCCACGATCCCGGTCACGGCGAAGTCGATCATGCGCCGGAACGTGAACTTGGATTGTCCGAGCTGCCGCGTTCCCTGCTTGTACGTCACCTTGGCGAGACCAAAGCCCAGCCAACGCACCAGCCCGCGCAGGAACACGTCGCGATCCTCGAAGCCGTTGACGACGTCGACGGCGGCGCGGTCGAGCAGCAGGAAATCCGCACTCCCCGGCTCGATGCGCACGTCGCCGATGAGGTCGAGCACGCGGTAGAACAGCCGCGAGCTGAAACGCTTGACGCTCGAGCTCGCAGCCGTCACGTCGGCGTCCAGACGTTGCGTGACCACCACCCGGGCGCCCCGCCGCCACTCCGCGACCAGCGACGGCACCACCTCCGGCGGATGCTCGAAGTCGCAATCCATCAGCACCACCGCCCGGCCGCGGGCATGGCGCAGCCCGGCGCGCAGCGCCGCCTGATGGCCGAAGTTGCGGCTGAAGGACACGTAGCGCACCGCCTGCTGTTGCGCCGCCAGCGCCTTGATCTCGGCGAGCGTCGCATCGGTCGAGCCGTCATCCACGAACACGATTTCATGGCTGCCGAGCGGCGCCGCAATCCGGGCGAGCGCGGCGGCCATCGCCGGCACGTTCTGCGCCTCGTTATGGGCCGGCAGCACGAACGAAAGCTCGGGTCGCGGCCTATCCATCAATGCACAACGGGCTCATGCCCCTCTTAACCCAGCGAATGCGGAAAGAACGCGTATATTCGTCGATGGTGTGACCGAGATCAATGCGCGATTAACCTTGAGCACGGCCCCGCGGACTTGCTGCCCCGGCAGCCGGACCGGGAGCCGGCGGCAAGATGAATGGCTGCGCTGCCTGTCGGCCGCCTTTGCTTTGCCGCAACGTTGGCCGATACTGGGGCTTGATTCACGCCGGGAATTCCGGAGCCGCCGATGTGCCGCTGGATCGCCTACCGCGGGGAGACCGTCCCGCTCGAGCAATATGTCACTGCCCCGGCGCATTCGCTGGTGGTGCAGAGCGTGCGGGCGCTGGAGTCGACGGCCAGCACCAATGGCGACGGTTTCGGGCTCGGCTGGTACGGGGCGCACCCGGAACCCGGTCTCTACCGCGAGGTGCGCCCGGCCTGGTCGGATGAGAACCTGCGGTATTTGTGCCGTCATATCCACTCGCACCTCTATTTCGCCCATGTGCGCGCCTCGACCGGAACGCCGATCACCCGGCCGAATTGCCATCCCTTCGCCTGCGGCCGCTGGCTGTTCATGCACAACGGCGTGATCGGCAACTGGAGCCGGATGCGCCGGATGACCGAGGCGCTGATCCCGGACGAGTTCTACGGCTCGCGCGTCGGCACCACCGATTCGGAGGCGGTGTTTCTCGCCATCCTGGGCGCCGGCGGCGACAAAGACCCGATCGGCGCGACCACGCAAGTGCTGACCACCCTGACCGACATGGCAAACACGGGCAGCAGCAAGGAACCGTTGCGGTTCACGGCCGCGCTGGCCAATGGCCGCGATCTCTACGCCTTCCGCTACGCGGCCAATGACAGCGCCAATTCGCTCTACTACCGCGAATCCGGCGGCAATGTGGTGGTGGTCTCGGAGCCGCTCGACGCCGAGCGCGCCCATTGGACGCCGGTCCCGCCCGGCCACGCGCTGCTGGCGCCCGCCGGCAAGCCGGTTTCGCTGGAGCCGTTCCTGGCCGCAAGCCGCATCGCGGCGGAGTGATTGCGGCTCGCTTGCCGCTCCCGGGCGTGGATGCTAATCCGCGCCTCATGACCGCGGCCAGCATAGACAATATCCGCAACTTCTCGATTGTCGCGCATATCGATCACGGCAAATCGACGCTGGCGGACCGCCTGATCCAGCTCACCGGCGGCCTCGCCGACCGCGACATGGTCGAGCAGGTGCTCGACTCCATGGACATCGAGCGCGAGCGCGGCATCACCATCAAGGCGCAGACCGTGCGGCTCGACTATCGGGCGCGCGACGGCAAGGACTATGTGCTCAACCTGATCGACACGCCCGGGCACGTGGATTTCGCCTACGAGGTCAACCGCTCGCTGGCCGCCTGCGAAGGCTCGCTCCTGGTCTTGGATGCTTCCCAGGGCGTGGAGGCGCAGACCCTCGCCAATGTCTACCAGGCGATCGACAACGGGCACGAGATCGTGCCGGTGCTCAACAAGGTCGATCTGCCGGCCAGCGAACCCGACAAGGTCAAGCAGCAGATCGAGGATGTGATCGGGATCGACGCCAGTAACGCCATCCTGATCTCGGCCAAGACCGGGCAGAACGTGCCGGAGGTCCTGGAGGCGATCGTGCATCGCCTGCCGGCGCCCAAGGGCGACCGCGATGCGCCGCTCAAGGCGCTGCTGGTCGACAGCTGGTACGACACTTATCTGGGCGTCGTGGTGCTGGTGCGGGTGGTCGATGGCATGCTGCGCAAGCACCAGCGCATCCGCATGATGCGCACGCATGCGGCCTACGAGGTCGAACGGGTCGGCGTGTTCACGCCGAAAATCCGCGAGACCGAGGAACTGGGGCCCGGCGAGATCGGCTTCATCAACGCCTCGATCAAGGAGGTGGCCGACACGCGGGTCGGCGACACCATCACGGACGACCGCAAGCCCACGCAAGTCCCGCTGCCGGGATTTCGCCCGACCCAG
>DASXXS010000059.1:0-10274 GCA_036502925.1 Xanthobacteraceae bacterium
GCCCTTGATCGGCTTGATCGCGATCTCCTTCAAGGTGCCGATGCCGGCGGCCGCCAGATCGCGCGCGATGCCGTGCACGCCGGCGCAGTCGGGGCGGTTCGGGGTCAGGTTGATCTCGATCACCGGATCGTCGAGCCCCGCCCATTGCGCGTAGGGCGCGCCGACCGGCGCCTCGGCCGGCAGCTCGATGATGCCTTCGTGGTCGTCGGACAGCTGCAGCTCGAATTCCGAGCACAGCATGCCGCGGCTTTCCACGCCCCGGATGGTGCCGATGCCGAGCGTCATGTTCTTGCCCGGAATGAACGCGCCCGGCGCCACGAACACGCCTTTCATGCCGGCGCGGGCATTGGGCGCCCCGCACACGACCTGCACCGGCTCGCCCGCCCCGGTATCGACCATGCACACGCGCAGCCGATCCGCATTGGGATGCTGCTCGGCGGCGATCACCCGTGCGATGGTGAACGGCGCGAGCGCCAGGCCCCGGTTCTCCACGCGCTCGACCTCGAGACCGATCATGGTGAGCTTGTCCACGATCGCATCAAGCGGAGCGTCGGTCTCCAGATGCTCCTTCAGCCAGAAGAGGGTGAATTTCACGAGCTCAGCCCTCCGGCCAGCGTCGGCAGATCGAGGGGGCGGAAGCCGTAATGGGCGAGCCAGCGCATGTCGGATTCGAAGAACGCGCGCAGGTCCGGCATGCCGTATTTCAGCATGGCGATGCGGTCGATCCCCATGCCCCAGGCAAAGCCCTGATACGTGTCGGGATCAAGCCCGCTATTGCGCAGCACGTTGGGATGCACCATGCCGCAGCCGAGGATTTCGAGCCAGTCCTCGCCCTCGCCGAATCTGATCTCGCCCTTGTCCCGCCGGCATTGGATGTCGACCTCGAGCGAAGGTTCGGTGAACGGGAAGAACGAGGGGCGAAAGCGCATCTTGACCTGGTCGACCTCGAAGAAGGCTTTGCAGAATTCCTCCAGGATCCACTTCATGTGACCGAGATGGGAAGTCTTGTCGATCACCAGGCCCTCGACCTGGTGGAACATGGGGGTGTGGGTCTGGTCGGAATCGCAGCGGTAGGTGCGGCCAGGGATGATCACCCGGATCGGCGGCTTTTGGCTCATCATGGTGCGTATCTGCACCGGGGACGTGTGGGTGCGCAGCAAGAGCCGCGAGCCGTCGGGCTTGGGATTGAAGAAGAACGTGTCATGCATCTCGCGGGCCGGGTGGCCCTCCGGGAAGTTGAGCTTGGTGAAATTCAGGTCATCGGTCTCGATGTCGGGACCTTCCGCGATCGAGAAGCCCATATCGGCAAAAATCGCGGTGAGCTCGTCGACAACCTGGCTGATCGGATGCACGCGGCCGGTCTCGGCCGGGCTTTCCCGTACCGGCAGGGTGACGTCGACGGTCTCGGTATTGAGGCGCTGATCGAGCGCGGCGGCCTTGAGGGTTTCCCGGCGCGCGGTGAGCGCCGCACCGAGCCGGTCCTTGAGGCCGTTGATGAGCGGTCCCTGCTGCTTGCGCTCGTCCGCGGTCATGCCGCCGAGCGTCTTGAGCAGCGCCGAGACCGATCCGCTCTTGCCGAGCGCGGCGATCCGCACGGCCTCGAGCGCGCTCTCATCGCCGGCCGCCGCGATGTCGGCCAGGAGTTTGTCTTCCAGCAGGGTCAGGTCGGACATGGCACACCAAAAAATCTATGTAGCCCGGATGCAGCGAAGCGTAATCCGGGAAGGGCGTTCCCGCATTGCGCTTCGCTCCATGCGGGCTACCGGCGCGGCCAAGAGGCTGGCCGCGCTAACCGATCGCGGCCTCGGAAAAGCAGGGGTCAGGCCGTCGCCGGCAGCGCGGCTTTGGCCCGTTCCACGATCGCCTGGAATGCGGTCGGCTCGCGTATGGCGAGATCGGACAGCACCTTGCGGTCGACCAACAGCCCGGCTTTGGCGAGGCCGTCGATAAATCGGCTGTAGCTCAGTCCGAACGGCCGCACCGCCGCGTTCAGCCGCTGAATCCACAACGCCCGGAAAGTGCGCTTCCTGCGCTTGCGGTCCCGAAAGGCATATTGGTTCGCCTTCTCGACCGCCTGCTTGGCGACCCGGATGGTGTTCTTGCGCCGGCCGTAATAGCCCTTGGCGGCTTTGAGGACCTTCTTGTGCTTGGCGTGTCCGGTGACGCCACGTTTGACGCGGGCCATGGCTGATCTCCTCGCGGTTGGTTGGTTTCAGAGCATGGTCGCGAAAAAGGGGATGCCGGCTTTTGCGACCGACCATGCTCCGGCAAAAAGCCTCGGCTCAGCCGTTGGGCAGGAAATACTTCTTGATGTTGTCGCCATCGGTCTTGAACAGGACCTTGGTGCCGCGCAACTGGCGGATTTGCTTCTTGGTCCGCTTGATCATGCCGTGGCGCTTGCGGGACTGCTGAAACAGGACCTTCCCGGTCGCCGTCACCTTGAAGCGCTTCTTGGCGCCCGACTTGGTCTTGAGCTTGGGCATTTGGCTCTCCTGTTCCGGCCGGACGATTTGAGCCCAATCGGCCCGGTCCGCCGGTGATCGCATCGATAAAGTGTGCTGATTGAGCACTTCGCCGCAGCCACGGCAGCCCTTGAAGAGCCGGGTCGCGGGAGGGCCGGGTTATGGCAGAGGACATCCGAAAATACAATCGGTCGCCGCACCGGTCACCGCACTCTCCGCCTTACCTCCCCCTGCAAGGGGGAGAGCCTGCCCTCGGGCCACGACCCGAGGGTCGGATCGCATAGCGATCCGGGAGGGGGGGAGGGAAAGGGGCGCCGCCGTGCAAGTGCGAGGACCTCAGCGCGGCGCCAGCACCATCACCACCTGACGGCCCTCGAAGCGCGGTTCCTGCTCGATCTTGGCGAACTTGGAGTTGTCGTCCTTCACGCGGTTGAGGAGCTGGGTACCCAGTTCCTGGTGCGCCATCTCGCGGCCGCGGAAGCGCAGCGTGACCTTGACCTTGTCGCCTTCCTCGAAGAAGCGCTGCATGGAGCGCATCTTCACTTCGTAATCGTGGTCGTCGATCATGGGGCGGAGCTTGATCTCCTTGACCTCGACCACCTTCTGTTTCTTGCGGGCTTCCGCTGCCTTCTTCTGCGCCTGGTATTTGTATTTACCGTAATCGAGGATTTTGCAGACGGGCGGTTCCGAGTTGGGGGCGATCTCGACCAGATCAAGCCCGGCCTCGACGGCTTTTGCCAAGGCGATCTGGGTATCGACAACGCCATGGTTGGCGCCGGTCTGGTCGATCAATTGTACTTCGCGGGATCGGATTTCCTCATTGAGGCGCGGGCCGTCTTTCTGGACGGGCTGCGGGGTTCTCATCGGGCGGCGAATGGCTTTGCTCTCCTCATGCTGTTGCGTGGAGCCCTTAAGCGACGGGCAGGCGAAGGATCGGGACAAACCGGCGGCAAGTCAACGGCAATATGGGGTGTCGTGTGGCGGAATGCAGCGGGCGGGGGGAGCCAGAGGACAGAGGACGGAGGACAGAGACAGAGGAGGCAAGGGCAGCGCACGACCTCCGTCGTCCGTCGTCTGTCTTCCGGCTCAGAGCTCGCGCGCCAGCAGCGACATATAGACGGCCCGGGTCGCGGCGGCGGCGCTCTGTGGAGAAAACATGTATTCGGCGAACTGGCGCGCGCGGGCCGCCATCGCCTGGTACTCGGCCGGACCGAGCTGCAAGGCGACCTTGAGCGTGTGGGCAAGGCCGACGGGATCGGCGGCCGCGACCACCCATCCGGTGCGCAGGTCCTCCGGCATTCTGGGCGGCACCAGCACATGCTCCGGCAACATGCCCACATCCGATGTCACCACCGGCCGGGCCATGGCCTGGGCTTGCGCCACCACGCTGCCCAGCAGAGGCGGCTCGACCGCGGTCACCGCCACGATATCGGCACACGCGAATGCGGCCGGCATGTCGGGGCAATGGCCGGTCAACCGCAACAAGCGCTCGACGCCGAGGTCCCGCGCCTGTTTCATGATCTCGCGCGCATAATTGCGGTGCGTCGCATGCTCTCCGACCAGGGCGAAGATGACGCCCTCCACGCCTTCGTCGGTGAACGTGCGCGCAACCTCAGGCACGATGATCTGCCCGTTCCACGGCGCCAGCCGGCCGGGTACCAGCACGATCCCGGCATGGCCTGGAATCTGCCAGGCGCTGCGCAAGGCTTCGCAGCGCTCCGGTTGCACCGCCTGCGGATCGAACACGGCAGTGTCGATCTGGCGCGGGATGATGGTGATCTGATCCGGCGCGGTGGCATAACGTTTCATGACCGGATCTGCCGCATAGAGCGACGGCGCGATGATGCGATCAGCCTGCGCCAGCGCGGCCGAAAGGGGTGCCGGCCAGCGCCGTCCGACGGCGGGTGCGTCCGGCAGCGTGGTGACGAGCCAGACCGCGATCCGCGCCGCCGCCGCGCGCGCGCTCCAGGCGCCGCCGGCGCTCTGCGCATGCACGATATCGATGCGCTCGGCCGCAATGAGGTTTTCCAGCACACGGGCATTTTTGCGCAGCCGCAGCGGATTGATGGTGGCGTTGGGCAGCTCGATCCATTCCCCGCCGAAGGCCCGCAGCTCGCCCCGCAGCGGGCCGTCGGCAGCCGCCACCAGCGCCCGCGCGCCGGCCTGCAGCAGAGCGAACGCGACGTTGACGGCGGCGCGGGAATTGGGCTCCTCGTACAAAGCCGGCACGATCTGCAATATGGTGGCGCCGGCGAGCGTGCGCCGCGGAACGCGCGTGCCCTTGAAGCCATCGCTCACGATTGTTGGAGGCTGATTCGCCGGTGCTGATCCATGAGCAATGATTGCCTGAAATCGCTGGCGGTTGGAACTGGCCAGGCGGCCCGGCTGATTGCGGTACGGCAGCGTCCGGGCGGAGCGCCCGGGTTGTTTTGGTTGGGCGGGTTCAAATCCGACATGCAGGGGACCAAGGCGCAGGCCCTCGACGCCTGGGCGCAACAGCATGGGCGCGCGCTCACGCGCTTCGACTATTCGGGTCACGGCGAATCGGGCGGCAGCTTCACGGATGGGACGATCGGGCGCTGGCTCGAGGAGAGCCTGGCCGCCTTCGACGCCTGCTGTAACGGGCCGCAGGTGGTGATCGGCTCCTCCATGGGTGGATGGTTGGCTTTGCTGCTGGTGCGCGAGCTGGCGCGACGGGTCTCTCCGTCAGCCGCCAGGATCGCCGCCCTGGTCCTGATCGCGCCCGCGGTCGACTTCACCGAAGCCTTGATGTGGAAGCGTTTCTCGCCGGAGATCCAGCGGCAGATCGAGGAGAACGGCGCCTGGGAGCGGCCATCCCGGTACGGCGAGGAACCATATCCCATCACCCGCGGGCTGATCGAAGAGGCGCGGCGCCACCTGCTTCTCGACGGCATGATCGAGACCGGCTGCCCGGTCCGCATACTCCAGGGGGTGCAGGATCCGGACGTGCCGTGGCAGCACGCCGTCGACCTCACGGCGCGCTTGGCGCAGGACGACGTCGTGCTCACCTTGGTCAAGGACGGCGATCATCGCTTGTCGCGCCCGGAGGACGTGGAGCGGATGCTGGCCGCGGTGGCGGAGTTTTGATTGGGTACCGAGAATGATCACTTACCGAATTTCACCGATCGCGGACGATGACCGCGCAATTCCGGCAGCGCCGCGGTCAGGCCCGCTTTCGCGAAACGCGCCGCAATGCGTGATCCCAGTTCTGCCACGCGTCGGTTTTGTCGCTTCACTGCGTCGCGTAAAATGTGCCGGACTTCCTCCTCCATGCTGCGCCCGTGACGGGCGGCGCGGCGTTTCAAGCGCGCTTTCACCTTCTCCTCCAAATTGCGAACTATCAATTGGGCCATGGATAAGCCTCATACGAATGGCGTGCCTTCAACTCATCCGACAGCCGCCTCGAAGCCTCGGAAATGACCTCAAGACGTATAGAGCACCGCGAAATCCGTCCCGGCTAATCCGCCTCGGCGAGCGCGGCCGCCCACTCCGTCTCGACCTCGGGATCGGTCTCGGCCGCGCGCTGCGTCCCGGCGATTTCGCGTAGCCGCCGTCGGTCGAGTTGTCCGAGCGCCCAGATGGCGGCGCCGCGCACCAGCCCGCAGGGGTCGGCGAGGAGTCGCTCGGCCTCCGCGGCAAGCGCTGGATCGCCCGAATTGCCGATCGCGGTCAGCACATTGCGCACGAACCGGTCGCGGCCGGCGCGTTTCACCGGCGATTTCGCGAACAGCTTCCTGAAGGCCGCATCATCCAGGCGGGCAAGGTCGGCGAGCCGCGGCGCCTCGAGGGCTGCGCGCGCCGCAAGCTTGGCCTCGTGGCCCGCTTGCGCGTATTTGTTCCAGGGGCAGACCGCCAGGCAATCGTCGCAGCCAAAGATGCGATTGCCCATGCGGGCACGCAGCTCGCGCGGGATCGGCCCCTTGTGCTCGATGGTGAGATACGAGATGCAGCGGCGTGCATCGAGCCGGTAGGGCGCCGGGAAGGCCGCGGTCGGACAAATGTCGAGGCAGGCCCGGCAGCTGCCGCAATGGTCGGCCTCCGCGGCATCGGCCGGCAGCTCGAGCGTGGTGAAGATCGCGCCCAGGAACAGCCACGAGCCGAGCTCACGCGAGACCAGGTTGGTGTGCTTGCCCTGCCAGCCCAGGCCCGCAGCCTCCGCCAGCGGCTTCTCCATGACGGCGGCGGTGTCGACGAAGACCTTCACGTCGCCGCCGGCCTGCTTGAGCAGCCAGCGCGCGATGGTCTTGAGCCGCGGCTTGATGATGTCGTGGTAGTCGTCGCCCCGGGCATAGACCGAGATCGCACCGCGCTGCCGCTCCCGCAGGATTGCCAGCGGATCGCCGGCGCCGCCGTAATTGAGGCCGAGCATGATGACCGAGCGCACCTGCGGCCACAAAACGCGCGGATCGCCGCGTGGCGCAGCGGTCCGCTCCATCCAGGCCATGTCGCCGTGCTGGCGCTCGGCAAGAAAGCGCGCGAGCCGCGCTTTTGCCTGCGGGATCGCATCGGGGCGCGCCACGCCGAGGACGTCGAAGCCCTGCCGGCGTGCGGTGCGGACGAGCGCGTCCTTGATGGCGGCGGCAGCGGCGGATTTGTCTAGAAATCCAGGTCCGCGTAGGTCGCCGACGGCGGTATCCCGGCCAGCGTCTCGGTGAGCAGCGGCCGGAACGTGGGCCGCGACTTTATGCGCGCGTACCAGCCCTTTGCGGCTTCGTCTTCCTTCCACGGCACATCGCCCATGTAGTCGGCTGCCGACACGTGCGCCGCCGCCGCCAGATCCGCATAGGTCATGCGGTCGCCGGCAAGCCAGTCACGCGTGCGGACCAGCCAGCCAATATAAGCCAAATGATAGCGGATGTTGTGGCGGGCGACGCGGATCACCTCGGTATTGGGCGATCCGCCCCCGCCATCGACCGGCATGTGGCGCTTGTAGAGCCGCTCGGTGGTCAACGGCCCGCTGACCTCCTCGAAGAACTTGTCGTTGAACCAGCTCATGAGCCGGCGCACCTCGACCCGCGGCCCCGACTCGGTCGGCAGCAGCCGCCGGTCGCCGAGCTTGCCCCCCAAGGTCTCGTCGAGGAATTCGGCGATGATCGCCGCGCCCGGGACCGGGGGCTGCCCTTCCGCGAGCAGGACCGGAGTCGTGCCGGCCGGATTGAGGATCAGGAATTCGTCCCGCCGCTCCCACACCCGCTCCTCGATCAGCCGCGGCGCCAGCCCGATCTCGCCGAGCGCGAGCCGCACGAATCGCGAATGCGGGCAGAACGGATGGTGGAACAGCGTCAGCATGCGGCGGCCGGTTCTCGAGGCGAGCCGAGCGCGGCCCGCAGGCGAGGCGAAGACTGGATTGGCGCCGGGACCCTAACGATGCGGCGGGCGGCGAGCAACCTGCCGCGAGGCCCGGCGGCGCGCACCCGCTTCGAGCTGCCGATGCGGCGCTTCGATTTGACGTTCCTATACGGGCTTGCTGCAACAATGGTAGGAAGCTCACATCCACCGCACGCGTGCCCGGCACTGCGGCTCAGACGGCGAAACCGTTGCCATGTCCCTCATGTGGTTCGACCCGTTCAAGGCCTTCGCCCTCGGCATCGTCGAGGGGCTGACGCAATTCGTTCCGCTATCCTCGACCGGGCATCTCCTGTTGGTGCAGCGGTTCTTCGGCTTCGCGGCGGAGGACTTCGGCGCGACCTTCGCGGTGCTGATCCGGTTGGGCGCGCTGCTGGCGCTGTTGTCGGTCTATTTCCTGCGCCTGTGCGGGCTCGCGGCCGCGACGTTCAGCGACCCGGCAGCACGCCGCTTCGTGATCGGGGTGCTGGTCGCCTTCCTGCCCGCGGCCGTCCTCGGGGGGCTCGCCCACGACTTCATCAAGAGTGCGCTCTTCAACGTGTGGATCGTTTGCTTTGCGCTGATCGTCGGCGGCGCCGTGCTGTTGTGGGTCGATCAGCTCGACCTCAAGCCGCGCCATCACGCAGCCACCGGTTTTTCGCTGCCGATGTACTTCCTCATCGGGCTGGCGCACTGCCTGGCCTTGATCCCGGGGGTATCGCCAGCGGGGGCGACCATTGTGGCCGCCATGCTGCTCGGCGCCGACCGCCGCGCCGCCGCCGAATTCTCATTCTGGCTGGCGATGCCGACCCTGGCGGGCGTGCTGGCGTATGATCTCTACCGCAACCACGCCGAGATGAACGCTGACAACGCAGCTATCGTTGTGATCGGATTTGCCGCCGCGTTCGTGGGCGCGTGGTTCGTGGTGAAGACATTTCTCGATTATGTGTCGAGCCACGGCTTGCGGCTGTTCGCCGGGTGGCGCGTCATCGTCGGATCGCTCGGCCTGATCGCGCTGGCGCTCGGGTTTTGAGGCGCGCGGGCGCAGACGAGACTTCAAGCCATCCCGGTCCTGAACTGGCCGCTCTTGCGGAAACGCCACAGATAGGTGGGCACCACCGCGCGCATCGACACCGGTTCGATGCCGAGCCCCGCCAGCGTGCGACCGGCGTGCTTGGCCTCATGCGACACGACATTGTCGCGCAACAGAAGCTCGACCTGATCCCGCGTCAGCTGCGGCTTGATCGACAGGAGCCTGGTCGGCAGCTCGAGAAAAAAGGCCATGATCCTGGCGAGCCCGAACGGGATCGGCACCAGGAGCCGGCGGCGCTCGATGGTGGCGAGCACGAATTGCATGAGCTCCTTGAAGCTCGCTACTTCGGGTCCGCCCAGCTCGTAGATGGCGCCCTCGGTCTCCGCCCGGTCGATGACCGCCACGATGGCGGAGGCGACATCGCCGGCGTAAACCGGCTGGAAACGCGTATGTCCGCCGCCGATCAGCGGGAGCGCCGGCGCGATGCGGGCGAGCGCGGCGAACTTGTTGAAGAAATCATCCTCCGGCCCGAACAGGATCGAGGGCCGCAGGATGGTGGCCGACGGCATGGCGGCGAGCGCGAGCTTCTCGCCCATGGCCTTGGAGCGCGCATAATGCGAGGGCGCGTCGGGGTCGGCGCCGATGGCCGAGATATGGATGAGGCGGGCCCCGAAGGCGGCTGCCGCCAGCGCCACCGCTTCGGCGCCGAACGCATGCACGGAATCGAACCGCTGCCGGCCGGCCTCGAACAGGATGCCGACCAGGTTGATGACGATATCGGCGTCCCGCGCGGCCGCCTCGACCGAGGCCGGGTAGCGCAGATTGGCCGCCACCGCATGGATCTGGCCGACCCGTCCGAGCGGCTGCAGGTGGCCGGCCAGATCCGGCCGGCGGACCGCAACCCGCACCCGATAGCCGCGCTTGCAGAGCGCGCGCACCACATGGCGGCCGAGAAAGCCCGAACCCCCGAAGACGGTGACCAGCGTGTCGAGGTTGGATTGGGTGATCATGCCTTTCGCTCTCGTGGCTCCGGCCTTCACCGAACAACCGGGCGCGCCGCGCCAGCGCTCGCGCCGTGGGGCGGGCGCCCTGCCGCGCAATACAAGATCGGCTTCCGGGTGTATAGGGGCCGAAACCGCGGCGCGGTCGAGGGGCCTGACCGACCGGCTCGCGCGGCGCGATTTGACAAGCCGAAAGCAGCTGACATACCTAGCGCCCATTAAGCCCAGGTGGCGGAATTGGTAGACGCGCTGGTTTCAGGTACCAGTGGTGAAAGCCGTGGAGGTTCGAGTCCTCTCCTGGGCACCAAGCTAATTTCTCTAATATTATCATACGTGAGGGTACGTTTGCGGGTGGATTGGCGACCCGCGAGCATCGCGTACAGCGTTACCGAAACCATGCAATAAGGCCGACCAGATAGATCAACTCGGCCG
>DASXXS010000060.1:0-2641 GCA_036502925.1 Xanthobacteraceae bacterium
GTGATGTGGTCGTAGGCCGGCGCGATGTCGGTCACCAGCGGCCCGAGCGTATAGAACGGCGCCTCGCCGCATTCCTTGAGCTGCTTCTCGACATTGATCTTGATCTTGTGCAGCGGCACGTGGCCGGGGCCCTCGATCATCACCTGGCAGCCCTTGGCCCAGGCCACCTTGGTCAGCTCGCCCAGCGTCTCGAGCTCGGCGAACTGGGCGCGGTCATTGGCGTCGCGGATCGAGCCCGGGCGCAAGCCGTCGCCGAGCGAGAATGACACGTCGTATTTGCGCATGAGATCGCAGATCTCGTCGAAGCGCTCGTACAGGAAGCTCTCCTTGTGATGCGCCAGGCACCACTTCGCCATGATCGAGCCGCCGCGCGACACGATGCCGGTGACCCGATTGGCGGTGAGATGGATGTAGGGCAGCCGCACGCCGGCATGGATGGTGAAATAATCCACGCCCTGCTCGCACTGCTCGATCAGCGTGTCCTTGTAGCATTCCCAGTCGAGCTTGACCGGATCGCCGTTGACCTTCTCCAGCGCCTGATAGATCGGCACCGTGCCGATCGGCACCGGCGAGTTGCGGATGATCCATTCGCGCGTGTTGTGGATGTTGCGGCCGGTGGAGAGGTCCATGACCGTGTCGGCGCCCCAGCGGATCGCCCATACCATCTTCTCGACCTCCTCCTCGACCGAGGAGGTCACCGCCGAGTTGCCGATATTGGCGTTGATCTTGGTCAGGAAGTTGCGGCCGATCGCCATCGGCTCGAGCTCGGCATGATTGATGTTGCTCGGGATGATGGCGCGTCCGCGCGCGACCTCGCTGCGCACGAATTCGGGCGTCACGAACAGCGGCACGCAGGCGCCGAAGCTCTCGCCGTCGTCATGGGCGGCCTGCGCGCAGTCGAGCATCTGCTTGCGGCCGAGATTCTCGCGCTCGGC
Organism: Xanthobacteraceae bacterium; assembly: GCA_036502925.1. Classification (GTDB taxonomy): domain Bacteria; phylum Pseudomonadota; class Alphaproteobacteria; order Rhizobiales; family Xanthobacteraceae; genus VAZQ01. The sequence goes on from DASXXS010000060.1 coordinate 936, forward strand.
AACGTAGATCATCTCCTTGGTGATGACGCCGGCGCGCGCCCATTCGAGCTGGGTGAGGGCGGAGGACGGAGGACGGACGACGGACGACGGATCAGAGGCGGAAGTCTGTCCTCTGTCGTCTGTCGTCTGTCGTCCGCCGCGCAGCGGCCGGTGGGTGTTGGGGAAGTTGCGGGCGAGGTGCTTGCCGGTCACGTTGCCGTTGTCCACCGGCTTGATCGGGCGGCCGTCGTATTCCTCGACCCCGCCGCGCTCGCGCACCCATTCGATGCGGGTGCGGGCAAGCCCCTGCTCGACATCGATCGTGATTTCGGGATCCGTATAGGGGCCGGAGGGATCGTACACCGGCACCGGCGGCGCGCCCGCCTCGGTGAGCGCGATCTCGCGCAGCGGCACGCGCAGCTCGGGCGCGCTCTCGGGCCGCGCATAGACCTTGCGCGAGCCGGACATCGCTCCGGTCGTGACCTTCGGGGTGGCGAGATCGGATTCGGCGAGTGGCTTGTTCATCGAGGTGCTCCTTAAGGGCGATTACGCCACGTAACCAAAATAGCAGAAGACCAGACCGAGAATGCCGGTGACGGCGCCCGCTACCGGCACGAGCAGCTTGTTGCGGATGATTCCGGCAGCGTAGCCCATGATCGTCTCCGGAATCAGAATGCGCACCGCGCCGCGAATAAGCATCAGCCACCCGATCAGCGTGATCAGCACGCGCCAGCTCGCAACCCAGACATTGTGCGTCAGCACGATGGCAAGGCCGGCGGCGAAATCGAGCAGGCCGAACAGATATACCAGCGTCACGCTGCGCACCACCTCGTTCGCCATGCTGCGAAAGGCCTTGGGATTGAGCAGGATGCCGGCGCCCACTGCCAGCAGCAGCGGGCCGAGCAGCCTCGCCAGGAAGACCGATGTCTGCATGTCACGCTCCCGCGGCGGCAGCCGCGATGCGCGATCGCGGCGTCGAGTTGTCCCAGGGGGTGCTGGCAGTGGAAGGCATATTCCTGTCCCTTCGCCGGCATGACCCGGATCAGGTTCAAAGGGTCCCCGCGGTGCCTTCATTCGCGAAGGCGGGGCGGTCTCTCAGCTCCCTTCCGGAGCTCCCCTCGGAACTGCGCATGATATTAGGGCAGCAAGCCTGGGTGTCAATGCGGCCACCGCCGCTTGCTCCTGCGCTTCGAGCTTCGCCGTATGCGTTCCACCGCCTTGACTTGCGGCCGCGCCGGGAGCCGAATCCGGCCACTCGCGCCCGCAACCCATCGAACAAAGCCAATTACGAGGAAGCGCCATGCGGTCATCCACGTCTCTTCGAGCTCTCTGCCTCGTCACCACGTCTTTCGTTGCCATGTCTTTCGTCGCCATCTCCGCGTCCTTCGCGGATGCCGCCACCATCACCGGCACCGTCACCGGGCCGGACGGCGCTCCGTTCCGCGGCGCTTTCGTCCAGGCCCGCAACGCGGCTACCAAGATCACCGTGAGCGTCTTGTCCGACACGCAGGGCCGCTATCGGGTGCCGGATCTGCCGGCCGGCGATTACCGGCTGGCGATCAGGGCGCCCGGCTACAGGAGCGATCCCAAGAGCGGCATCAAGCTCACCGGCGAGCAGAATGCCGCCTACGATTTCGGCCTGCAGCAGGGATCGGTGCGCTGGAGCGATATCTCGCTCTACCAGGGCTTCAAGCTCATGCCGGACGCGCACGGCAAGGAGCTGTTCT
>DASXXS010000061.1:0-1913 GCA_036502925.1 Xanthobacteraceae bacterium
AGCGCATAGGCATCCGCCGCCGACAGGCCTTTCTTGTCGCGCAGGAAGGCGACGGTCTCCTGCACGGCTTCCTGCAGCGCCTTGTTGAGATCGAGGTCCAGTCCCATCGCATAATAGGACGACGCGTCCTCCGCGCGCGGCCAGCGCATGGGCGTGCCGGCGCCCTTATGCACGATGAATTGCAGGGTCGCGGTCAGCGACGCCTCGATGGCGGTCCCGTCGATCTCGCCGTCGCCCTGCACCGCGTGCGAGTCGCCGGTGAAGAACAGCGCGCCATTGTTGAAGACCGGCAGGTAGAGCGTGGCTCCGACCGAGAGCTTGTTGAAATCCATGTTGCCGCCCCAGCGCGAAGGCGGCCGCGAGCTGACCAATCCAAGATCGCGCGGCGGCGCCACCGCCATGATGCCCATGAACGGGTGCAGCGGCACTTCGATCTCGTCGGAAAACAACGCGACATTGCGCGCGAGATCGAGCTTGATGATCTTGGCCGCGGGTCCCGGCAGCAGGTCGGGCAGCACGCCGGTGCCGTGGTTGGTGTTGTTGACCCCATAGGGAACCCGGTGCTCGAGCGCGATGATGCGGACTTCCAGCATGTCGCCCGGCGCGGCGCCTTCGACATAGATCGGTCCGGTCAGGACATGCGCGCTGGCGCCCTTGGGATGCGGCACCTTGCGGTGGATATCGATGATGTCCTGGAGCACCTGTTCGGGCGCGATGCCGCCGCGGCCGAAGAAGGTGACCGGATCGTCTGCCGTATTCATGCCGCTGTGGGAGACGGTGTCGATGCGCACCGTCTGCCCGGACCGGATGCGCAGGACCGGCGGCGCGTCGGCGGCGAAATAACCCCAGATGACCGTTTCAGGCGTCGAACGCAACGTCGCGTCCGCGGCAGTGCCCGGCGGCGCCGGCTGCGCCGCGGCGGAAAATGCAAAGACCACAATCGCGGCCGCGATCGGCCAGCCCGGCAGGGATTTGGACATGTGTGACACTCCGTGCGCGCCGCATCCTGTCATGGATTGAAGGGGAGGACCACACCAGCAAGGCGGCGGCACGCGCCGGTCAGCTCGCCCGCCGGCGGCTGCGGCGCGGAAATTTCCGTGGAGATGCGGGCGATCGAGCGCCGCCGTTATTTTGCCGGCTCGATGAGGTGGCGGCTGAAACATGCTATGCCAGGCTGACGAATTCTTCCTGAATTTGACCCGTTTTATACAGACTCGCGCCCTGCAATCGGTCCATTCTCATAATTGCGGGGTTTCGCGTTTGTCGTCGAACGCATGGTTTTGAAGGAACCGCGGACATGTTTATTGCATTTGTGCCGATTGCGCTCGCAGCGCACGTGCTGGTCGCGGCGCCGGGCGGGCTTCCCAGCATCGACATCCAGAAGAACTGCCGCGAATCTTCCGACGCGCTCTACGGCAGCTCGACCGCGAGCGTTTTCGATGCATGTGTCGAGGACGAGAAGGAAGCCGGTGCCAAGCTCGCCAAGGACTGGGCGAGCTTTCCGGCCGCCGACCGGGCACGTTGCGTGCACGCGGCGATTTATCTGCCGAGCTATGTCGAGTGGCTCACATGCATCGAGGGGGAGAGCACCTTGAGGCGGATTCGCTCGGGCGCCGCGCCTCCGGGTTGAGACCGCCCGCCTGATCGGGCACGCGACTTGCCGGCTGCCCGATCCCTCGACGCGGCGAGGACGCGCTGACGCAGGACTTGCGCAAGATCGAGCCGGCGCGCGCCCCGGCGGCATGATCTCGGGATCTGCTCGCTCGCGCCGAGAGCGGGCGCGCCGTTACCGGGCCTCTCCCGACACCCTTTCTTCGACGCGCAACTTGCGCGCGGTCAGCTCGTCAACCTCCAGCGCTTCCAAGCGCGCCTTCTTGATCGTCAGGCGACCGACCGCGAGCCGGCCGACCGCC
>DASXXS010000062.1:0-27320 GCA_036502925.1 Xanthobacteraceae bacterium
TCCGATCATCTCGATCTGATGATCAACACCATGATGGTGGCGGTCGCGACCGCCACCATCGCTGTCGCGCTCACATTCCTGGCCGCCTGGCTCGCGGTGCGGCGCGCGCCGGGCGGCTGGCTGGTGGAGCGGCTGGCGACCATTCCGCTGGTTTTTCCGGGTCTGGTGCTGGGCGTTGCCGTCATGCAGGTTTTCCTGCGGCTGCCGATCCCGCTCTACGGCACCATCGGAATCCTGATCTGGGCCTTCGTCATCAACTATTTGCCCTATGGGATGCGTTATGCCTCGTCCGGCATGTTGCAGATTCATCGCGAGCTCGAGGAGGCGGCCGCGGTTTGCGGCGCCTCCGCGCTCACCCGCCTGCGCCGGATCGTGGCGCCGCTGCTCGCGCCCGCCCTCGTGGCGGGCTGGTTGTTCATCTTCCTGATGGCCAGCCGCGTGCTGTCGCTGGCGATCCTGCTCGCCGGCCCGCGCTCGCAGACCATGGCGGTCGCCATGTTCGATCTCTGGGGCAACGGCCAGGGCACCGAGCTTGCAGCGCTCGGCCTGATGTGGTCGATGCTGATGGCGATGATCGCGGTCGTATTCTATGTGCTGGCCCGCCGTTCGGCCGCCGGCGCGCTTGGTCGGGCATGAGGCGTTGCACATGATGATGGGCGGGGCATGACAGTCGGGGGTCGCGCGTGAATCTGGTGGTCGAGGCGTCTCCCCTGCTGCTGCATTCGCTCGCCAAGGTCGATGCGCTGTTAAACCCGCGCAATGTGGTGATCCTCGGCGCCAGCGATACGCCCGGCAATTGGTCGCAGCGGGTGTGGCGCAACGTCAACCGCTACAAGTTTCCCGGGCCGGTCTATCCGCTCAATCCGCGACGCGACCAGATTTGGGACACGCGCTGCTATCGTTCCTTCAGCGAATTGCCGCAGCCGCCCGACCACGTCGTGGTGGTCATTCCGGCGGCGTTCGTCCCCGACGCCTTGATCGAAGCGAGCCGGGCCGGCGCGCGCAGCGCCACCGTGCTGACCGCCGGCTTTGCCGAGTCGACCGATCCGGCCGCCCGCGCCTTGTCGCTCCGGCTCAAGGCCGTCATCGCGCAGACCGGGCTCGCGGTCTCCGGCCCCAATTGTTTCGGCAATCTGCATGCCCGCGCCAGCCTCATGACCATGCCGGACGACCGCCTGCAGCGGCTGGCCATCGGACCGGTTGCGATCATCGGACAGTCCGGCGGTCTCGCCATGGCGATCAAGCGCTCGCTCGAGGAACGCGGCATCGATGCCGGCTCGGTGGTCACGTCGGGCAACCAGGCCGGGCTCTCGAGCGCCGATTACATCGCCTACTACGCCATGAACGACGATGTGAGGGTGATCGTCTGCTACCTTGAATCGGTACAGAACCCCGAGGCCTTCATGGCGGCGTGCCGCATGGCGCGGTCGGCCGGCAAGCCCCTTGTGCTGATCAAGCTCGGTGCCTCGGCGGAAGGCCGTGCCGCCGCGCTCGCCCATACCGGGGCGCTGGCCGGCGCCATGGAAGCCTTCGATGCGGTCGCGGGCGCCGCCGGCGCGCTGCGGGTGCGCACCGTGGACGACGTGGTGGAAGCGGTCGAATATATCCTGCATGCGCCCCCCCTCCATTTCCTCCCCCGCTTGCGGGGGAGGGTTGGGGAGGGGGCGAGGCTTGGTGCCATCACGTTCTCGGGCGCGCTGCGCGGTCTGCTGCTCGACGCCGCCGCAGCCCATGGGCTCGCCTTTGCGACGCTCGCCGAGATAACCAGCCAGCGGCTCGCCGCCGTGCTCGGGGTGGGCACCATCATCGGCAATCCGCTCGATTCGGGCTTCACCGGGCTCACCAACCGGGAAGGCTACGTGAAATGCGTTGAGGCCATGCTGGACGATCCCGGCATCGATCTGGTGCTGCTGCAGGCCGAGTTGCCGCGCGCTCCCGGCATGGAACGGGCCGAGGCCAACATGCGCGCCGTCGAAGCGATCGCGGCGCGCGCGAAAAAACCGATCGTCCAGTTCAGCATGGGTTCGCATGGGCTCTCCGATTACAGCCGCGCCTTTCGGCTGCACCTGCCGCACGTTCCCTGCCTGCAGGAGGTCGACAAGACCTTGCGCACCGTGCGCGCGCTCAACGATTACGCTGCCCGCGCCACGCCGGCCCCGGCGCCCATGGTCCCGTCGTCCGTGGCCGCGCCGTCTGTGGCCACGTCACGCAAGGGGAGGGAGCTGCTCGAGAAGATTCTGGCGCGCGCCGCGAGGCAGGCGCACCACAAGGCGTTGAACGAGGTCCAGTCCAAGCAGTTGCTCAAGGCCTATGGGATTGCCTGCCCCAAGGAGGCCGTGGCGCACGACGCCAAGCAGGCGGTCGCGATCGCCAGGCGCATCGGATTTCCGGTCGTGGCCAAGGGCGTGAGCGCGGCGCTGCCGCACAAATCCGAGGCCGGCGCCGTGATCGTCGGTCTTGATTCCGCAAAGGCGGTGCGCGCCGCCTATGAGCAAATCGTCGACGCCGTCGCCCGGTCCCCCACCCTAACCCTCCCCGGCTTGCAGGGGAGGGAAGGGAGGGGGTTACTCGAAGGCGTGCTCATTGCCGAGCAGGTCGCCGACGGAATCGAGCTCGTGCTCGGCGCCAACAACGATCCGGAGGTCGGGCCGGTGATCCTGTTCGGCACCGGCGGCGTCGAGCTCGAGCTCTATCGCGACGTGGCGCTGGCGCCGCCGCCCCTCGACGAACGCCGCGCCTTGGCGCTGATCGAGGCGACCCGCGCCGGCAAGCTCGTCCACGGCTATCGGGGCCGCCCGGCGCTCGACGTCAAGGCCGCGGTGGCTGCCTTGATCGGGCTCTCGCGTCTCATGCTCGATGCCGGCGGGCGCATCCAATCGATCGACATCAACCCGTTCCTGTTGCGGCGGCGCGGCGGCGTCGCCCTTGACGGGCTGGTCGTGCTTGCCGACCATGGCGCGTGAGGGTTCCCATGCTGCGCGTCGAGCGTCTGAGCAAGATTTTCGAGAATGTGACGGATCAGATCGTCGGCGGCATTCGCGACGCCAGCTTCGAGCTTGCGGCCGGGACCTTCTTCACGCTGCTCGGGCCGTCCGGTTGCGGCAAGACTACGACGTTGCGCTGCATCGCCGGGCTGGAGACGCCCGACGCCGGCGTCATCGCGGTCGACGAGCGGCGCCTGTTCGACGCCAAGGCCCGCATCAACGTTCCGGTCGAGCAGCGCGCCATCGGCATGGTGTTCCAGTCCTACGCGATCTGGCCGCATATGACGGTGGCCGAGAATGTGGCGTTTCCGCTGACGGTGGCCAAGCGCGGCCGGCGCGCCGAGATCGCCGAGGCGGTGCGCCGCGCCCTGGCGGTCGTCGATCTCGACGGTTTTCAGGAGCGCTCCGCGACCCGGCTGTCGGGCGGCCAGCAGCAGCGCGTGGCGCTCGCCCGCGCCATCGTGCACGAGCCGGGATTGCTGCTGCTCGACGAGCCGCTGTCCAATCTCGACGCCCAATTGCGCGACGACATGCGCGGCGAGCTCAAGCGCCTGCAGAGCAAGATCGGCATCACGACCGTCTATGTGACCCACGACCAGTCCGAGGCGCTGGCGTTGTCCGACCGGATCGCGGTGATCGAGGCCGGCCGCATCAGCCAGATCGGCTCGCCGCAGGACATCTATTTCCGGCCGGCCAACGCGTTCGTCGCCCGTTTCGTCGGCGCCACCAATCTGCTGCCGGGCCGCCTGCTGGCGATGGCGGACGGCCGCGGCCAGGTCGAGGTCTTGAACAGGCGCCAAATCCAGTGCGTGGTTCCGCAGAAGATCGACGCTCCGGCCGCCGTATCGGTTTCCATCCGGCCGGAAAGCATCCGCCTGGCGGCGGCGCAGCCGCCCCTCGCTGCCGGTGGCAACTGTCTCGCCGGGCGGATCAGCGGCGTGACCTTTCTGGGGGCGACCCGCCGCGTCGATGTCATGAGCGACGGCGTCGCCCTGCAGGTCGCCACCGCCGCCGACCTGCCGTTGCCGGCCGACGGCGAGGTGTGGCTCACGTTCGCCGCCGAGCGCGCGGTCGCCTTGCCGGGGCAGGAGAGTTAGAGCATTTTCAGGAAAAGTGGGTTCCGGTTTTCCGTCCGAAAATGCGACAATGCGAGAATGCAGCTATTGATCCGCAACCATTCCATCCGCTGTCGATGACGGCTTTCGAGCAAACCAAGCGAGGAGACGAATAATGACAACCAAGAAATACGAGACCATCAAGGTCGAGAAGGAAGACGGCATCACCTGGGTGATCTTCAACCGCCCCGACAAGCGCAACGCCATGAGCCCGCAGCTGCATCTGGACATGGACGACGCGTTGGACGATCTGGCGACAGACGACGACACGCAGGTTCTGGTGATCACCGGCGCCGGCGAGGCGTTCTGCGCCGGCCAGGACATCAAGCTCTATTTCCGCGGCACCGAGACCGACCCGAAGATGCGGCACAAGGCGCGGCGCGCCTCCAATCAATGGCGCTGGCAGAAGCTCTCGACGTTTCCGATGCCGACCATCGCGATGGTCAACGGCTTCTGTTTCGGCGGCGGTTTCACCCAGGTCTGCGCCTGCGATTTCGCGCTCGCGGCCGATGACGCGATCTTCGGCCTCTCGGAAGTGAACTGGGGCATTCTGCCGGGCGGCATCGTGTCCTGGAACGTGACCCAGACCATGAACTACCGCGATGCGCTCTACTACGCGATGACCGGCGACACCTTCGACGGCAAGAAGGCGAAGGAGATCGGCTTCGTCAATTTCTCCTATCCGAAGGGGAAGCTCAAGGAAGAGACCGTCAAGCTCGCCAGGAAGCTGATGGAGAAGAGCCCGACGGTGCTGCGCTACACCAAGGAAGGCATCCGCGCGGTGCGCTTCATGAACGAGCCGCAGGCGGCCGATTATCTCAACGCCAAGAGCGACGCCCTCAAGCTCAACGACAAGGAAAACAGCCGGCAGGAAGGCATGCGGCAATTCCTCGACGAGAAGACCTACCGCCCGGGGCTCGGCAACTTCAAGCGCAAGAAGGTGGCCGCGAAGTAATGGCGCTCTGCTGTAGCCCGGATGGAGCGAAGCGAAATCCGGGAACGCTGTCCCGGATTTCGGCGCTCCGCGCCTTCATCCGGGCTACGACGCTGTCTAACCGCGACCCCGGATCAGCGGTGCATCATTCCGCTTCGCTCCATGCTGCACCGCGTCCGGGGAAAGTGAGAGATGCTTACGCAAGAGTCACCCGGGCATGACATCATGAGGCTCAGCTGCGCGCTGCCTGTCGTCGCACTTTTGGTCGCCTGCGCTGCGGTTGATACCGGCCGGGCGCAGCAAGCGGACTTTTCGCGCAAGACCATCACGATCTATATCGGCAACACCGCCGGCGGCACCTATGATCTCATGGGCCGATTGGTGGCCCGTCACCTCGGTCATTTTTTGCCGGGCAATCCGACCGTGGTGCCCGAGAACATGCCGGGCGCGGGGTCGCTTCGCGCGGCGAACCACATATTCAATGTCGCGCCGAAGGATGGGACCGCGCTCGGCATCGTGACCGATACCGTCGCGGTCGAGCAGGCCCTGCGCAATCCGGCCGTTCAATTCGACGCCCGCAAACTCACCTGGATCGGCCGCGTCGCTGCGAGCAATGCCGTCCAAATTATATGGCACACAGCGAAAGTGCAGTCGATCGAGGATGCCAAGCGCTTCGAGGCAACGGTCGCCGGTACCGGAGCCGGCAACGCCGCGGAGACGGTACCGAAGCTGCTCAATGCGGTCATCGGCACCAAGTTCAAGGTCATCAAAGGGTACCCGGCGGCCAACGAGGCGATGCTCGCGGTGGAGCGCGGCGAGGTCGAGAGCGCGGTCCCCAATTGGACCACGCTCAAGACCACCCGAGCGTCCTGGCTCCGGGATGGCAAGGCCAAGGTCATCCTCCAGTACTTGAGCGAGCGCGGGCCGGAGCTTCCGGATGTGCCGGCGCTCGGGGAGCTCGGCGACAATCTCGAAGCCAAGCAACTGCTGGGGCTTTACGCCGGCACCGGGGCGATCGGGCGTTCGTTCTTCGGCCCGCCCGGGCTGCCGCCTGCCGTCATGAAGGCGCTGCGTGACGGCTTTACCGCCATGAGCAAAGATCCTCAGTTCATCGCCGATGCGAACCAGATCAACGCGGAGCTAGAGGTCGGCTCCGGCGAGGAGGTCCAAAAGGCCGTGGAGCAGGCTCTGAACGTGCCGGAATCGGTCCTGCAGCGGGCCCGGGAAATTTTTGCGCGCTGAGCAGCGCTTCGGACTGATGGTTGGTCGCGGCATCATTGCTTTCCGTACTTCTTCTCCATCGCGGCAATGAAGCCTTCTGCACGCAATCCGTCAGTCAGGCTGGTGTCGATATAGTCATCGAGATTGCGGCTGGCGTTCGCGGGTGCCACGGTGGCGAGAATGTTTTCCGCGCCGGCACGGTCGATCTCGGCATTGGCAGGCGTCTCGGATTTGAAATTGGCGTAGCTCAGTTCGATGAGGTTCGGATCGCGGAGCTTGAGCTCCTTGGCCAGCGCCTCCTTGGCGCGCTTCGCGTCGGTGATGGCCAGATAATTGCCCTCGATGGTGGCCCTCAGGAAGCGCACCAGCGTGTCGCGATGCGCCTTCAGGTAGTCCCGGTCCACCGTGAGGCCGCTGTACAACCATGGAATCCGCTCGGCGTAGAAATCAAAAATCGGGTTCAATCCCGCCGCGAATGCCTCGCTGCGGGCGGGTTCGCCAAGCACCGTCGCCGCGATCTTCCCGTCGCGGACGGCCGCAAACCGGTCGACGCCGATCTCCTTCACGGTGACATCCTGGCGCGTAAGACCGAGTCTGCGCAGCGCCAGCGTGGCCGTCGAGTCGCTTTCCGAACCCACGCTGCTGATGCCGATGATGCCGCCTCTGAGGTCCGCCGCGGTCTTCACCTTCGGGGCGGTGAACATGGTCGAGCGGATGATGTTGGCGAGCGACCCGATGCTTCTGAGATCGCCGCGGCCGGACGTGTTGGCGCGCACCACGGAGGACATGCCGATGTGCATGAGATGGATGCGGCCGGCCTTGAGCTCGGGGCCGGATTCGTTTCCTCCCGCCATGGCGACGATTTCGAACTTCAATCCCTGGGCTTCGTCAAATCCGGCGGCTTGCGCCATCCAGATGGCCAGAAATGTATTAGCCGGAGCCGCCTGACCGACCTTGAACGGGATGAGCTCGGCGGCGTTGGCCCGAAAGCTGCCTAGACTCAACAGGGGTAGTGAGATGGCGATGCCCACCGCCCGCGCCACCCGGATAAATGCATCTATTGGCATCTTATTCTCCAATCTTTCGGCGCGGGCCGCATCCTTCGAGACGGGCACTTGGTGCGCTCAAGGATGTCTCGAACCATGGCCGCAGGGGCTGCAACGCCCGATCATGACAGCAGCGCCTTCATGCGTTCCTGGTTGAGGTGCTTGACCAGCTGATCGACCAGCCCGGCCAGCGGCATCGGCATCTTGGCGTCCTGCGCCAGCTCGAGCGCCACGTCCATATCCTTCTCGGCCCATTTGCCGGTGCTCTTGCCCCAGCGCGAGAGCGACCAGTTGGCGCCCGAGCCGTGGCCGAGCGCCTCGATCAGCTTGTTCACGTCGACGCCGAGCTTTTTGGCAAGGCTCAGGCATTCGAAATTGGCCACCATGCAGGCCCACAGCAGCATGTTGTTGATGCTCTTGGTGATCTGTCCCGCGCCGACCTCCCCGACATGGAGCACCTGCTTGCTGAAGGCCTGGATCGCCGGCCGCGCCTTGGCGACCGAGGCGTCGTCGCCGCCGACATAGGCCACCACTTGCCCGTTATCCATCGCCTCCTGGCCGAGCACCAGCGGGACGTCGACGATGCCGATGCCCTTCGGGGCGGCAAGCTTCGCCAGCGTGCGGCAGGTCTCCGGCGAGCAGGACGAGGCGATGGCGATCACCGCGCCGCGCGCCAGCACATCGATGAGGCCCGAGCGCTGGATCACGTCGTGGATCTGCTTGTCGTTGGCCACCATGACAAAAACGACCTCGGCATCCTTGCCCGTATCGGTCACCGAGGCGCAGATGTGTACGCCGTGCGCCGCGGCCTTTTTCGCCGCGTCGGCGCTGACGTCATAGCCCGACACCTCGAAGCCCTTGCGAACCATATGCCGGCCCATTTGCAGACCCATGGCGCCGAGCCCGATCACGCCGGTGCGCTTTACACTTTCGTTTGCCATTTCAACCTCGTGGCTTCACTGTGGCTTGTTGGTTTGCATTTGCTTGCGTCGCGCCGCGGTCGCGCGCTGATCGATCGTCCGGGTGCGGCCCTGCGGCTTGAGCACGACCCCATAGTCGCGCTCGGCCGCCTGCGGCGAGACATTTCCCTCGTTGACGTCGTCGAGCACCCGCTGCGGCTCGCGCGCGAGCGGATCCCCATGGCCGCCACCGCCCGGCGCATCGAGCCGAAAAATGTCGCCCTTGCGCAGCGGGTAGTCGGCATAGCGGGTCGGCAGGCGCTTGGCCTCCTCGCTGTCCGGATTGATCCAGATATCGCCCGCGCGGCCGGCGCTGCCGCCGGCGCAACCGTTCGGCGGGATCAGATGCTTCATGGAGCGAATGGAGAAGCGGGCGTCTTCCAGATTGAGGTATTCGCGCCTGATCCCCAGGCCGCCGCGAAAGCGGCCTGGCCCGCCGGAATCCCTGATGAGCTCGAAACGCAGGAGCCGGGTCGGAAACTCGCTTTCGATGATCTCGACCGGCGCGATCATGGCATTGCTTTGATTGACCGTGATGCCGGAGGCTCCATCCTTGCTGGCGCGCGCGCCGGCGCCGCCGGCGATGATCTCATATTGCACGTAGCCGCTTCCGGTCGAGGTGTCGCGGCCGCCCAGGATGATCGAGCGGCTGCCGCTGCCGTCGGCGCGCACCTTGTCCGGGACGATGTTGCTGAGCGCGTCATAGACCGCATCGACCAACGCATGCACGGTCGGATTGTAGGTGTTGACCGGTGCCGGAAAGCGCGGATTGAGCACGCTTCCCGCGCGCGCCGCGATGGTGAAGGCCTGCAGCAATCCCTGGCACACATACATGGCGGGATCGATCAGCGAGATCAGGCAATAGCCGCAGGCGGCCTGCACCAGGGGCGGCCGCACATTGGCTGGACCCTTGGTCTGATCGGCCGAGCCGCTGAAATCGAAGTGCAGCCGGTCGCCGGTTTTTTCGACCACCACGTGGATGCGCACCGGCGTGTTGAGATCGATGCCGTCGTCGTCGACGAACCGCTCCGCCTCGAAGCGCCCATCCTTCCATTCCGCGAAGCTCCGGCGCAGCCGCTGCTCGGAAATCGCGAACAGGCGGTCCCAGCAGGCGAGGATCTTGTCCTTGCCGTATTTATCGATGAGCTCGCCGAGCCGCTTCTCGCCCAGCCGGTCGGCGCCCAGCTGTCCGCGCAGATCGCCCAGCACCAGCTCGGGGGTGCGGCTGTTGGCCGCAATGATGCGCTCGATGTCGCGGCTCGGCGCAAAGGCGCTCTGATAGCGCACGGCCGGAAGGTGCAGGCCTTCGTTGAAAATCTCCCGCGCCTGGCCCGAGCAGCTGCCCGGAACCGGCCCGCCGATGTCGCTCTTGTGGGCGATGCTGCCGCAGAAGCCGATGAGCTCCCCGGCCCGGAACGCAGGGCTGATCACGGCCATGTCGGGCGCGTGCGGGCTGCCGCCGTGATAGGGATGATTGATCAGGAAGGCGTCCCCCTCCGCGATCTCCGCGCCGAACTCCTTGATCACCGCGCCGCAGCAGGCCGGAAACGCCCCGATATGGAGCGGCAGCACGACGTGCTGCGCCACCACCTCGCCGTGCGCGTTCATGAGCGCGCAGGAGGCATCCTGCGATTCGCGCACGATGGTGGAGAAGCCGGTGCGGAACAGCGAGTTCTGCATCTCCTGCACGATGCCCGAGAGGCTGGCTTTGACCACTTCGAGGTCGACGGCATCGACTTGCTGGCGTGAGGGGTCCGGCATCGGTTCGGCTCTCCTGCGTCACGATGGTCCGTGGCATGGGACCTCATAGCACCGCATAACAGCAGAGGGGAATTGCAGAATTTGCAATTGACCTCACCATCGCGCCGCGTGCCTTTTCACCGCATTTCCTGCGCCGATAGAGGTCCGGAAAGGGTCCTTTAATGTATCCGACGGGGCGATCCGCACGCTCAAATCGAGCGACAGTCAGGAAATAGCCTGAGCCAGCGCCTTGCCGCATTCCGCTGTGGTTGCGCGCCCGCCGAGGTCGCGCGTGCGCAGCTTCGGCTCGGAGAGCACGGTCTCGATTGCCGCAACAATGCTTTGCCCGGCCTTGGGTTGACCGAGATGATCCAGCATCATCGCCGCCGCCCAGATCTGGCCGATGGGATTGGCGACGCCTTGGCCCGCAATGTCGGGTGCGGAGCCGTGCACCGGCTCGAACAGCGAGGGAAAGGTACGTTCCGGGTTGATGTTGCCCGACGGCGCGATGCCGATCGTACCGGTACAGGCCGGGCCCAGATCAGACAGGATGTCGCCGAACAGATTGGAGGCGACAACGACATCGAACCAGTCGGGGTGCAGCACGAACTGCGCCGTCAATATATCGATGTGATACTTGTCCCAGCGCACCTGCGGATAGGATCTTGCCATCTCCTCCACCCGCTCGTCCCAATACGGCATCGAGATCGAAATTCCGTTCGACTTCGTTGCCGAGGTGAGATGCTTTTTGCTCCGGCGCGAGGCCAGCTCGAACGCGAATTTGAGAATGCGGTCCACGCCAACGCGCGTCATGACGGTCTCCTGAACGACAAATTCGCGCTGCGTGCCTGCAAACATGCGGCCGCCGATCGATGAATATTCGCCTTCCGTGTTTTCCCGCACGACGTAGAAATCGATGTCGCCGGGATTGCGTCCCGCCAGAGGACACGGAACCCCGTGCATCAGCCGGACCGGCCGCAAGTTGACGTATTGGTCGAACTCGCGCCGAAACTGGATCAGCGAGCCCCACAACGATATGTGGTCGGGGATCACGGCCGGCCAGCCGACGGCGCCGAAGAAGATGGCGTCATGCGCGCCGATCTGCTGCTTCCAGTCGCCCGGCATCATCTCCCCATGGCGCTGGTAGTAATCGCAAGAGGCGAAATCGAACTGCTCGAGCTTGACGTCGAAGTCGAATGCCGACGCAGCCGCTTCGATGGCGCGTAAGCCCTCCGGCATCACTTCCTTGCCGATGCCATCGCCTGCGATCACGGCGATCCGGTAGCTGTTCGTCGGATTTTTGACCATGGCGGCATCCCGGCAAAAATGAGGTTTCGCGGCTCGGTTATATCATCGCTTTTCAGGCTGTAGCGAGTCGAAGTGATTCCGGATGGCCCGCGGCCGGATGCATGAGTCGGATCGTGCGCCGGTTCAGCTCTCCTGCGTCACGATCAAATTCTTCCACTCGTCGACACGCGCGGTTTGGCCCTCGTAAATGACGGTAGTGCAATCGAACTGGTCGAGGATGGCGGGGCCGCGCAGCGTCAGCCCTACATCGAGCCGCTCGCGTTGATAGACCGGGCATTCGAGGTCGCGCCCGTCGAACCGCACCCGGCGGGTCTCGCGCTGGGCGTCGGCCAGCTTCGCGCCGGTCGGCTTGAAGCGCGGCAATTCGACCGGCGGGACGACGCCCAGGCCGCGCACCCGATAGGAGACGACCTCGACCGCCTGCTCGGGCGCCATGTGTCCGAACATGGACTGGTGTTGCTGGTCGAAACGGCGGCGAATTCCGTCAAGCCCGCCGTCGCGCAACGCGCCCGCGTCGCACGGGAGCGTGATCTCGTAGCCTTGTCCGGCATAGCGCATGTCCAGCGCGCGCCGGATCCTGATGTGCTCCGGCGCAAAGCCGTCGCTACGCAGATCCGCGGCGGCCAGCGTCTCCAGGCGGGCGAACATGCCGTTCACCTCGTCGGGCGAAAGCGCGCTCATCGGCTGCATCTTCGATTGCACATAGTCGTGCTTGACATCGGACATGATGAGCCCGATCGCCGAATAGACGCCGGGATAGAGCGGCACGATCAGCCCCGCCATCCCCAGGTCGCGGGCCATGCGGCCCGCATGCACCGGCCCGGCGCCCCCGAAGGCGAGCAGCATGAAGTCGCGGAGATCATGCCCGCGCATGGTCGAGATCGCCTTGATGGCCTCTTCCATCTTGACCTCGATGACCCGCACGATCCCCTCCGCGGCCGCGACCGGATCGATCGCAAGCGGCTCGGCGACCTTCGTCATGACCGCTTGGCGCGCCCGCGCGAGGTCGAGCCGCATCTGGCCGCCGAGGAAATTGTCCTCGCTGAGATGCCGCATGACCAGGTTGCAATCCGTGATGGTCGGCATTTCGCCGCCGCGGCCGTAGCAGGCCGGTCCGGGCTTGGCGCCGGCGCTTTGCGGCCCGACCTGCAGCATCCCGAAGCGGTCGACCTGGGCGATCGTTCCGCCGCCGGCACTGACCGTGTTGATGTCCATCATCGGCAGCGCGAGGTCGCGGCCTTCGATCTTGCCGCGGCTGGCGATGAACGGCTCGCCGTCCTTGATGAGGGCCACGTCGCAGGAGGTGCCGCCCATGTCGAAGGTGATGAGGTTCTGAAAGCCGGTCATGCGGCACGCATAAGCGCCCGCCGTCACGCCGCCGGCCGGTCCCGAGAGCACCGTGGTCACCGCCTTGCGGGCCGCCGCCGCGAACGTCGCCATGCCGCCGTTCGACTGCATGATGTATTTCTGAAGGGTGCCGATGCCGGCCGCGGACAGGCGGCGATCGAGCTGAGCGATGTAGCGCGCGAGTATCGGCTGCAGGTAGGCGTTGATCACCGTGGTCGACAGCCGGTGATACTCGCGGATCAGCGGCACGATCTCGCAGGAGAGCGAGATGCTGCACTCGGGCAGCTCTTCGCGCGCGATCTCCCGCACCCGCTCCTCGTGCTGCGGATGGAGAAACGAGAACAACAGGCAGACCGCGACCGACTCGATCTCGTGGGCGGCAAGCTCGCGCAAGGTTTGCCGCAGCGCCGCCTCGTCCAGCTCGCGCAGCACACGGCCCCGATGATCGACGCGCTCCTTCACCTCGCCGGTGAGGCTTTGCGGCGCCAGCAGCGCCGGCTTGTCGTACATCACGTCGAAGATGGCCGCCCCGTAGGGGCGGGCCTGCTCGCCCACCGGATAGATGCCGCGAAAGCCTTCCGTCACCAGCAGGCCGGTCCTGACGCCCTTGCCTTCCAGGAGCGCGTTGGTCCCGACCGTGGTGCCATGACAGAAAAATCCGATGTCGGCGGCCGCGACGCCTTTGGCGATGAGCATCTCGACGCCCTGGAGAATGGCGCGTGACGGATCGTCCGGGGTCGAGGGAACCTTGCTGATGGAGACCTCGCGGGTCTCCTCGTTGAGATAGACGAAATCCGAGAAGGTCCCGCCGGTATCGACCGTTACACGGTAGCGCGCCATCGGGACGGCTCAAGCCGAAGGCGTGGCGGCGGGCGTGCCGAGCGCGCGCGGCGCCGGCTGCCATTCCTTTCCGGGAGCGGCGCTGGTCGGAAAGATCAGCGACTTGATGACGACCGGGACCGCGCCGGAGGTCGGCAGCATGGTGCCGATATCGATGTAATCGAATTCCTTGAGCTCGAGGCCGTCGACCGACGCGATGGCATTGGTGATGCGCATCTCCTCGCGCAGATGGATGCCCAAGAGCCCGCCCACGTCGCCGTCGCCGACCAGCACCAGGGGATGGCCTTTGGCCAGAATATCCGCGAGCCCGTCGATCACGCCGCGACAGAAGTCGTCGAGCCGCCGGAAGGTGGCCGAGCCGCGCCAGGGCACGAACACCGCGACCGGCGTATCGCCGGCGCCGAGATCGAGCCGCTTGAGCACGGCCTTGATCGCGCCGGCCACGGCAGCCGGATCGATCGCCTCGGCCTCGAGCGCCAGCGCCGGCGCGATCACCGGCACATTGCGCAGCGGCAGCGCCTCCATGGGCGACACGAAGATCGTGCTGCCGCTCACCTGGGTCGTGTACTGCGAGGCCCCGATGACGGTGGCGCGGATGCCTTCGGTCGAGGGCTCGAGCTTGGCGGGCGAGCTTTTCAGCCTCGCCAGAATCTCTTGTGACAAGAGCGCGCCGAGATCGCCGAACATTTCGGCTTCGCGGCCGTAGATATATTCCGACACGCCGCCCGAGAAGGTGACCTGATCGATCTGCCCGCGCACCGTGAGCGGATCGAGGCGCAGCAGACCCGTGCCGGCAGCGGTCGGCGAGCCGCCCGCCATCGCGTCCATCAGGCGATCGGCCATGCCCGCCGCCAGCGCCCGCGCCGCCGCGGCTTCGAGATGCTCGCCGAGCTCGAGCCTGATGCCGAGCTCGCTGGCGAAGCGGCGCCCGGCCTCCTCGATGCGCACGATCCGCCCCGCTGCGTCGAGGCAGACCAGGCGCGCCCCGACATCGATGGCGGTGAGATCGACCACCCTGCCTTCGCTGCAAATGGAAATCTTCGACGTGCCGCCGCCGACATCGACGTTCATGACCGTGGTGCCGTCGCGGATCGAGCGCGCGACCGCGCCCGATCCATAGGCGGCCATCACGGTTTCCAGGTTGTCGCCGGCCGAGACGGCGACCATCTTGCCGGCCTGGCGGGCAAACAGCTCGCCGATCTTGCGGGCATTGCGCCGGCGCACCGCGACGCCGGTCAGGATGAGGGCGCCGGTATCGATCTCGTCCGGATCGACATTGGCGTCCTTGTACTGGCGCTCGATGAAGGCACCGAGCGCCACCGCGTCGATCGTCTCCTCGGCCGAATAGGGCGTCAGCAGGATGTCGGACTCGTAGAAGGTCTCGCGGGTGGTGACCACGTAGCGGCTGTCCAGGCGCTCGAGCACGATGCGCGAAAACACCAGATGCGAGGTCGACGAGCCGATATCGACCCCCACGCTGAGCACGACGATCTCGTCTTCATCGATGAGCGAACGCCCCGTGCTCGAGAAAAAAATCCGCCCCCCGGCGCTCTCGTCGTTCATGCCGTCAACGCTCCTGCCTCAACCCGTGTTTCCAACTCGTCACGCTGTCCCGCGAGCACGGGACATCCAGTCAACGCTGCGCTCGCAATTGAAATTCCGGCGGACCTGGATCATCCGCCGGAGCTTGCCGACCGGCCGCAGGCCGGGCCGCTGTGCTCGCGATGTGCTCAGGCACCCACGAATTTCGGCACCGCGGCGCCCTTCTTGTAGAACTCGGGCTCCATCCGGTTCTCGACGCCCTCGGCCTTGAGCTTTGCGGAATATTCCTCGCGCAGGAACGGATCCTCCATGTAATAGGGAATCGCGGTCCCGCCCTCGGGGATATCCATCGCGGTGTAATCGGTGTGCTTCTCGCCCGGCGGTCCGGGCTCGCGGCCGGGATTGTGCGGGCCGAACCAGGCGGTGAGCCGGAACGGCTCCTTCGAGGCGCCGAAATGCTGGTGATACCAGCGGGCGCCGCCGGGCGCCGCCGATACCATGCCGAACGGCTCGTAGTCGACGCGCTTGATCTTGTCGGCGTGGCCATCCTTCCAGGGACTGACCCCGTAACGCTCCGGCCAAGTGTAGGTGTAGCCCTTGCCGGTGAGGCAGATCAGCACCGCCGCCGACGTATGGGCATGCGCCTTGGAGTAGCGGCCGTTCTCGTGCTGGCCGATCCACAGATAGAAGGTGTTGCCGGTCATGAACGGCTCGACCCGCCGCCAGCCCGGCGAGCGGCGGTTGTCGAGCGGCAGGTCGCAATGGATCACGTCGGGAACGAAATTCGTGCGCCGCATGGCGAGGCCCCGCACCGGATCCGGCTCGATGTCGTCCTTGTATTTGTAGAAGTCGTCGGCGCCGCTGAAGCGGTCCTTGAACTGGTAGGGCGTGTTGAAGACGAAGTCGGTATTGTTGACCAGGTTCATCAGGTTCGGCGCGGTCGTGCCGCCGATCAAGATGGCCGGCGCGGAGCTCGCATTGACGATGCGGTGCATCGCGTTCACCGGGATCGAGAACAACGAGCCGCGCTGCCACTCGAATACGTGCTTCTTGCTGTCGCCTTCGAGCCAAACCTCGGTCGTGCCGCGGCCCTCGGCGACCATGTAGACTTCCTCGTAGAGATGCTTCTCCGCGTTGAGCGCGCCGGCACCCGGCACCTCGACCACGTAGCTGCCCCACTTGCCCTCGGTGCCGTAGAGCTGGATGTAGCTGCCGCGGCCGCCCAGCCGCTT
Source organism: Xanthobacteraceae bacterium (assembly GCA_036502925.1). Taxonomy (GTDB): domain Bacteria; phylum Pseudomonadota; class Alphaproteobacteria; order Rhizobiales; family Xanthobacteraceae; genus VAZQ01. The sequence continues at coordinate 16,269 of DASXXS010000062.1, forward strand.
CCATGGCGCCATCGGCAGGGTGGTTGCGTTCTTGAGCCCGATATCGCGGAAGATCGGGATGCCTTCCGACTCCATGAACAGGTCGTAGGGCGTTTTCGGCCGGCCGAACTTGCCGAAGCCCGCTCGGTTTTCGCCACTGGGCTCGTGCCAGTGCTTCTTATCGGTTAATTCATGCATAGGGCGCTCTTCCTTGGCTCGCGCGGCTTTCTTCGCTTGGGGATCGGGCCACTTATAGGCCGGCGTGGCGGATAAGCCAATATCTCGAAATATCGCGCCAAATGTCGCGGATTCCCGGGGAGATCGCGTCTCGTGCTGGCGGCAGACGGCTAAATGGTAACCGATTGGTAACCGCAATCGTTTCCAATCCGTCAACCACGAATGGGGGGAGCCGTCATGGACAAGAACGAGGACAGCGAGATCACAGCGGCGCATCCGGGGACGGCGGGCGATCCCGCGGATCCTGCCGTGACGCCGCCGGCCGGTCCTGCCGAGGCGAGCAAGCCGACCCTCGCATCGAAGATCGAGCTTGCCAGCACCGCTTCCCCGATGCTCGCGCCCGCGATGATCGAACTCCCCGCCGAACTGCCTGGGCTTGATGCGCCGAAGCTCGAGCGGCCGATCGAGCGAGCAAAAGAGCGGTCTGCGGCGGCGGAAAAATTCGAAGCGATCAAGCCGCGGAGCCCGCAGCCCGCGGGGCCGGTCGCGCGGGAGATCATAGCGGTGGCCGCAGCGGCGGCCGGACGCACCAGCCGCAAGCTCAGCGAATTCACCCTGCTCGCCGCCGCGGTCGTGCTGGCGGCGGCGTTCGGCGCCATGGCCGGCACCCTCGGGGCGAGCGGCGTGGCGCGGCTCGCGGGCGAGACCGCGACCGTCGAGGAGCCGCCCGGCCTGCAGGCCGCCCTGGCGCAGCTGCGATCCGAGATCGCGGCCCTCAAGGCGAGCGTCGATGCGACCGGCCGCGCGGCCGGCGCGCAGTACGGCAAGCTGGTCGAGCGCTTTGACCGCGTCGAGCGCATGCAATCGGTCACCAACAAGACCGACGCCGCCCTGCCGAAGGAAACGACCGGCGCGGTGACGCCGCCGAACCCGGCCGCGGCACCGCTTCCGCCTGTGCCGGTGCCTGCTCCAGCGACGGTGCCCGGATGGGCCGTGCGCGATGTCTATCGCGGCGTCGCCATGTTGCGGAGCCGCCTCGGCGGCATGGTCGAGGTCGAGCCCGGCGACGTGCTGCCGGGGCTGGGCCGCATCGAGGCGATCCGCCGCCAGGACGGCCGCTGGGTGGTGATCACCTCCAAGGGCATGATCACGTCAATGCGGTGAGGCTCGGACGATCTCGCTGATACCGCGCTAGAAGCTCCGGCTGTAGTCGCTCAGCTCCTCGCTCATGTTCGAGCGTACGCGCTGCTGAAATTTTTCAACGGTCGTGCGACGGACCCACCGGCTGGCTTCCGAAGCGTACCAGAGCACGTTTTCGAACTCCCAAATCTTTGAAGGGTCGGACGCGTCGACATCCCGGACGCGGGTCTGAACCTTGAACGTCTCAAACGTGCCCGCCTCGGTGGTGACCATTTCCCGCCCAAGGACCTTGGCTGCAACCGTCCCCTTGCTGGCGCCGCCCGTCTTCACGTTCCGCGCCTCATATTCCGACCGCCACTCCTTGCCGATCGTCAGCGGCAAGCGGATGCCCTGTCCGTCATTGGGCCTGAACTTGAGCAGAAGGTTGTCGATGCGGTTCCAATCGTGATCGTAGATGACAAGCGCACTGCCGTTCTGGCCGCGGACCGTCATGCTCACGTGGATCTCCGTCGGCGTCACGTCGGTGACGACCTGCGTGTAGGTGCCCTTCGGGAAGCCCGTCACCTCATCCTTGGTGTTATAAACCCAAAGATCGCCGACGCGCACCGGGTTGTCCAAAGGACCGGGAGCTTGGGCTGACAGCATACGCGGCGACAGTGCCAGCAAGGCCGACAGCAGGGCTGCCCCGAGCGCGGCCGCCCGAGCCGCCGTGCAATTGAATCTGCGCCATGATTGTCGTCTCGTGACCATATCGATGTTCCTGCGATCGATGGCGGCTGCTCGCGCGCCCTCAGGTTGATGTCATCCCGCTTTTCGTCAAGGTCATCCTATTGCTTTCGGCCGAGCGCAGTGAGCTCATCGCTTGTATTCTCGAGCGTGTGCGTCTGAACCTTCGTCAGCTCGGTGCGACGGACCCAATGGTTGATCTGCGGCGCGAACCAAAGGACGAACTGGAGTTCGGTCGCTCGCGACGGGTCGGCGGCATTGAATTGCTTCACCTGCCGCTCGATCCGGAAGGTCTCGAATGTCCCGGCCGGCGTTGCCAGCATCTCCTGCGCCGCCACCTTGGACAGGCTCACGCCTTTCATGCTGGTGCCGCTCTGCGCGTTCCGTTCCTCAAACTCGGTTCGCCACTCATTGCCCACCATCAACGGCAGTCGGACGCCGTGACCGTCGTTGGGTTTATAGGTCCGCTGTCCGTTCCGGGTCCGATTCCAGTCATGATCGAACACGACCATTCCGGTCCTGTGGGTGTCGCGAAAAGCCAATTTGGTAGCAATGGCCGCGGCTGAAATCTCGGTTACGGCCGAGGTAAAGGTGTCGACCGGCAGACCGGTTATCTCGTCCTTCCGGTCGTACGTCCACCAGTCGCCGACGCGGACCTCGGCAGCCGTTGTGTCCGGCGACTGCGCCGACACCACCGGCGGCCAAACCGCTGCAATGCCTGCCAGCACCGCCAGCAAGACCAGTCCCGGCCGGATCACTTGCGTCCCCCTGGCATCCGAGCTGCCTCCGCAATGCTAGAGCTTGCGACCGAAATCGACCAGTTCCGCGCTCATCTTCGAACGGACCCGCTTCTGGCTGAATGTCGTAATTATCCTGCGCACCCAGAAGTTGACCTGCGGCGCATACCAGTTGACGGACTCCAGCTCCTGGTACCTTGACGGGTCTGCGCTGTTGACGTCGCGGACCCGCTCTTCGATCCGGAAGGCGTCGAACATGCCCGCAGCGGTCATGATCTTCTCTTGGCCCGTGACCTTGGATGCGACCGTTCCTTTCCAGGCTCCGCCTGCCTGAATGTTCCTCGACTCAAGCTCGGTCCGCCATTCTTTGCCGACCACCAGTGGCACTTGGATTCCCTGGCCGTCGTTAGGCTTCCATTTGGTTTGCGGGTCCTCGATCCGATTCCAAGAGTGATCGAATACGATGAGCGAGAAACCGCCCTTCCCGCGGACGGACGATCTCACGACGATCTCGTTGGGCGAGACCTCCGTCACCAGCCGGACAAAGGTGTCCGCGGGCGAGCCCGTGAGCTCGTCCTTGGTGTCGATCGTCCAGTGATCGCCGACTTGAACTGTGTTTTCGGTTTGTGCTTGCGCTGCCAGTGGCCGTGGCCACATCGCGGCCACTCCCGCCAGCAAGGCGACTGCGAGCCGGATCAATCTCGCCTCCTACTTATCAGAGCTGCCACGTCCCCCCAACCCTAAAGCTTACGTCCGAAATCGACCACCTCTTCGCTCGTATTGGAGGTTATCCTTTTTTGCGCCCGCAAGATCAGCGTCCGGCGCACCCAGTGATTGATCAGCGGGGCATACCAGGTAACATTTTCATGCTCCCATATTTTCGACGGGTCTTTTGCGCCGACCTCCCGAGCCTTGGTTTCGACGCGAAAGGCGTCAAACGTGCCCGCCGCCGTCGTAACCGGTTCCTCTGCCGCTACCTTGGACAAGACCGTGATCTTGTGGGCATCTCCGCTCTGCGTGTTCCTTGCTTCAAGCTCAACTCGCCAATCCTTGCCGACGCCAAGCGGAAAACGGACTCCCTCACCATCGTTCGGCTTCCATTTCCAATTCGAATTCTCGACCCGGTTCCAATTGCGGTCGAATACCACAAGGCCGGTCCCGCTCTTGCCCCGCGTGGTCACTCTCGCGACGATCTCGGTGGGAGACAGATCAGTCACCACGTAGGTGACGGTGTCGGTCGGTGAGTTGGTAATCTCGTCCTTCGTGTCGATGGTCCAATGATCGCCGATTTGAACAGCGTTGTCGGTTTGCGCCGGGGATTGCGCCACCAAGAGGCGGGGAGCCATCGAACCCGCCAGCAGGGCCACTCCAACGCTCAAGAATCGAAACCTCCAATGCTTGGCAATCTGGTGCGAAGTTTTGATGGTCATGAGACCGTTCCCGAAAGCTATCCGGCCTGATCATTCGTTCTACGACTTCCGGCCGTTCCTCTCTGAGCTTGCTGGTGATGTGTTTTTGAGCTCAGAGGAACCGGCGTACCTAACAGTTGATCTGCGGAGAGGGCAGCTGTTTTGCTTGTTTTCGCGCGCCCGTCCCTACAGCTTCCTCGTGAAATCAGCCAATTCCTCGCTCGTGCTGTACCGCACGCGTTTCGCAAATTTGAGCAGCTTGGTCTGGCGCACCCAATGATTGATCTGTGGGGCATACCAGGACACAACCTGGAACTCCCATATCCTGGCGAGATCACGGGGATCGAGCCAACGCGCTTGTTGGTCGATCTTGAACGTATCAAACGTGCCGGCTCCCGTCGTTATCGTCTCCTGCCCTACCACCTTTGACGCACTTGTCCCTCTGTAGGTCCTCCGCGTCGTTTGCAGGTCCTGCGCATCGAATTCGGCCTGCCATGTCTTGCCCACGCTGAGGGGCGCCCGAAAGCCAAGGCCGTCATTCGGCTTGAATTTCCAATCGAACCTGTCGACGACGTTCCAGTCGTGATCATAGGTGACAATGTAATTTTGCGGCCATCTGTAGACGGGTTCTCTGAAAGTCCTGTTCACCACGACTTCCTTGGGCGACACCTGCGCGACCATTTCGGTGTAGCCCTCGGCGGGCAAGCCCGTCACCTCGTTCCTGGTCTCGTAAATCCAAAGATCGCCGACCCGGACAGCCCCATCTGCGGCCTCGGGAGACTGCGCCACGAGGACATGCGGCCATGCGGTCATGAACCCGACCAACAAAGTCGCCGCGAGCGATGCACAGCCATTCCATGTGCTAACGCGGTGCCGCGCGTCCATCGCTGCGCCCATCTGGGTGCTCCCCTGTATTGACGGCCGGAAAATTAGAGGTAACGATCGAGTAAAGTCAACCCATACTTGCAGAAACGGAATTGTAACACCTTCATGACGGCGTCGCCGCTTGCAGCTGTGCTCCGGTGCGACTTTCTTGCTATGGTCCGCCAGGGCCACTGCAGAGGGAATCGTGACATGGCGGCTCGCGCCCGTTTCGCCGTGCTGCTTGCGGCGCTCGCTGGCACCTTGTGGCTCGCGTCGGTCCCGCGGAGCAGGGCGCAAACGCCCGCGGCGCCCGCCAAGCCGGAGATGACCGAGAACTGCCCGGGCCTCGTCGCCTCGGATGAGCCGCGCGTCATTCCAGCCGCGTTCCAGGCGCTCGCCGCGCTCGCTCCCGACCAGGTGCGAATCACCTATAACGGCCACTCGACCTTCCTGATCGAAAGCCCGCAGCTGGTGCGGATCGCGACCGACTACAACGATTATGTCCGGCCGCCGGTCGTGCCCGACATCATCACCATGAATCACGCGCACGACACCCACTACACCGACCATCCGGACCCGGCGATCAAATACGTGCTGCGCGGCTGGGGTCCGAGCGAGAGCCAGCCGGCGCGCCACGACATCACGGTCAGGGACGTGCGGGTGCGCAACGTGCCCACCAATATTCGCAACTGGGGCGGCGGCACCGAGCGCAACGGCAACTCGATCTTCATCTTCGAGATCGCCAATATGTGCATCGCCCATCTCGGGCATCTCCATCACACCCTCAATCAGCAGCAGCTCAACGAGATCGGGCGCATCGACGCCGTGATGGCGGCGGTCGACGGCAATCTTACGCTCGACCTCGACGGCATGGTCGAGGTCCTGCATTCGCTCAAGGCACCGCTGATCATCCCGATGCACTATTTCTCGAGCTTCACCCTCAACCGCTTCCTCGGCCGCATGCGGCAGGACTTTGCCGTGGAGATGAGCCCGATACCCTCGGTGGTGATCTCCAAGACCACGCTGCCGGACAAGCCGAAGGTGCTGGTGCTGCCGGGCCATTAGCGCATTTTCAGGAAAAGCCTGCCCTTGCGAAGGCGCAGGCGGGTTCCGGTTTTCCGTCCGGAAATGCGTCAACGCAAAGATGATTCATGCTGAGCGCGGAGCAGAACGATCTCATCACCCGGATTGGCCCCGGCACGGGCGCCGGCAGCTTGATGCGCCGCTACTGGCAGCCGGCCGCGCTCGCGGTCGAGCTCGAGGGCAACCGGCCGGTCAAGCCGGTGCAGCTGCTGGGCGAAGACCTGGTCATGTTCCGCGACCATCAGGGCCGTTACGGGCTGATCGCGCGCGCCTGTCCGCATCGCGGCACCGATCTCGCCTACGGCCGGCTGGAAGACGGCGGCTTGCGTTGCGCGTTCCACGGCTGGCTGTTCGATGTCCATGGCCACTGTCTGGAGACTCCCGCCGAGCCCGAGGGCAGCGCGCTCTGCCGGAACATCCGCCAGACCGCCTATCCGGTGGTGGAGAAGAGCGGCATCCTGTTCGCCTATCTGGGTGCGGGCGAGCCGCCCTGCTTCCCGCATTTCGATTGCTTCACCGCGCCGGCGAGCCACACCTTCGCGTTCAAGGGCCTGATCGCGTGCAACTGGCTGCAATCGCTGGAAGTCGGCATCGATCCCGCCCATACCTCGTTCCTGCATCGCTTTTTCCAGGACGAGGATGCCGCGTCAGGCTACGGCAAGCTGTTCCGCGACCGCTCAATCGATTCCGACCTGCCGATGACCCGCATCATGCGCGAATTTCCGCGCCCGCGCATCGAGGTCGAGCCGACCGAATTCGGCTTGCGGGTGGTGAGCCTGCGCCGCATCAGCGATGCCCATACCCATGTGCGGGTCACCAATCTGGTGTTTCCCAATGCCTTCGTCATTCCCATGAGCAGCGAGATGACGATCACCCAGTGGCATGTGCCGATCGATGATACCAGGCACTACTGGTACGCGATCTTCACCAGCTTCGGGGCGCCGGTGGACCGGCAGGAGATGCGGCGCCAGCGGCTCACGCTCTACGAGCTGCCCGATTACGTCCCGCGCAAGAACAAGAGCAACCAGTACGGCTTCGATCCGCATGAGCAGGCGCACTCGACCTTCACCGGCATGGGAGCCGACATCAATGTCCACGACCAATGGGCCTGCGAATCCATGGGCGTGATCCAGGACCGCAGCAAGGAGCATCTCGGACAGTCCGACAAGGCGATCAGCGCCTACCGGCGCCTGCTGCGCGGCGCCATCGCGGCCGCCGGCTCGGGCGACCGCCTGCCGATGCTGCTGGACGCAGGCGCCGCCGCCGCAATGACTGGCCCCGCGGCCATCGACGGCATCGGCCCGAGCGAGGACTGGCAGAGCTATTGGCAGACGACCGATGCGAACCGCCGCCGCGCGTCGAGCTGGGCGAATGGTGGCTGAGCGGACGCGTGCGGCGGCGGCAACCGGCCGCTACACATCCACGCTGGCCGCCAGCGCATTGTCCTGGATGAAGATCCGGCGCGGCTCGACCAGGTCGCCCATCAGCTCGGCGAATATGTTGTCGGCTTCCTCGCCCTCCTTGACCTTCACCTGCAGGAGCGAGCGCGCATTGGTGTCGAGCGTGGTCTCCCACAGCTGGCCCGGATTCATCTCGCCCAGCCCTTTGTAGCGCTGCAGGGCAAGCCCCTTGCGGCCGGTCGCCGTCACGGCCTCGAACAGGCCGACCGGACCGTGGACCAGGACCTCCTCGTCCTTTCGCCGCAACAGGCCGTGCTTGGGATAGACCGCCTGCAAGGACGCCGCGTGCTCGTCGAGCTTGCGCGCTTCCGCGGAGGCCAGCAGCGCCTGATCGATGATCGCGACCTCCTTGACGCCGCGCACGGTGCGCTCGAAACGGAAGCCGTCGGCGAAGCTTCCCTGCCAGCCGCGCTCGGTCTCTTCCGAGAGGGCATTGAGCCGCAGCGCGATGTATTTGGCGGCCTCCTCCGCGGTCTCAAGATTTTCGAACACCGACGAATTGAGCACGCCGGCGATCGCCGCCTGCTCGATCACGTGGCGTTTGTAGCGGCTGTGCAGGCCGAGCAGAATGTTGCGGATGGTGCGCGCCTCCTGGACCAGCGATTTGAGATCCTCGCCGGCGCGTTCCTCGCCGGTCGAGAGCCGCAGCACCGCGTCCTCGAGGCCCGTGGTGATCAGATAGTTCTCGAGCGCGACCTCGTCCTTGAGATACTGCTCGGATTTTCCACGCGCCACTTTGTAAAGCGGCGGCTGCGCGATGTAGAGATGGCCGCGCTCGATCACCTGCGCCATCTGCCGGTAGAAGAAGGTCAGCAGCAGGGTGCGGATATGGGAGCCGTCGACATCCGCGTCCGTCATGATGATGATCTTGTGGTAGCGCAGCTTTTCGACGTCGAATTCCTCGCGGATGCCGGTGCCGAGCGCGGTGATCAGCGTGCCGATCTCCTGGCTCGAGAGCATCTTGTCGACGCGCGCGCGCTCGACGTTGAGAATCTTGCCGCGCATGGGCAGGACCGCCTGGAATTCGCGGTTGCGCCCCTGCTTGGCGGAGCCGCCGGCGGAATCGCCCTCGACGATGAAGAGCTCCGACTTGGACGGATCGCGTTCCTGGCAGTCGGCGAGCTTGCCGGGCAGCGAGGCGACATCGAGCGCGCCCTTGCGGCGGGTGAGCTCGCGCGCCTTGCGGGCGGCCTCGCGGGCGGCCGCCGCCTCCACCACCTTGCCGACGATGCTCTTGGCCTCGGCGGGATGCTCCTCGAACCAGGCCTGCAGCGCCTCGTTGAGGACGCTCTCGACCACTTGCCGGACCTCCGAGGAGACCAGCTTGTCCTTGGTCTGGGACGAGAATTTGGGGTCCGGCACCTTGCAGGACAGGACCGCGGTGAGCCCCTCGCGGCAGTCGTCGCCGGTGAGCGCGACCTTTTCCTTGCGGGCGCCGCCGCCCCTCTCGGCATAGCCCGTGACCTGGCGGGTCAGGGCGCCGCGAAAGCCGGCCAAGTGGGTGCCGCCGTCGCGCTGCGGGATCGTGTTGGTGAAGCAGAGCACGGTCTCGTGATAGCCGTCGTTCCACCAGAGCGCCGCCTCGATACCGATCCCGTCGCGCTCGACCCGGACCATGATGGGGGCCGGAACGAGCGGCGACTTGTTGCGGTCGAGATAGCGGACAAACGCCTCGACGCCGCCGTCGTAGCGCAGCTCCTCGCGCTTCTCGACCGCGTGGCGCATGTCGGAGAGCACGATGCTGACGCCCGAATTGAGGAAGGCGAGCTCGCGCAGCCGATGCTCCAGGGTCGCGAAGTCGAACTCGGTCATCGTGAAGGTCTTGGTCGACGGCAGGAAGGTCACCTCGGTGCCGTGCCGGTCCGGGGCGGGGCCGGTGCGCGCCAGCGGGGCGACCGGCTCGCCGTCGCGAAACTCCATGAAGTGCTCCGCGCCGTCGCGCCAGATGGTGAGCTTGAGCCACGCCGAGAGCGCGTTCACCACCGACACACCGACGCCGTGCAGCCCGCCCGAGACCTTGTAGGGATTGGCGGCCCCGCCGAACTTTCCGCCGGCATGGAGCTGGGTCATCACCACCTCGGCCGCCGACACGCCCTCCTCGTGCAGCTCGGTCGGGATGCCGCGACCGTCGTCGCGCACCGTGCAGGAACCGTCCGGATTGAGGATGACCAGCACTTCCTTGGCATAGCCGGCGAGCGCCTCGTCGATGGCATTGTCGACGACCTCGTAGACCATGTGATGCAGGCCCGACCCGTCATCGGTGTCGCCGATATACATGCCGGGCCGCTTGCGCACGGCGTCGAGGCCTTTGAGCACCTTGATGGATTCCGCGCCGTAATCGGACGGCACGGCGGGAGCCTTTTGACGGGCTGCTTCAGCCATTGCGAAGGACTTTCGAAGTGGGCGCGAGGGAACGGGATTCGACCCTGTTGATGTCGCACGAAAAAGGGGGGCCGTACAGGCCTAATTAACCTCCCTTAATATGTTGATTCGTCAACAATTTTAAAGGCCTACCGCGGCGAAAAATTGGCGCCCGAAAGAGCCCCCGAAAGGGTGGGATTCGCGTAGCGCCGGGCGCGCCAGATTGACGCTAAATTCAGATGTCCGGGCCGATGATTCGCCGGGTAGAGCGGAGCATGATCTATCCCGAAAACCGGTAGCCACCCCCGCCGGAGTTTATCATCGGGCCGGCCTTCGGCCGGACCCGTTGGCGAGGGCGGGCTTTTCGGGATCATGCTCCAAGGGAAACTTGAACGGAGATGCCGCGATGCCGCTCGACTTTTGCCATCCGGAGGCCCCCCACAAGAAGCTCAGGATACCCGAATGGTTCGTCTCGAGCCTGATGCTCGATCGTGCGCTCGATGCCATCGTGCGCCGGGTCAAGAAGCTCGATCGCGCCCACGACATCCCTTACCTGGCCGGCTACAGCCAGGACGGCAAGACCATCTATATCGACCGCCATATGCCGAAGGTGATGAAGGTTCGCGGCCGCGAGGTCGACACCGACCGCTTTCTCATCCTGCACGAGGAGGTCGAGAAGACGCTGATCGATCAACTCAACCTGCACTACCTGCATGCCCACCAGATCGCCACCCGGGCCGAGGAGGCCGCGGTCCGCGCCGCCGGGATCGGCTGGCGCGAGTATGACCGCTTCATGCAGAAATACGTCAAGAAGATCGGCGACGAGCGGCTCAAGAAGGTGCCGCCGGATCTCGATCTCAAGCCATATCGCGACGAGCACGATTTCGACTTGATGCAGCGGATGGCGGATTGCGTGGCGCAGCGCAAGGTGCCCAAGGGAATCGAGGCGGCCAGGATCCAGAGCGCGCTCGAGCGCCACAAGCCGGAACTGCGCGATCGCCTGCAGGAGATGGTGCGCAAGAAGCGGTAGGCATCAGCCGCGCGGTGGCTTGCTGGCGACGCGGCCGGGCGAGACTTCGAACACCTGCGCGCGCGACGCGATCTCCGCGAAGGCCG
>DASXXS010000063.1:0-4714 GCA_036502925.1 Xanthobacteraceae bacterium
TTGTCGCTCACGGTCGCGCGCAGGCGGATCATGCGGCCATTGAAGGCCGGCTTCGGCGTGGCGCCGGTGATGTTGTAGACGGTGCCGTCCGTGCCGCTGACCGTCAGGCAAGGCGCCGTGATCCCGGCATGGGGACAGGCCGTCAGCGCAAGCCGCTCGCCGACCTGCGGGCCGGCGTGTGCGGCGGCCCCGATCAGAGCAGCCACCACCATCGTGCCGGACGAAACCAGCTTGGCCCGCCTGCCCCCGCTCATGACACCGGCCGCGGGCCGCTCGGCGACTCGCCGACCGGAAAATCGTCAGAACGGAATCTCGTCATCCAGGTCGCCGCCCCTGCCGCCGCCGGCGCCAGCCATGGCCGGCTTGCGCGCCGCGCCCGGACCGGAGGCGCCGAAGTCGCCGCCCGAGGATTCGCTGCCGCCAAAGTCGCCGCCGCCACCCCCGGCCTTGTCGAGCATGGTGAGCTGCGAATTGAAGCCCTGCAGCACGACCTCGGTGGAATAGCGGTCCTGGCCCGACTGATCCTGCCATTTGCGGGTCTGCAGCGCGCCTTCGAGATAAACCTTGGCGCCCTTCTTCAGATATTGCTCGGCGATCTTGCAGAGCCCTTCGTTGAAGATGACCACGCGGTGCCACTCGGTCTTTTCCTTGCGCTCTCCGGTCGCCTTGTCGCGCCAGCTTTCGGACGTGGCCACCCGCAGATTCGCGATCGGCCGGCCGTCCTGGGTGCGCCGGATTTCCGGATCCGCACCGAGATTTCCGATCAAGATGACCTTGTTCACTGAGCCTGCCATAACTCTCTCCTACCGCCGCGCTCCCGCGCGAAGCCCTCCCGCAAGAAGCTCTGCACCCTAGACCGCAGCCGCGCTCCCGCAAGCGGGTTCTGGCGTTTCCCAGCCTCGGTCCACAAGCCTTGCAGCGCGATGCATGCTTGTTCCTGTTTTGTTCTAGCATGCCGGTGACGCCCATGCAAGTGGCTTGTCCCGCCAAGTGGCTGGTCTCGCGCTCGGGCGGGCTAGACGGAATTTCCGCTCTTACAGCGCCTCCGCGAGGAACCGCAGCAGCCGCGGCGCGGTGGTGGCGCCGTAGCCGCCCGGCTCGCCCTCGAACGGATCGGACGCCCAGAAATGCCCGGCACCCGGGATGACGATGCGGCGCACCACGATGCCGGCCTGGTTGAGCGCGAGCCAGAACGCCTCCGACTGCGACGGCGGATCGACGATGTCGTCATTGGTGCCGTGGATCAGCAGAAACCGCGTGCCCCTCTTGTCGATCGTCGCATAGCTGATCGGCGCCGACTCGAAATAGATGCGCCGGTTCTGCATCGGCGAGACGCCCAGGTATTTTTCGGCGATCTGGTCGCGCGGGCGCGCGATCTGGTCGTGATGCCATTGCGCCAGCATGTCGTAGACGCCGTAGAAGCCGACCACCGCCTTCACGTTGACCGGCACCGCGGCGTTGGGGTCGTCCCGATAGCCGGATGAGAACAGCGGCTCCGCGCCGGCAAGCGCCACCAGCGCGACCAGATGCGAGCCCGCGGAATCTCCCATCAGGCCGACGCGGTCCGGGTCGACGCCGAGAGTCTCCGCCTTGGCGCGCACGAACTGGATGGCCGCCTTGACGTCGTAGACGGAGCCCGGATATGTGCCGGCGTTGCCCAGCCGATAGTCGATGCTCAGGACCACGTAGCCGTTCTTGGCCAGGAACGGCCCCCAGTACCGGTAGCCGGCGCGGCTGCCGTTCTGCCAGCCGCCCCCATGCACCGCAATGACCGCCGGCGCCTTCGCCACGCCTTTCGGCTGATAGAGATCGGCGACCAGCTTGACCCCGTCGTGCTGCGCGTATTCGACATTGGTCTGCGCGATGACCTCGAATTCCGCCTGCGCGGCGGGCGCGGCCGCAAGCATCGCGGCGGCGGCCAGCACGAGCACGCGCCAGGATGTCGTGAAATGTGTCATGATAAATCTCCCTCCCGGTTCCCGGATCGCTCATCGTATCGTGCCGAATACGTCATTGTCCCCAGGCTTCGAGCGGGAGAAGGAACGCTCGGGCGCTTTGGGCTGGCGAAGTGCCGCCGTTCTTCCTATGTTCCGAACTCCGAACTTATGTGACGCAACATTGCGGCAGCGATCGCGAGCCCCAAGAACGAATCCAAGAACCAACCGATGAACGACCTGTTCGACAAATCACGCGCCGTCCGCCGCAGCGGTGCGAACGCCCCCGACGCGAGCGTCCGCGAGACCGGCGGGCGCGATGCCCGCGTGATCGCGATCCGCGGCGCGCGCGAGCACAATCTCAAGAACATCGACGTCGAGATTCCGCGCGACCAGCTCGTTGTCTTCACCGGCCTCTCCGGTTCCGGCAAGTCGTCGCTCGCCTTCGACACCATCTATGCGGAGGGCCAGCGCCGCTATGTGGAGAGCCTCTCGGCCTATGCCCGGCAATTCCTGGAGATGATGCAGAAGCCGGACGTGGACCAGATCGACGGCCTGTCGCCCGCCATCTCCATCGAGCAGAAGACCACCTCGCGCAATCCACGCTCGACGGTCGGCACCGTCACCGAAATCTACGACTATATGCGGCTGTTGTGGGCGCGCATCGGCGTGCCCTATTCGCCGGCCACCGGCCTGCCGATCGAGAGCCAGACCATCTCGCAGATGGTGGACCGGATCATGGCGCTGCCCGAGGGCACCCGGCTCTATCTGCTGGCGCCGGTGGTGCGCGGGCGCAAGGGCGAGTACCGCAAGGAGCTGGCCGACTGGATGAAGCGCGGCTTCCAGCGCGTGAAGATCGACGGCGCGTTTTACGAGATCGCGCAGGCGCCGGCGCTGGACAAGAAGTTCAAGCACGACATCGACGTGGTAGTGGACCGCGTGGTGGTGCGGCCCGATCTCGCGACCCGGCTGGCGGATTCGCTGGAGACCGCGCTGCGGCTCGCCGACGGCCTCGCGGTGGCCGAATTCGCCGACGCCCCCTCTTCACCTCCCCCTGCAAGGGGGAGCGACAGGCGGCCTTCGGCCGCCGTTCTTGACGTTAAGAACGCCGATGCGAAGCATCGGCTATCGAGCGAAGCTCGCCGGGTGGGGGTCCCGGCGCCGAAGGAGACTTCGGAGCAAGACCCCTCGCCGCGGGACCCCTCCCCGGATCGCAAAGAGCGATCCGACCCTCCCCTTGCAGGGGAGGGAGGAAGAAAGACCAAGCTCGCCACCGCCGCGGCATCCGATGCCAACCGCCTCGTCTTCTCGGAAAAATTCGCCTGCCCGGTGTCGGGCTTCACCATTCCGGAAATCGAGCCGCGGCTGTTCTCCTTCAACAATCCGTTCGGCGCCTGCCCGGCCTGCGGCGGCCTCGGCGTCGAGCAGCATATCGATGCCGATCTCGTCATTCCCGACAAGGAGGCGACGCTGCGCAAGGGCGCCATCGCGCCGTGGGCGCGGTCGTCTTCGCCTTACTACATGCAGACCCTGCAGGCGCTCGGCAAGCATTACCGTTTCGCGCTCGACACCAGATGGAAGGACCTGCCGAAGAAGGTGCAGGACGCGATCCTCTACGGCTCGGGCGAGGATGCGATCAAGTTCGTCTATGACGACGGGCTGCGCGCCTATGAAACCAAGAAGCCGTTCGAAGGCGTGCTCACCAACCTGGAGCGCCGCTTCCGCGAGACCGAGAGCGACTGGGCGCGCGAGGAGATCGCCAAATATTTCACCGACATTCCCTGTGCGGCCTGCAACGGCTATCGGCTCAAGCCGGAGGCCCTGTGCGTGCGGGTCGGCGGCCTGCATATCGGCGAAGTCTCGCAAATGTCGGTCAAGCGGGCGGGCGAATGGTTCGCGGAGCTGCCCGGCCGCCTCACCGCCAAGCAGAACGAGATCGCGGTGCGGGTGCTCAAGGAGATCCGCGAGCGCCTGAAATTCCTGGTCGATGTCGGGCTCGAATATCTCACGCTGGCGCGCGCCTCGGGCACCTTGTCGGGCGGCGAGAGCCAGCGCATCCGGCTCGCCTCGCAGATCGGCTCCGGCCTGACCGGCGTCCTCTATGTGCTCGACGAGCCCTCGATCGGGCTGCACCAGCGCGACAATGCGCGCCTGCTCGAGACCCTCAAGCGGCTGCGCGACCTCGGCAACACCGTGATCGTGGTGGAGCATGACGAGGACGCCATCCGCACCGCCGACCATGTGCTCGACATCGGTCCGGGCGCCGGCATCCATGGCGGCGAGGTGGTGGCGCAGGGCACGCCCGAGGACATCATGGCGAGCCCGGCCTCGCTCACCGGCCGCTATCTCAAGGGCGAGCTGACCATCGCGGTGCCGCAGCGCCGCGCCCGCAATCCGCGCCGCACGCTCAAGGTCATCAATGCGCGCGGCAATAACCTGAAAAATGTCACCGCCGAGATTCCGCTCGGCCTCTTCACCTGCGTCACCGGCGTGTCGGGCGGCGGCAAGTCGACGCTCCTGGTCGACACGCTCTACAAGGCGATCGCCCGCAAGCTCAACGGCGCCTCCGAGGCCCCTGCCCCCTACGACCGCATCGAAGGCCTCGAGCATCTCGACAAGGTGATCGACATCGATCAGTCGCCGATCGGCCGCACCCCGCGCTCCAATCCGGCGACCTATACGGGCGCCTTCACGCCGATCCGCGAATGGTTCGCGGCCCTGCCGGAATCGCGCGCGCGCGGCTACGAGCCCGGCCGCTTCTCGTTCAACGTCAAGGGCGG
>DASXXS010000064.1:0-2019 GCA_036502925.1 Xanthobacteraceae bacterium
GCCCAATGGAAACCGCAGGTATTCGAGTTCGTCGCGGCTCGTGGCGAACAGGAAATAGCTCTGGTCGCGCGCCGCATCGCATGCACGGTGCAGTTCGGGCCCCTCCGGGCCGGCAACCCGGCGGGCGTAATGTCCAGTGGCCAACGCCGCGGCGCCGAGATCGCGCGCCACACTCAGCAGATCGCGGAACTTGACCCGCTGGTTGCAGCGGATACACGGCACCGGCGTCTCGCCCCGGGCGTAGCTGTCGACAAAATCGTCGATTACAGCAGTCCGGAAGCGACTCTCGTAATCGAGCACATAATGGGGAATGCCGAGGCGCTCGGCGACGCGGGACGCATCGTAGATGTCGCGGCCTGCACAGCACGTGCCGCCGCGCCCGGCGGCAGCGCCATGATTGTAGAGCTGCAGAGTGATGCCGACGACCTCAAAGCCCCTTTCTACCAGCAAGGCCGCGGTCACCGACGAGTCGACCCCGCCCGACATCGCGACGACTACCCTATGGGCGGCCGGATCGCCAGGCAGGTCAAGGTCCTGCGGGCTCACGACTGCGCCTCCAACCCCATCTGCCAAAAATCCGCTTCGAGCCGGGCGGCGGCGGCGAAAGTGCCGGCGAGAGAGGAGAAGCGTCCCTCACCGCCGCGCCGCGCGAACTGCTCGTCGAGCGCCGCCGTCGCCTCGCGGGCGAGCTCCTGGTAATCCGACCCGGCATACATTTCGAGCCATTCGCGGTAAGGATTGCCCTCGAGCCGGGATGCAGGATCGCGGATACGCTCCGCCGCAATCACGGCGTAACCGACAACGCACGGTGCGAGCGCCACTTCGAGGTCGAGCCGGTCGCCGGCAACGCCGCGGTCGAGCACAAAGCGGGTGTAGGCAATGGTCGCAGCCGCCTCCGGCTCGCTGGCCATCGCCGCTTCCGACAGCCCCCAGCCGCGGCAATACTCGGTATGGAGCCCGATCTCGACGTCGAGGGTGGCCGCGACGAGGCGCTGCGCGCGGCGCATTTCGCCGAGTGCATCGGATTTGTAGATCGCCAGGCCCCAGGCACGCGCGAAATGGATCAAGAAGAGATAGTCCTGCACCAAATAGCGCCGGAAGCACGCCTCGGGCAGCCCGCCGCTGGCCAGCAGACGCACAAACCGGTGGCGGATATAGGCGCGCCAGTCCCGATCGGATGCCGCGACCAGACGCTGGAATAGGGCTGGCTCGGCGGTCATCGGCTGCCGACCAGAGCTCAGCCGAGCAGCAGGTTGCGGGTCGCCGCGGGAAGCTCCACCGTCAAACCGTCCAATTCCTCACTGATGACGATCTGGCAGCCGAGGCGGGATGTCACAGTAAGATTGAACGCAAGGTCGAGCATGTCCTCCTCGTCCTCGCTCGCCTCGGTGAGCAACTCGTACCACTGCGGATCGACGATCACATGGCAGGTCGAGCAGGCGAGCGAGCCTTCGCAGGCGCCTTCGATGTCGATGTCGTGGCGCCGCGCAATCTCGAGCACAGACATTCCGAGCGGCGCATCGACCTCGCGCCGCGTGCCGTCGCGCTCGATAAAAGTCATCTTCGGCATTACTCGGGGCGCGGCGCCAGGTCTTCGGCGAGAATTGCTGCGGTCAACGCTGCGCTCGCGCCGGCCGACAGCGCGGCCCTTACGCTGAGACGCAACACCTTCAGCCCCGCCGCTTCGGCCGCCGCGTGCAGTTTGTGAGACAAATCGGCATCCGCTGCGGCGGCAAGGACAACCACCGCATGGCTGACCGGGCGAGCCAGGGCGCGTTCGGCGCGAAGGCGCGCCGCTTCGAACAGCTCTTGCCACTGTGCCTCTCCGGCTGCGGAGTCGGGCACTGACAAGGTGCGCTCAAAGCCTTCGCGATCGGTAAGAACCATCGCGTTGCCGCCCACCGAGAAGGCCACCTCGACCATTGCGCCGGCAGCGTCAATGCCGATCGCGGCTCCCGGTGCGCTCGGATCGGACGGCCCTCCGTCCGGCTCCTCGATCTGGAACAGCTTCACGCCAAC
>DASXXS010000065.1:0-23990 GCA_036502925.1 Xanthobacteraceae bacterium
TCCCTGCGAAAGCAGGGACCCATACTCCGTGGCTTATCGATCGGCTGCGGTGTATGGGTCCCGGCTCCCTAAGCGCGTTCACGCGCGTCTTCGACGCGCTATGGGCCGGGACGACAGAGACGGCGATTCCTTCACACGCTCTATTGCGCCGCGCCGGTGCGCTGCAGAAGCCGGTCGAGCTCGGCGGCGATCTGGTCGGGTCGCTCCAATGGGGTGAGGTGGCGCGCGCCGGGGAGCACCGTCAGCGTGGATCCTGCAATGGCCGTGTGCATGGCTTGCGCCATGGCCGGCGGCGTGGCGTAATCCTCCTCGCCCACCACGATCGCGGTCGGGACCTTGATCGCCGCCAATCCGGACCGCAGATCGCAGGCGCCGAGCATCCGGCAGGTCTGCGCATAGACGGCCACGTCGTTGCGCAAGAACGTATCGACACAGTCCTTCACCACGTGCGGATGGTCGGCGCGGAACTTGTCCCCGAACCAGCGCGTGACCTGGAAATCGGTGAGCGAGGACAGGCCCGATGCGAGTGCCGCATTCGCGCGCTGCTCCCAGCTCTTGGGCGCGTCGGGGCCGTACCAGGCGGTGGTATCCACAAGGCCGAGCGCCGACACGCGCGCGGGATGCCGGATCGCGAAGGCGAGCGCGATGCAGCCGCCCATCGAGGCGCCCGCCACCAAGGCGGTCCGCCAGCCGAGCTGATCGAGGAGGTCGGCAAGATCGTCGGCATGCAGCTCGACCGTCACGGGACCCTTGGGCCTGTTCGACCGGCCGTGACCCCGGCAATCAGGGATCAGCACGCAGGCGTTCATCGCCAGCCGCTCGGCGACCGGCCGCCAGAACGATCGGTCCATGGCAAGCGAGTGGATGAGAACAACCTGGTGGTTGGGAGCCGGGCGATCATGGAGCGCGTAGGCGAGTTGGATGCCGTCGCGCATTCTCGCCTGCTGTTCGGAGCGGGGCATCGGGTTCCCTCGGCACCATGACCTGGTCGTTCCGCAAAGCTCGACCGGTCGATTAGCGCCTCATTAAAGTTAAAACAATTATCCGAGCTGCACGAGCGGCTTTTGCACCCACGCGACATTCCGGGCGGTCTAAGCCTGACCTGACGCCCGTGATTCCGGGCCGGCGGAGCCTGTCGTTCGCGACAACCCGGCATCCGCTGCGCTCGGTGAAGGATCATTTTGACCATGCTCGGCGGCATTCGAACGCGGCTTTTGGGTTTGGTGATCGCCACGGTTGTCCCATTCATGGCCCTGGTCGGCGGTGGACTTTGGAACCAGTGGCGAGGCGACCAGGCCCAGGCATTCAGAAGCGCGCTGATCGAAGCCCGTTTGCTGGCCGCCCGGGTCGACGACCAGATCGATAATTTCGACCATCTTCTGGTGGGCCTGAGCCAAGCCGTATCGGCCAAGCCGGAGGACATCCAAGCCAACGATGCGGTCTTGCGGCGCACCAAGGCCACGCTGCCCGATTACATCGGCAATCTTCTGGTGTCGGCCCCCGATGGCAAGAATATCGGTACATCGTTCGCGCCGGCGGAAAACGGCCGCACCTATGTCGGGGACCGCGATTATTTCCAATGGGTCGCGGCGGGCCGACAAGGCGTCGCCGTCGGCAAGCCGGTACGCGGCCGCACGACCGGCAATTGGGTGACCGTCGTTGCCCGCGGGCTCAAGAGCCCGGACGGGCGGCTGGAGGCCGTGCTCGGCGTCGGCGTTCAGATCGAACATTTTCAGAATTCGCTTCATGTGGGTGATCTGCCGGCCGGCAGTATCGTTCAGATCATCAATAAGGACGGGACAGTCATCCTGCGCGGCGACGGCGGTTCAGCCTGGGTCGGCCGCAGTCTAAGCCAGAACGAGATCACCGCCCTTCGTGCGGCGTCGAAAGAAGCCAGCGGATCGGTGATGTGGGCCGACCGTGTCCAGCGCATCACCGGGTCGGCGGCCATGGCCGAAGCCCCATGGCTGGTGTCGGTCGGCTTGCCCACCGATTTCGTCTTGTCCAACGTGATCTCTCGCCTGACCTGGGGCGCCGCAGCAAGCCTGATCGCGCTTCTGGTCGCACTCGGATTGGCTTCGGCATTCTCGGGGCGGATCATCAGCCCGTTGCGGCAGCTCAGCGCCGATGCATCGGCGCTCGCAGCCGGCAAGCTGACCCACCGCACCGCAGTCGCCGCGCAGGACGAAGTCGGTGCTCTGGCGAGCACATTCAACGCCATGGCGGTATCGCTCGAGGCGCGACACCGCGAGCTCGATCTGGCGCGCGAAGCAGCCTCGGCCGAGGCGAGCGAACGGGCGCGACTGGAACAAATGGAACGACAGGCCAAGGAAACTCTCGCCGCCGTCATCGATGCCTCTCCGGTCGCGATCGTCTGCTCCGATCGCGAGCGCCGCACCGTGCTGTGGAGCCGCGCCGCCGAACAGATTTTTGGCTACACCGCCGAGGAGACCATGGGCCGGCGCACGAAGCTGGTGCCCCCCGAAGGCGCGTCCCAATCGCAGGCCCTGTTCGAACGATGTGTCAACGGCGAGACGATCCGCGACGTGGAGGTCGAGCGCACGCGCAAAGACGGCTCGACCGTCGATATCAGATTGGCGGCGACGCCGATGTACAATCCCGACGGGGCGATCTGGGGAGTGGCATGGGCCTACGACGACATCACGGGTCGCAAGAAGGCGGAACGGCAGCTGAGCCAGACCGCGCATTATGACCAGCTGACCGGGCTGCCGAACCGGGTCTCATTGAAGAACGAGCTGACGAATTTGCTGACCGCGGACGAGGGTCACCGGTCGCATTCCATCGCGCTGTTCGATCTCGACGGCTTCAAGGATGTGAACGACACCGACGGTCATTCGACGGGCGATCAGCTGCTGGTGGAAGTGGCACGGCGTTTGAATCTCGTCGCCGGCGAGGCCGGCAGAGTCTACCGGCTTGGCGGCGATGAATTCGTCGTCGTCGTTCCCGGCTGCGGCGATCCTCGCCGGATCACGGAGCTCGTCGAACAGATGTTGCGGCAGCTCGCCGAGCCGTTCGAGCTTGATGAGCACCTGCTTCACATCGGCGGCAGCGCCGGCATCGCCATTGCACCGCAAGACGGCTCGTCATTCGACGAGTTGATCGCCAATGCCGATCTCGCGCTTTACGAAGCCAAGTCCGATGGCGGGCACACCCACCGACTTTTCGTGCCGGTGCTGCGTGCGCAGGCACAGACCCGGCGTGGACTTCAGGTCGAGCTGAGGCGCGCATTCGCGGAGAATGAATTCGAGCTGTATTTTCAGCCGCAAATCCGGCTCGCGGATGACGCGGTCGTTGGCGCCGAAGCGCTGCTCCGGTGGCGACACCCTCACCGCGGCATCGTCGCTCCGGGCGCATTCATCCAAACATTGGCCGATAGCTCCATCGCATCGGCGGTCGGCGCATGGACCATTCGTGACGCGTGCGCGAAGACGGCCGCATGGCGTGCCATGGGGCTCTCGCTCAACCGCATCAGCATCAACCTGTTTCCCAGTCAGTGCCGCGATTCGAGACTGTTGCTCGATGTCGAGGGGGCGCTGCAGGCGAGCGGCCTTTCGGCCGACATCCTCGAGCTGGAGATCAGCGAGACCTTCGCATTGAACCATGACGACGCCATGATGCCGCTGCAGGAGCTGCATGACCGGGGCATCAAGCTCGCCTTCGACGATTTCGGCACCGGCTATGCCTCGCTCAGCTACTTGACCAAGTTCCCGGTTTCCCGGATCAAGATCGACTGCAGCTTCATCGCCAAGGTCACCGACGACGCCGAAATTGCCGCCATCGTACGTTCGCTCATCGCGATGGCTCACAATCTCAAGCTGGGCATCATCGCGGAAGGCGTCGAAACGGAAACCCAGGCGCGCTTTCTGCTGGAGGAACGCTGCGAAGAGGCGCAAGGCTTTCTGTACGCCAAGCCGCTTTCCGCCGCCGACTTCGAAGCCTATCTCCGGGAACGCAGGCTTGCGTTGCAAGTCCCGCAGCCGCGAAGCAAACCGTCCTACAGCCGGGTCAGCGGCTTGTCGCGACCCTACCAGCGAATCAACCGCAAGGGTCCGCGGGGCTAGGCGGCCGCAGGTCGGCGGTTGCGTCCGAGCCCATCCCGGCATCACGTCGGTTTGCATCAACGCGGCCGGCGCCGGGCAATTCAAGCACGTGTTCCCCGCCGCGCGCTGCTTTGCCGGTACCACGATCCAGTTCCATCGTTCGCGCCGTTGCGGGATGTCGCAACCGAAAGGTTGGCGCGCACGCAGCCGGTTGGCCGGGGGCTGCGTGCGCGCACTGGGAGGGCAGCATGGTTCGGGGGGACCCGCCGCTCCCGGGACCTCCCCGGTGGGGACGCGGGGAGAACCCCGTTTTGCTCCGATCGCGGCGATGCGGCGAGCGTGATCCTCGCGATTGTTCGGCAAACCGCCGCCGAAATCCGGCTTGCGGAGTCATGGTTTGTGCGGATATGTGAGGAATTGTGCCGGACGCCGTTGGGGCTGACAATGCTGGAGTCCGAAAAGCAACTCTCGGCCGAGCAGAGCCGCCTGGTCGCCGCGATCATTCGCGAGCAGCTCGCGCGCCGGCGGATGTCCCGGCAGCACTTGGCCGATCAAGCCAAAATCAGCATTTCCACCCTTGAAAAGGCGTTGTCCGGACGCCGCCCCTTCACGCTTGCCACCACGGTGCGGCTCGAGGAGGCGCTGGGCGTTTCACTGCGCAAAGGCGACGCCGGGGAGGTCGGGGCGGCGCCGGCCAACCTCGCGCCTGGCCATCTCGGCTTCTATTCGCGGCCGGCGGTCAGCTGGATCGAGGGCTCGTATCTGACGCTGCGGCCCTCCTTCAGCGACCCGCAGGCGATCTTTGCCTACCGGACCGAAATCTGCTGGGACGACGGCGTTTCGAGCCTCATCTTCCGCGAATCCGACCGGGTCGATGCCGAATTCTCCCAGCAGGGCCTGGTCTCGGTCCCCCATCAATCCGGGCACATCTACCTGGTGACCAACCGGCAGGGGCAATACCGGCTGGTCATTATTTCCCGCCCGACCATCAACCGCGAAATGTTCGGGATCATGACCACCTTGCGGGTGGGCCGCGGGTCGGAGCTCATGCCGGTATCCGGCCCGATCGCCTATGTGCCGTTGGGGACGCTGCCCAAGGCCGAATTCGGCCGCATCGCGGCCGGGCATTCGTGCCACCAGCAATATCGCAAGCTCCTGCGGCGGACGGTCGAGGAGTCGTTCGCGCTGTTCCTGCAGATCTAGCCGCCGCGATTCTCGCCCACGCTGCCGATGATCTGCAGCAGCCGGTCGGCCACCGGTCGCGGCGTCGCCACGATGTCGGTGACGATTTTCTGCATCTGCGCGCCCGACACCGGGTTGATGTCGAAGTGCTCCTTGGCGGCCTCGGCCAGAAACACCGGATCCTTGACCATCGCATCGAAGGCATCGCGCAACGCCTTCACGCGCTCGGCCGGCACGCCGGGAGCGGTGAACACCGGCCGCCCGATCGTGGTCGGCGCCGACAGCAGATTGAGGATCGCGCGGTCCTCGTCGTTGGATGCAAGATCGATCAAGAGCGGCACGTCCGGAAGGTCGGGCGCCTTGGTGAGGCCGATCTGAACCAGAATGTTGATCTTTTTGTCGCGCAGCCAGTCCGGCCGCGTCGCCTTCCAGGATCCCCAGGCGTTCGATCCGCGGCCATCCACCTCGCCCTTCTCCATCGCGAGATTGATGTCGTTGCCGCCCGGATAGCCGATGATGATCTTGAACTTGGTGCCGATCAGCGCATTCATCGCCTTGGGATATTGCGAACTGGTGCTGCCGCCGGTCGCCCCCATGACGACCTGCCTCTTCTTGGCGTCATCGATCGTCTTGACGCCGGAGGTGTACCAGGTCGCCGTCGTGTTGTTGTCGGCGTTCGGATTGCCGATATAGATGAGCCTGGTGGTGTCGAGGTCGAGTTGCTTGTCGCCCATCGCCTGCTCGACCGAGAGCGACTGATCGGCGGTCGCCAGCACGGTGCCGTCCTTCGGGCCGACGCTGTACACCCATTTCACGGCGGCGCGGCTGCCGGCGCCCGGCATGTTGCGCGGCACGATGGTCGGCTTGCCCGGAATGTAATTGCCGAGAAACCGGGCGACCAGGCGGGCATAAAGATCGTAGGTGCCGCCCGGCGAGTAGCCGATCACCATCTCGAGCTGCTTGCCCCGGTAGAACTCTTCGACCGTCTGCTGGCTGCGCGCAGGATCGATCACGGCCGCGGCAAGGGGCGCCGCCAGCGCCGCCGCCAGGCCAAGCAAAAGGCGCCTTCGGGTCCAAGCCGGGGGATGGGCATAAGCGGGCATATTCGCTGCTCCTGCTTCAGGGCTGGCGGGCCGCCAACCGTAGCGCACCTTGGCCGCGCTGGCCACTCGGACCGCCGCGATCCATGTTATAAGGCCTCCGCCCGGTCCCGTTCTGCCTCGCGTTGCCGCTCACGGATGCTTGATCAAACGCCTCCTCTGAGGATTAGCAATGTCAAAGCCGTTGCCACAGTCCCTCAAGAAGGCCGGGTTGGCTGCCGCTTGACCCGCATTCAAACACAGCATCCGGCCGGCAAGCGCACGCATCTCCGCTTACTCTCTGTTCTGGCATGCGCCTGCGAGCTTGCGTCCGCGTGCCCCGCCGCCGCCGATCAGATGGCCGATTTCTACCGCGGCAAGAACGTCAATCTCATGATCGGCGTGAACGTCGGCGGCTCCTATGACCGCGATGCGCGATTGGTTGCGCGCTATCTCGGATCGCACATGCCGGGCAATCCCACCATCGTGCCGCAGAACATGATCGGCGGCGGCGGCATCGTCATGGCCAATTTTCTGCAGACCATCGCCGCCAGGGACGGCACCACCATCGGCATGATGCCGAACACCCTGGTGGTGAACCAGTTGGTCGGCATGGCGGCCGTGCGCTACGACATGGGCCAGTTTCACTGGATCGGCTCGATTATGCCCGCCGCCCACAGCGCGATGGCGGCCTGGCATGAATCCGGGATCGCCAGCATCGAGGATGCGCGCCGCCGGCAGATCACCGCCGGCGCCAGCCCGAAGGGATCATTCCTCTATGCGATGCCGGCTTTGCTGAACGAATTCCTCGGCACCAGGTTCAAGATCGTGGCCGGGTACCAGGGGATCGCGAGCGTCTATCTCGCGCTGGAGCGGGGCGAGGTCGACTCGCTCGGGATCACCTGGGGCGAGTTCAACGTCGAGAAATCCGATATGGTCCGCGACCGGAAGGTGCGCATCCTGGTGCAGTCGGCCCCGAAGGCAGACGACCTGCCGGAGGTGCCGACGGTGGACGAGTTGGCAAAGGACGAGGCGGATCGCGGACCGATGGACTTCCTGCTGTCCGGCAACGCGCTCGGCCGGCCGCTGGCCGCGCCGCCCGGCACGCCGGCGGAGCGCGTCGCGGCGCTGCGGGCGGCGTTCGCGGAGACCATGCAGGACCCCCGCTTCCTGCGCGACGTGGCGGCGTCCAGGACCGAATTCGGCCCCATCGCGGGCGACACGCTGCAGCATTCGGTCGAGCAGATCTTGAGCACGCCGCCGCAGTGGATCGCCCGCGCCAAGGTGATCCTGGAATAATGCTCTATTTCAGGCGGTCGCGGATCTTGTTGAGGCCGGCGCGGGCGCAGGCTTCATCCAGCTGCGCGCCGGGCGCGCCGCTCGCCCCGATGGCGCCCACCACCTCATCGCCGATCTTGATGACGACGCCGCCGCCAAAGAACATCACGTGCGGAAGCTTCGACAGCACCGTGAGACCGCCCGGCTCCTTGGCGCGCTCGGCCAGCGGCAGCGTATCGGACTTGAACGAGACGCTGGTATAGGCCTTGTCGTTGGCGCTATCGAGCGTGTGAATGCCGGCGCCATCGCCGCGCACCTCCGCCTGGCGGGCGCCGTCGGCATCCACCACCACCGCGGTCTCCCGATAATTGTCCTTGGCGCAGAATGCGACCGCCTCGACGGCGGCCTCGGCGGCGAGCGCCGCCGGAATCCGGTGAGTCACCAGCGCGTCAGCGCGGGCCGGCAGCGTAAGGCCGCAGCAGAGGGCGGCCGCGGCCAGCATCGGCACCGGCGCTGCATATCGTCCTATCATTGATCGCTTGTTCATTGCCGTCTCCTTGGGTTGGTGGGCGTTGGCTCGATGGGCGCGAGCGGGGAATATTACCGCAGATTGGGGCCGGTAAGTGCACGTTTCCGCGACGCTTTCAGCGATCGGTCAATTCGATGCCGGCGTGGGAAGGAAGCCGATAGAAGATCACCACCGACGCCAGCGCCAGGAATCCAATCGTGAAATACCCGAGCGCAATGTCGGCGGGCGCGATGGCGATGCGGCCGTGCCAGGTCAGGCTGAGATGGACGACCAGCGCCACCAGGCCGACCCCGAAGCTCTGCGCAAGTTGCTGCGCCATCGCCATGAAGCTGGTGGCGCGGCTGAAGCACTCGCTCGGCATTTCGGCATAGCCCAATGATTGGACCGCGGTAAACTGCACCGAGCGCGAAAAGCCGCCGATCAGCAGCGCGAGCAAGATGACCAGGTAGGGCGTGGTGACGCGGAAGAACCCGCAGCCGATGAGAAAGGCCGCCGTCAAAAGCGCATTGCCGATGAGGAGGCGCCGGAAGCCGAGCGGCCGCAGCAGCGGCCGAAAGGCGAATCGCATCGCCAGCGACCCGACCGCGCTGCCCAAGGTCATGAGCCCGGCCTGGAAGGCGGAGAATCCGAAGCCCAGCTGCAGCAGGAGGGCCAGCAGGAAGACCGACGAGGTCGTGCTCAAGTAGAACAGGCCGCCGCCCGAGACGGATGCCGCGAAGGTGCGAATCCGCAACAGGCCGAGGTCGATGATCGGATCGGTCGCGCGCCGGGCGTGGATCAGGTAGAAGCCGCCGCACACGGCGCCGGCCGTGATCGATGCAAGGATGATCGAAGCCGGCACCACGTCGCGTCCGATCGCCTCGAATCCGAACACCAGGCCGGCGACCGCCAAGCCGATGAGCACGAAGCCGCGCAGGTCGAGGGGCGCGACCTTTTCGGCATGAACGTCGGGGATGAAGTGTTGCACGGCCAGGACGCCGCCGAGGCCGATCGGAAGGTTGATGAAGAAAATCCAGGGCCAGGAAAAATAAGTGACGATGAAGCCGCCGACTGAGGGTCCCAGCAGCGGCCCCAGCACCGCCGGAATGGTGATGGCGTTCATCGCCCGCACGAGCTCAAGCTTGGGCACGCTCTTGAGCACGATCACGCGCCCGACCGGCGTCATCATGGCGCCGCCTATCCCCTGCAGGATGCGATAGAGGACGAGCTCGATGAGCGAATGCGCGATGCCGCACAGGACCGAGCTCACGGTGAAGACCACGATCGCCGCGATGAACACGCGCTTGGCGCCGAACCGGTCCGCCATCCAGCCGCTCACCGGCACGAAAACCGCCAGCGCCAGCAGATAGGTGGTGATCGCGAGATTGAGCCGGACCGGGTCCTCGTGCAGAGACGCCGCCATGGACGGAAGCGCGGTCGCGATGACCGCACCGTCGAACTGGTGCATGAACTGTGCGCCGCCGACGATCAACGGAATGACGAGGGTGGACCGGAACATCAGTGACGGTGCTCGATTTCTCTCTCGGGCGGAAAAGCGTTGAGCGCGCTGGACGCGTTCATGCCAGGCTCTTACTGCAGGGGGACGATACCCGCTACTGCAGGGGGACGATAACCGCCATGACGATTTGAGCGGTTTCGGGCAAAGCCGCCCAATATCGGCTGTTCCGGACTCTCTCCGGGTCGTCCCCGCGAAAGCAGGGCGGCCGGGACGACAGCGATCCAGTTCGTGATATGGTCGTCATATGAGCAATTCGACCGCTTTTCCTGGTTTTGATCCCGATCCGGACATCGCGCTGCTGCGCGACAATGTGCGCGCATTTGCGGCGGCCGAGATCGCGCCGCGCGCCGCCGCCATCGACCGGGAGGATGCGTTTCCGCGCGATCTGTGGCCGAAGATGGGAGCACTGGGCCTGCATGGCATCACCGTGGAGGAGGAATTCGGCGGCGCCGGCATGGGCTATCTGGCCCATGTGGTGGCGCTCGAGGAGGTGAGCCGGGCTTCCGGCTCGGTCGGCCGGTCCTACGGGGCCCACTCCAACCTCTGCGTCAATCAGGTCCGCCGGCACGGCACGCCGGAGCAGAAGCGCAAATACCTGCCGCGCCTGATCAGCGGCGAGCATGTCGGCGCGCTCGCCATGAGCGAAGCGGGCGCCGGCTCGGACGTCGTGGCCATGAGCACGCGCGCCGAGCGCAAGGGCGACCGCTACCTGATCAATGGCGCCAAGAACTGGATCACCAACGGGTCCGAGGCCGACGTGCTGGTGGTCTATGCCAAGACCACCCCTGCGGCCGGCGCGCGCGGGATCACGGCCTTCCTGATCGAGAAGGACATGAAGGGATTTCGCCCCGGCCGCAAGCTCGACAAGCTCGGAATGCGAGGGTCCCCGACCGCGGAGCTGATCTTCGAGGACTGCGAGGTTCCCCGCGAGAACGTGCTCGGCCGCCCGGATGAAGGCGTCAACGTCCTGATGAGCGGCCTCGACTACGAACGGCTGGTGCTGGCCGGCGGCCCGCTCGGCATCATGCAGGCGTGCCTCGACGTGGTGATCCCCTATGTGCACGAGCGCAAGCAATTCGGCCAGGCGATCGGCGAGTTTCAGCTCATGCAGGCCAAGCTCGCCGACATGTATACGAGCCTGAGCGCCTGCCGGGCCTATGTCTATGCGGTGGCGCGTGCCAGCGATCTCGGACGCATCGATCGGATCGATTCGGCCGGCGCCATTTTGTATGCGGCCGAGCACGCGACCCAATCGGCTTTGCAGGCCATCCAGGCGCTGGGCGGCAACGGCTATACCAACGACTACCCGGTCGCCCGATTGCTGCGCGACGCCAAGCTCTATGAGATCGGCGCCGGAACATCCGAGATCCGCCGCATGCTGATCGGCCGCGAGCTGTTTCGCACGACGACGTGACCGAGGAAGACATGCCGGTTCTCGAGACATCGATCGATCCCAGCAGCGACGACTTTCGGGCCAATGCCGAGAGCCTGCGTGCGCGCGCGCGCGAGCTGAAAGACCTGCTGGCGCGCATCGCCGAAGGCGGCGGCGCGCAGGCACGCGAGCGGCATGTCGGGCGCGGCAAGCTGTTGCCGCGCGAGCGCGTTCGTCTGCTGCTCGATCCGGGCGCGCCGTTCGTGGAGCTGTCGCCGCTCGCCGGGCATGGCCTCTACGGCGAGGAGGTTCCGGCCGGAGGTTTGATCAGCGGTATCGGGCAGGTGAAGGGACAGGAGTGCGTGGTGGTCGCCAATGATGCCACCGTGAAAGGCGGAACCTACTTTCCGATCACGGTGAAGAAGCATCTGCGGGCGCAGGAGATCGCGCGCGAAAATCGGCTGCCCTGCATCTATCTGGTGGATTCCGGCGGCGCCAACCTGCCCAATCAGGACGAGGTGTTTCCGGACCGGGAGCACTTCGGCCGCATTTTCTACAACAAGGCCACCCTGTCAGCGGCCGGCATCGCGCAGATCGCGGTCGTCATGGGCTCCTGCACAGCGGGCGGCGCCTATGTTCCGGCCATGGCGGACGAATGCGTGATTGTGCGCGGCCAGGGGACGATCTTTTTGGGCGGGCCGCCGCTGGTCAAGGCCGCGACCGGCGAGGTGGTCAGCGCCGAGGAGCTCGGCGGCGCCGACGTCCATGCCCGCATTTCCGGCGTGGTCGATCATGAGGCGCTGGACGACGCCCATGCGCTCGGGATCGCGCGCGACATCGTCGGCAGGCTCAACCGGGTGAAGCGGATCAGCCTCGACATCGCGGCGCCGGCCGAACCGCTCTATCCGGCCGAGGATATCTACGGAATCATCCCGGATGACCTGCGCAAGACCTACGAAGTGCGCGAGCTGATCGCCCGCATCGTCGATGGCAGCGAGTTCGACGAGTTCAAGCGTCTCTACGGCGAAACGCTGGTGACCGGCTTCGCGCGCATCTGGGGCTATCCGGTCGGCATCGTGGCCAACAACGGCATCCTGTTCTCGGAGAGCGCGCTCAAGGGCGCGCACTTTGTCGAGCTGTGCAGCAAGCGCGGCATTCCGCTCGTCTTCCTGCAGAACATCACCGGCTTCATGGTCGGCAAGAAATACGAGGCCGGCGGCATCGCCAAGGACGGCGCCAAGATGGTGACGGCGGTCGCCGGCGCGGCGGTGCCGAAATTCACTGTCGTCATCGGCGGCAGCTTCGGGGCCGGCAACTACGCCATGTGCGGACGCGCCAATGGGCCGCGCTTGCTCTGGATGTGGCCGAATGCCCGCATTTCCGTCATGGGCGGCGAGCAGGCGGCCGCGGTTCTCGCCACGGTGCGGCGCGACAACCTCGAGGCCCGCGGCCAAAGCTGGAGCCGCAAGGACGAAGAGGCGTTCAAAGCGCCGATCCGCGCCCAATACGAAGCCCAGGGCCATCCTTATTATGCCAGCGCGCGCCTGTGGGACGACGGCATCATCGATCCCATCGACACCCGCCGCCTGCTGGCGCTCGCCATTTCGGCAAGCCTCAATGCACCGATCGGAAAAACCGAGTTCGGTATCTTCCGGATGTAAGAGGGTCTCTTGTCATTGCCGGGCTCGTCCCGGCAATCTCGGCAAGGGACGCACGAGCGTGCCCGCTTAAGCGAGATGGCCGGGAAAAGCCCGGCCATGACACCGCATAACAAACAGACGGCTGATATTTCCGGGTGATGTTCAACACAATTCTGATCGCCAATCGGGGCGAGATCGCCTGCCGGGTCATCCGCACCGCGCACCATCTCGGCATCCGCGCCGTCGCGGTCTATTCCGCGGCCGATGCGCAGGCGATGCATGTCGCCATGGCGGACGAGGCGCATTTGATCGGGCCCGGCCCCGCGCGCGACAGCTATCTGTCGATCGAGCGCATTCTGGATGCCGCGCGCGCGAGCGGCGCGCAAGCCATCCATCCCGGCTATGGCTTTCTCTCGGAGAATGCCGATTTCGCGCAAGCCTGCGCTGAATCCGGCATCACCTTTATCGGCCCGAGCGCGGCCGCGATCCGCGCGCTGGGCGACAAGGCGCAAGCCAAGACCATCATGGAGCGCGCCGGCATCGCGACCGTGCCGGGCTATCACGGCAAGGCACAGGACACGGCCCGCTTCGCCGCGGAAGCGCTCCGGCTGGGTTATCCGGTGCTCATCAAGGCGGCGGCCGGCGGCGGCGGCCGCGGCATGCGGATCGTGGCCGACCCGGCCGAGCTTATGGCTGCGCTCGACTCGGCCCGCAACGAGGCCCTGTCGGCCTTTGGCAATGGCCAGCTCATTCTCGAGAAATATCTGGCGCGCCCGCGGCATGTGGAGGTGCAGGTCTTCGGCGACCGGCACGGACGCATGGTCCATCTGTTCGAGCGCGACTGCTCGGCGCAGCGCCGTCACCAGAAGGTGCTCGAAGAGTCGCCGGCGCCGGCGCTCGATGACGAGCTGCGCCGCGCGCTCGGCGCCACCGCGGTCGCGGCCGCCCGCGCGGTCGACTATGTGGGGGCCGGCACGGTCGAATTCATTCTGCAGGCCAAGGATTTCTACTTCATCGAGATGAACACGCGGCTGCAGGTCGAGCATCCGGTCACCGAGCTGGTCACCCGTTATGACCTCGTCGAGTGGCAGATTCGCGTGGCCGCGGGCGAAGCGCTGCCGGCGCGCCAGGAGCAGATCTGCTCGCGCGGCCATGCCATGGAGGCGCGTCTATACGCCGAAGATCCGGCGCATGATTTCGTTCCGGCCACCGGCCGCTTGCGCCAATTCCGGCTGCCGGCTCCGACGCCCGCTCTTCGCGTAGAGACCGGCATGCGCGAAGGCGACGAAATCCCGATCTTCTATGATGCGCTGCTGGCCAAGCTCATCGTCCTGGGCACCGACCGCGAGGACGCCAGACGCGGCCTGGAAAGCGCCCTGATGGCCACCGAAATCGCGGGCGTCGCCAACAATCGCGGTTTTCTGGTGCGACTCGTCCGTCATCGGAATTTCGCCGCGGGCGCGATCGATACCGCTTTCATCGGGCGCCATCAGGCCGCGCTGGCGGTGCCGCTGTCGGCGGCGCCCTTGGCCGTGGTGGCGGCCGCGAGCCTCGCATGGTTGCACGAGGAGCCGAGAACCGATCCGGCCACGGCCGCGGGCGCCCGGGATTCCCAGTCGCCTTGGAGCTTGCACGACGGCTGGCGCCTTGCCGGAGAGACCGAATACGAGCTTGATTGGTTGGATGCCGGGCTGGACCGGCGCCTCAAGGTTCGTTTCGGACGCTCGCGCCTTGAGCTGACGATGGATGAGTGCACCGCCGAGGTCCGGTGCGTCGCCCGGCACGGGACCGAGCTGCTGTTCGAACTCGATTCGGTGCCCATGCGGGCGGGCGTGCGCCGGCAGGGCGCCGATTTCGATATCGTGCTCGAGGGCCGGAGCTGGCATCTGCGCCGCCTCGATGCGCTGGCCCGGCGAGCCGGGGCGGAAGCCGGTCCGGAGCGCCTCATCGCACCAGTGCACGGGCGCGTGCTCGAGGTGCTGGTGGGGGCCGGCAGCAAGGTCAAGCGCGGCCAGGTGCTGATGCTGCTCGAGTGCATGAAGCTCGAATACCGGGTCACCGCACCGGCCGACGGAATTGTCGAGGCGCTGCACTTCGCGGCCGGCGATGTGGTGGAGGACGGCGTGCAATTGCTCAGCTTCGCGCCGGCGCCGGCCTGATTGGATCGTCGCCAGCCACTACGATGCGTGAGCTTGGCCGAAAGCCAGCGCCCGCTCCGGCTCGATCACTTCATCACGGTGAAGCCGGTCCAGCGACCGAAAACGAAGACCAGGACCCAGCAGGCAATCGATATGCCGCCGGCGAGCCGCGCCGCCCGCACGGGGCTCGGCTTGAGGTCCCATTCCTTGACGCCGCGAACCGTGATGAGCTCGAAAATCAGCATGTTGATCCCGGCCACCACGATCAGGAGCATCTTGATCCGGAACGTCGTGCTGGCGAAATACGCAGTGGCTTGGCTGATGAAGAGGAGCGAACCCGCGATCACGGCGACCGCGAAGGCCACCCAGGTGAACGGCAGGATCTGCCTGGCAAGCTCGGTGAAGGGACGTTTGGTCGAAGCAAGCCCCAGCAGGCGCAGGTCCACGATCGCGATCGTGCCGATGACCAGCGCGATCGCGAAGACATGGACCAGCTCGATGGTCGTGAAGGCCCATGCCGTATTATGGATGAAGACCGCCAATGACGAGCCTTCCAGCCATTCCATGAGCTCGGTGAGCGACTGCAAGTTTCCCTCCTTATGATCTTGGTGTTGTTTCTTGTTCGAGCGCGAAAGGAGACGTCGCCGAGGATGGCGAGCCAGCCAGTAACCGTCAAGAGCGCTGGCCGACCGCCCTCGGAGAGCAATCTCAAATGTCCACCCGCGCGCAGAAGACCTGCTCCGTCCAGCCGGGGAAGGCTCAATCAGCCCTGCGACATTTGTGAGGGGTTCGCGGCATCTTCGCGGGTTGTCACCAGGCTCAATTCATTCGATAATTCTCTGCCACCCTGGTGCTTCGGCGCCCGGTCGGGAGAGGTGGAGGAAACGCCATGGACATGCTGTTCGGCACGATATCGGTCCCAACGTTCTGGAAAATCCTGGAGTTCGTGCATTTTTCGCTAGCCGTGGTCCTGCTGGCGGCGGTCACGCTGCAGGCGGGCGCCGTCCTGGTGCCGGCGCGACAAGCGGCCGGCAATTTCATCAGTCGTTTTAGTCCGGTGCCGGCGGCATCCTACGCCACCCTGATCGTCCTCCTCTACCTGCCCCAAGCGCTCATGGGCGCGTGGATCTATGTCAAATACCGCACCTACGTCAGAATCCCCATGGAGGGTTTCCGCCACTGGTGGACTGTCGGATCCTTCGAGTTCAAAGAGCATGTGGTGACGATGGGGCTGGCTCTGCTTCCGGCCTATTGGTATTTCTGGCACCAGCAGCCCCTGTCCGAGGAACATGCCGTCGTCCGCAAGTGGGTGACCATTTTCCTCGCCTTCACCGTCTGGTATTCCTTTGCGGTCGGCCACGTCGCCAACGATTTCCGCGGGATCGGATCATGACGCAAGCTCTGGATATCAGCGAACGAGTCTCCCACTTCGAAGGCGCGCGCGCGGCCGTCGCGCCGACGTCGACAACGGCGGTGACGAGCAAATTCGGCACTTTCGCGATCACGTTCGGCATCGCGTTCGCAATCCTGTACACGCTCTTCGAACGGCAGAATTGGCCGCTTTTCACCTACCATCCGGCGATCGACAGGTGGGACTTCTGGAGGCAGCCCGGCATCCCTGAGGATGGCCCGCCCATGTTCTGGTACGGTTGGGTCGTGCTCTCAGCGGCCGCCGCGGCCGTGCTGGGCTTTATCGCCACGATCGTGCCGCCTCGTTGGCTCTACCGGGCGACCGCCTTCTGTTGCGTCCTGGCCGCGCTCTGGCCGGCCTTCTTTGCGCTTGCGGGCGTCATCGACGAACGGGCGAGCTTCAATGCTGAATTCCTGCGCTCGGTCTGGGTATCGGGAATTCCGGCATTGGCGGGAGCGGCAGCGGTGACCTATTTTGCCTCGTCCCGGTGGGTGGAACGCGCATGGACCGGCTGGCTGCTGTTCATGCCGATCGGCGGCCTTGTCATCCTCGGCTACTCGCTCAACACGTACTTTCTGCGCTAGCGATATTCCCGACGCCTGCCCCGCTCATTCGATCACCTCGTCCGCGCGCAGCAGGATCGCGGGCGCCAACACCAGGCCGAGCGCCTTAGCAGTCTTGAGATTGACGACCATTTCGAACTTGGTCGGCTGCTCGACCGGCAGGTCCCCGGGCTTGGTGCCCTTGAGAATTTTATTCACGAAGGTTGCCGCGCGGCGCTAGAGACCAGGCGAAGTGCGAACAATTATTCTACGCTCCGCCTGCCGGCCCGTCTGCGGCATGCCGGGCCTGCCCCAAGAGCGTACCGCAGCAGGCTTGCGGTGAGCCGAGGAAGCTCGGATAGTTGCGCCCATTCCAGCGCCGACCGGGGAGGAAGACATGTCGGACGACAGCACTCACGACAGCATTGCGCGACGCAGCTTCCTGAAGGGCGCCGGTGCGGCCGGCACCGCGGTTGCAACGGCGCTGAGCGGCGCGCTGCCGGCGCCGGCCGAGGCCCAGACCACGCCGCCCGCCAAGGAGGCCAGCCCGCTTCCGCCCGCTGCCGAGCCCCTCCTCACCCTGACCGCAACCGAGGCGGCGTTCTTGAGCGCCGCCTATGACACCTTCATTCCAGCCGACCGGCTCTCGCCCTCCGGCACCGATTGCGGCCTCCTCGCCTTCATCGACCGTCAGCTTGCCGGCGCTTGGGGCAGCGGCGCCAGGCTCTATCGCAGCGGTCCCTTCATCAAAGGCACGCGCGAGCAGGGCTATCAGCTGTCGCTGACACCGCGGGAATTCTTCGCCGTCGGCATCAAGGCGGCGAACGCATGGACGCGCAAGACCTACGGCAAGGACTTCGACCGCCTATCCGCGGTCGAGCGCGAGGCCGCGCTCAAGGCCCTGGATGCCGGCAAGGCCGAGCTCAACGAGGTCAACGGCAAGCAGTTCTTGGAGATGCTGCTCGCATCGGCCATGGAGGGCTTCTTTGCCGATCCGATCTATGGCGGCAACCGCGACAAGGTGTCCTGGCGCATGGTCGGCTATCCGGGCCTGCCCGCGACCTATGCCGGCAAGGCGCTCGAATATCGCGGCAAGAAGATCGTGATCGAGCCGCAATCCATCACCGACTTTTCTTGAGGGGGCGCACGCCATGGCCAAGACAATGAAATCCGTCGACGCAGTCATGGTCGGCATGGGCTGGTCGGGCAGCATCATGGCGCGCGAGCTGACCAAGGCCGGCCTCACGGTGGTGGGCCTCGAGCGCGGCGTGGACAAATCCCCGCGCGAGAATTTCGCCCTGCCCGGCATTCGCGACGAGCTCAAATACCGGGTCCGCCAGGAGTTGATGCTCGATACCTCGATCGAGACCCACACGCTGCGCAACAATCCCTCCGAGCTGGCGCTGCCGATGCGGAAATGGGACGTGCCGCCGGTCGGCGATGGGCTGGGCGGTGCCGGCGCGCACTGGAACGGCGTCACCTGGCGCTTTTCTCCGAGCGAGTTCGTGCTGCGCAGCCATCTCACGGAACGCTATGGCCGCAACGCGATTCCCGCGGAGATGACGATCCAGGACTGGGGCATCACCTACGACGATCTCGAGCCGCATTACGATCACTTCGAGCGGCTGTGCGGGACCTCCGGCAAGGCCGGCAACCTGCGCGGTGAGAGGATCGAGGGCGGCAATCCGTTCGAGGGCCCGCGCCAGAACGACTATCCCAACAAGCCGCTGATCATGTCGCAGGCCGGATTGATCTTCACCAAGGCGGCGCAAAACCTCGGCTACCATCCGTTCCCGACCCCGGCGTCGAATTCCAGCTCTCCTTATGTCAATTCCGAGGGGCTGACCGTCGGCCAATGCCAATATTGCGGGCATTGCGAATATTTCGGCTGCGAAGCCAACGCCAAGGCGAGCCCCTTGGTCTGCGTGCTGCCGGCCCTGATGCAGGATCCGAAATTCGAGTTGCGCACGCAGGCCTATGTCAGAGAACTCATCTACGACAAGGCGGCCAAGAAGGTGCGCGGCGTCGTCTATGTCGACCGGCGCAGCGGCGAGGAGATCGAGCAGCCCGCCGATATGGTCGTGTTGTGCGCCTATCCGTTCAACAACACGCTCTTGCTGCTGACCGCCGGCATCGGCGCGGCCTACGATCCCGTGACCGGCAAGGGCGTCGTCGGCAAGAACTACTGCCACCAGACCACGTCATCCGTGACGATGTTCGTCGAGGACGAGATCAATCCCTGGATCGGCACCGGCGTGTCGCCCGCCGCCATCGACGATTTCCAGGCCGACAACTTTGATCACAGCGGGCTCGGCTTCTTCGGCGGCGGCTTCATCTCCCCCTCGGTCAGCGGCGGACGCCCGATCCAGGTGCGCGCCGCGCCGCCTGGAACGCCGCGTTGGGGCTCGGCCTGGAAGGAAGCGACCGCGCGCTGGTACAATCACAGCTTCCCGCTCAACTGCCACGGCATCAGCTACGCCCACCGCAACAACTATCTGGATCTCGATCCCACCTACAAGGATGCGATCGGCCGCCCGCTGATCCGCATGACCTACAACTATTTCGACAACGACTACAAAATGTCGGCCTTCCTCACCGAGAAGGCGGTCGGCATCGCGCGCGCCGCCAATGCCACCATCGTCGGCAACCCGCAGCCGCGCCGCGGCAACTACGGCGCCAACAACGGCGGCGCCGCGCACCACACCGGCGGCGCCATCATGGGCACCGATCCGACCACCAGCGCGCTCAATCGCTATCTGCAGTGCTGGGAGGCCAGCAACCTTTTCGTGATGGGCGGGGCGGCCTTCCCGCAGAATCCCGGCCACAATCCGACCGGCACGATAGGGGCGCTGACCTATTGGTCCGCGCACGCGATCACGTCGCAATATCTGAAATCGCCCGGGCCGCTTGTTGCGGCTTAGGGCGCAGCCTTTGTAGCCCGGATGGAGCGCTTGCGTAATCCGGGACCGCCGTTCCCGCATTGCGCAAGTGCTCCATGCGGGCTACGACCCTATCTTGCGGCCATTCCACGGTTCCCGAAAATGTTCTAGCATCGGGGCCGATAAACCCACGACAAGCGCGGAGGAACCCCATGCCGAAGATTCGCCACCTCGCCATCAAGACCAAGCACCCGGCCAAGCTCGCCGAATTCTACGCCCAGGTGTTCGACATGAAGGTGATCCATTCCGAAAAGAGCGGCTCCGTCTATATGAGCGACGGCTATCTCACGCTGGCGATCCTGCGCAATCGGGGCGAGGCGGCGCCGAG
Organism: Xanthobacteraceae bacterium; assembly: GCA_036502925.1. Lineage (GTDB taxonomy): Bacteria > Pseudomonadota > Alphaproteobacteria > Rhizobiales > Xanthobacteraceae > VAZQ01. The sequence goes on from DASXXS010000065.1 coordinate 19,998, forward strand.
CGGCATCAATCATTTCGGCTTCCACGTCGAGGACCTGGCGGAGATCGAGAAGCGGCTCAAGAAGTTCGACGAGCCGATGGAGGCGCGGCCCTCGACCCGGCCCTATGCGGAACACCGGGCCATGGATCCGGACGGCAACCTGTTCGACATATCGGTGCACGGCTACGGCACGGTCGAATTTGCCGCCGACCGCGAGAAGAAGAAGGCGACCGAGAAGGTGTAGCGCATTTCAGGAAAAGCCTGCCCTCGCGAAGGCGCTTAGGAATGCACACGTCGTCGAGAGTCGGCGGCATGACCGCGGGAATACGTCAGGGACGCAAGGCTTCTCACTCCTTCTCCCCATGGGGGAGAAGGTGGGATGAGGGGGTTCGGACGGTGCGATACGGAACAATCGTAACCTCCTCACCCCACCCTCTCCCCACGCGAAATCGGGTTCACCCGATTTCGCCATGAATAGTGCGCAAGTCGAGCAGGCTCGACTTGCGATGGCGAGGGAGTGAACCGCGGTGCCCACCTAATCGTGGACTACATTCTTCCGGTGGCAAAAAATGTTTGCATGCCTGGGCGCGAAGGCGGGGATGGAAGCCGGTTTTTCCGTTCCCGAAATTCGACGACGAAAAAGGGCATTCGGCGCCGCGTGGCAGCGGCTCTTCTGCATCATGGGTGCGAGCGTCATCACCGCGCTGGCGCCCGCGGGCAGCGCCGGCGCGGCCGAGGGCGCGGACTTCTACGCCGGCAAGACGCTGACCATCATCGCGGGCCTGCCGCCGGGCGGCGGCGTCGACGGCGAGATGCGCGTGCTCGCCCAGTATTTCTCCAAATACATTCCGGGTCATCCGCTCATCGTGGCGCGCAACATGCCGGGCGCGGGCGGCATCGTGCTCGGCAACTACATCAACAGCGTTGCCGCCCCCGACGGCTTGACGCTGGCGATGCCGGGACGCAGCGGATTCCTGATGAGCAATGTCGTCCCGCAGAAGAGCGTCAGCTACGATCTGAGCAAGCTCGCCTATGTGGGCGGCGCCGGCAGCGCCGTCAACGCGCTGTGGCTCAGGTCAAAGCTCGGCATCGCTTCCATCGCCGACCTCAAGGCCCACAAGGGCGACATCGTCATCGGGGCGCTCACTGCGCGTTCCGAGAACGCCATCGCGCCGCGCGTGCTCGCCAGCTATGAGGGCTGGCCGCTCAAGGTCGTCACCGGCTATGCGGGCTTCTCCGAGGTCCTGATCGCGCTCGAGCGCGGCGAGGTCGACGGCCTGTTCACCCATGAAGGCAGCATAGCGAACTCGCGACCCGACATGATCGCCTCGGGCGCGCTCAAGCCGCTCGTGCAATCCGACCAGAGCCTGCCGAATGTGCCGGTCCTGGCCGACGTGGTGGCGAACCCGGACGCGCGCGCGCTGCTCGCCTTGGTGACGATACCGAGCGCGATCGGGCTGCCGCTGGTCGCTCCGCCGGGAATTCCCGCCGACCGCCTCGAGCTCTTGCGCCAGTCGTACCGGCGGTTGATGGAGGACGGCGACTATCGCGCGGAGGCGGAACGGCGCGGCCTGCCGGTCGGCCGCGCCGTGGGCGGAGCCGAGCTGCAGGGTCTCATCGCGCGCAGCCTGTCGGCGGTGCCCGAGCGGGTGGTCAAAGCCTATCTGGCCTTCACCGGTCTCAAGGCCGACGAATAATGCGAACGGCCGATCATGCCAGCTTTTAGCTCACTGCACATGCCATTCCACGGTGTCATGCCCCGCCAACGGGTCCGGCCTTCGGCCGGCCCGATGATAAACTCCGGCGGGGCGCCCAGTAATCCCGGCGCCATTTGTGAAACCCATGCCGTGCCCAAATTGACGTCCGGCGTTTACTGGGTCGCCCGCCTACGCGGGCGATGACATCGGTGAGAGAGTGGGGCAGACCGCCGTGGTGCGATCCGAGAGCTGCGACATCATCGTCATCGGCGGCGGCAGCGCGGCCTTCGCGGCCGCGGTCGCGGCGCGGCAGGCGGGCGCCGCGCGGGTAGTGATGCTGGAGAAGGCAGGCGAAGCCGACTACGGCGGCAATGCCCGCTATTCCGGAACCGGTTTTCGGTTCGTCCACGCAGGTGCGCAGGAAATCCGCCAGTTCGTCCCCGATGTGGACGAGGGGCTGTTTGCCAGCATGACCATCCCGCCCTACAGCGCCGACGACTTCGCGGCCGATCTCGAGCGCATGACGCAGGGGCGCATGAACCGCGAGCTGGCGCAGCTGCTGGTCGGCCAATCGAACGCGGCGCTGCATTGGATGCGGCAGGCCGGGATCCGCTGGGAACCGCTCAAGGAGCACGCCAAGGTCGGCGACAAGCGCTATTTCGAGCGCGGCCTCGCCATCCATGTGGCGGGCGGCGGCATCGGCCAGCTCACCCAATGGCGGCAGATCGCGCAGCGGCTGGGCATCGAGATCCGGTTCGATTCGCCCGTCTGTGCCGTGCATGGCGACTTGCGGCGCGTCGAAGGCGTCGGCGTCAGCGGGCCGCACGGCCGCTATGACCTCATGGCCAAGGCGGTCATCGCCTGCGCCGGCGGCTTCCAGGCCAATCCGGAAATGCGCGCCCGTTATCTCGCCGGCAATACCGACCTGATGAAGGTGCGCGGCAGCCGCCACGATACCGGCGAGGTGCTGCGCCTGTTGCTCGATCTCGGCGCCCGCGGGGCCGGCCATTGGCAATCGGGCCATATGTCTCCGGTCGACGCCAACGCGCCCGACTTCGAGACGCCGCAGCACGCGGACGGCCGCGGCAATACCCAAAGCCGCTACGACTATCCGTTCGGCATCAGCGTCAATGCGCTGGGATTGCGCTTCTTCGACGAAGGCGAGGCGCAGCACTCCTTCACCTACGCCAAGACCGGCCGCGCCGTGCTCGCCCAGCCGGGCGCGATCGCCTATCAGATCTACGATCAGGGCGGCCTCAAATGCCTGCGCTACCCGCACCACCAGGCGACCTTCGTGGAAGCCTCCACCATCGCCGGGCTCGCCGCCAAGATCGGGATCGAAGCGGCCGTGCTCACCCACACGGTGGCGGAGTTCAACGCCGCGGTCCGCGACGATCGTCCGTTCGATCCGACCCGGCCGGACGGCAAGGCCACCAGCGGATTGGCGCTGCCCAAATCCAATTGGGCCTGCCGCATCGCGGCGCCCCCGTTTCGCGCCTATCCGGTGACCGGCGGCATCACCTTCACGTTCGGCGGCGTCGCGGTCGATTGCCGTGCCCAGGTGATCAATACGCTCGATCAACCGATCAAGGGGCTGTTCGCCTCCGGCGACATCGTCGGGCTGTTCTTTCACAATTACCCATCATTCACCGGGCAGACCCGCAACGCCGTGTTCGGCCGGCTCGCCGGCCAATCGGCGGTCGAGGAAAATTAGGGCGTCGATGATCCAGCCGCTCGAGGAGATCAGCGCTCCGACGCGCGCGCTCGCTGCCTACATCGCGCAGGCGCCGGCGCTGCCGCTGCCGGCGGCGGTCGCCGAGAAGACGCGTCACCACGTTCTCGATACCCTTGCCGCCATGCTGTCGGGCTCGCGGCTCGCGCCCGGGCGGATCGCCATCGCCTATGTGCGGCGGCTCGGCGGCAGGCGCGAAGCATCGGTCGCCGGCAGCCGGGTCGTGACCTCGTGCGTCAACGCGGCGCTCGCCAACGGCATGCTGGCGCACGCGGACGAGACCGACGATTCGCATGCGCCTTCGCGCAACCATCCGGGATGCGCGGTGGTGCCGGCGGCGCTCGCCGCGGCCGAGGCGATGCATGCGAGCGGCGAGCAATTCCTGCGCGCGGTGGTGCTGGGCTATGACGTCGCGGCGCGCATCAACTACGCGCTCGGCGCCGCCGCCTTCGCGTTCGCAGGACGCATGACCCACAGCTTCGGCGGCACCTTCGGGGCGGGCGCCGCCGCCGCGGCGCTGCTCGGCCTCGACGCCCTGCAAGCCCGGCATCTCCTCTCCTATTGCGCGCAGCAGGCCTCAGGCGT
>DASXXS010000066.1:0-5238 GCA_036502925.1 Xanthobacteraceae bacterium
AAAAATGGTTGACAAAGATCGCATCAAGGGCTCCGCCGAGCAGGCCAAGGGCAAAATGAAGGAATGGACCGGCAAGACCCTGGGAGACAAGAAGATGGAGAACGAAGGCAAGGCCGATCAGGTGAAAGGCAAGGTGCAGAACGCGGTCGGCGGTCTGAAGGACACCCTGCGCGGCAAATAGGCGGTTTCCGCATGCGCGTGAGCTGCTTCGAATGCGCTTTGCGCGCGTGCGGCCTGTTCAAGCCCGTTAGCCAGAATGAGCTTGCGGTCATCAACGACATCAAGCGCGACCATCTGGCGTTCCCGGCCGGCACCGAGATCATTCGCGCCGGGGAGGAGAGCCTCGAGCTTTATACGCTGTATTCAGGCTGGGCGTTCCGCTTCAAAAATCTGCCGGACGGCCGCCGGCAGATTTTGAACTTTCTGCTTCCCGGCGATCTGCTGGGGCTGCAAGCGGCGATGTTCGACGCCGCACAGCATGGCATCGAGGCCTTGACGGATGTCGAGCTGTGCCTGCTGCCGCGGCAAAAGATCTGGCATCTGTTCGGCCAAATGCCGGAGCTCGCCTTCGATGTCACCTGGCTCGGCGCGCGCGGGGAAAGCCACGTCGATGAAAATCTGCTGAGCGCCGGCCGCCGGACCGCGGCCGAGCGGATCGCGGCGCTGATCGTGGTCCTCTACAAGCGCGCCGACGCACTCGCCCTGGTGGCCGATCACACCTTCGCCTTTCCGCTCACCCAGCAGCACATCGCCGATGCGCTCGGCCTGTCGCTGGTCCATACCAACAAGACGCTGGCGCGGCTGCGCCGGCTGGGAATGTATACGCAGACGAATGGATCGCTGACGCTGAGCAATCCGCGCGTGCTGGAACGCGTCGCGCAGCATTTCGACCAGGAGCTGGCGCGCCGGCCCCTGATCTAGCTGCACCGCGCGCCGGCCCCGCGCGCAACGCCCGCCATCCGTCTATTTCAGATTCGGCGTCAGAATCGGTTGCGCCGCCTCATCGGGATGCAAATCGCGTCCAAAGCTCCATTCCATCAGGAAGTGTCCGTCCTCCTCTCGGACCAGCACTTCGACGCGGCGCCCGGGCTGACCATCCTTCTCGGCGTATTCGATTGCCGCGCACAAGGCCTGTCGCCTGCTGGGATAAGAGCCCGAATGGCGCCGTCCAGCCTGCACGATTTTCCATTCACCCTCGCGCCTTACGACGACATATCGCAGATGATTCATGGGAACCCTCGATCGCCAATCAGACCGTTTGAGGAAAACGTGCCCGCCGCGAGGTTGGTTCCGGGGTTGCGGCCGGGCGGCGAAAAACAGCGGGTTGGCCAGGGCTTTGAAATTTCGGCGGCTGACCCGTTCGACATCGCCTGCATTCATCGAGCGTCCGCGGCATGGGAACCACCTGGATGGCGGGCGCGTTGATCTGCCAGGCGCCCAAGCCGCTTGCTCATTGGTCAGGCTTCGGCCGGCGCCCACGGGCGCAGCATCCCGTCCCCATCCGGAGCGACCAACCGGGTCCAAGGAAGCTTACCCGCCCAATCGTGGGGCCCCACCTCTGCCGAGGTGGTGGCCCCCCGCTTTTGCCGCGGGCCAGACCGACGATTTCCCGGATCCGTGCACTCCAGGGGATGGGCGCAGAGGCGATGGCAGCCAAGAACGTTGGGCAAGTGGCGGAATGAATCCGAGGCTCGACAATTTCATTTCCTGGCTCGCCGCCTCCATCGTGGTGACGGCCGGGGTGCTGTTTGCCCTCAAGCGCCAGGAGGATCAGCACGTCCCCAAACCCGTACGGGCGCTGCGTGGTGCCACCCCGGCGCAAGAGCCCCTGGGTCTGCAGGAAATTCGCGCCACCGAACGCGGCCGCGGCCGGAGCGCGCGATCTCCCTCGCAGATTCCATGGCGCGGCTGGAAGGACATCATCGTTCGGACCTATCAGGAGACGCAGGAGGACAGGCTCCTGGCGCTGGCGGCCGGCGTCGTCTTCTACTCGCTGCTGGCGCTGTCCCCGGCGATCGCCGCCGGCGTGTCGTTCTATGCGCTGTTCGCCGACGCCGGCACCATCGGCAAGCATCTGTCGCTTGCCGCCGGCATCGTTCCGGCCGACGTGCTCGACATGTTGCGCGAGGAAATCGGCCGCATCAGCGCGAAAAGCGACGGCAAGCTGACCTTCGGCTTCCTGCTCGGGCTCGGCATCGCGCTGTGGAGCGCCAATGCCGGAATGAAGGCGATCTTCGACGCGCTCAACATCATTTACGACGAGCAGGAAACGCGCGGCATAGCGCGGCTCAATCTCATTTCGCTCCTCTTCACCATCTGTGCGATCGGCGCCGTGCTGCTGGCGGTCAGCGCCGTGGTGGTGCTCCCGCTGCTGTGGACGGGCTTGGGCCTCACCAGCGCCGACCGGCCGATCATCGGTTATCTGCGCTGGCCGCTGATGGCCGCGCTCATGATCGCCGGTCTGGCCGTGCTTTATCGCTACGGACCGAGCCGACGGCCGGCAAAGTGGCGCTGGATCAGCGTCGGCAGCATCTTTGCCGCGTCGGCGTGGCTCGCGGTTTCCTCGCTGTTTTCCTGGTACCTCGGTAATTTCGCCAATTATAACGCCACCTATGGTTCGCTGGGCGCCGTTGTCGGCCTGATGATGTGGATCTGGCTCTCCACCATCGTGGTCCTGGTCGGCGCCGAGCTCAATTCCGAGATCGAGCACCAGACCTCTCGCGACTCGACGGTGGGCCCGGAAAAGCCGCTCGGCGTCCGCGGGGCGGTCATGGCCGACACGGTGGGAGCCGCCAAGGCCTGACGGCCGCCGATAATTCGCCGCGAGGGGCGATCGGGCGCCTGACCGGCTCGGAACTTGTCCGCCGGATGCGGCGTTGACATAAGATTCGCGGGATACAATCGCACGAATTGACCGGCCGCGCCTGCGGCAACCCACGCTGCCGGGTTGGAGGACGTTGTGGAGTTTCTTCGCGCGCAAGGCGAAAAACGCGATGCCCTGATCATCAACGATCCGCAACCCTTCAACAGCGTCGCCGACCTCTGGGGCCCGGCCGCTCAGATGGCGACGGTCGGCATCTTTGTCCTGGTCCTGGTCACATGCCTCTATTTCTGCCGCCCGATCCTGCTGCCGATACTGGCGGCAATTCTCATCGGAACAACCTTTGCTCCCATCCTGAAGCAGGCGAGCCGCTTTGGGATATCGCCCTGGGTGACATCCATCGTCATCGTCGCATTGATGGGGGCAGCCGCGGCCCTTGCGGTGACGATGCTCGCCGCGCCGATCACCGAATGGATGGGCAAGGCCCCGGAGATCGGCGCCAGCCTCAAGCAACGGCTCTATGTGTTCGACCGCCCCTTGGCGGCGCTCCATGAGCTGGAGAGCGCGTTGAGACCCGCGGCGCCGACCGTCACGGTCGAATCGTCAAACATCAGCATGGTCACTCCGGTGGCGGCAGCTATTACACCGGCGATGGCCGAGAGCGCGTTGTTTTTCGCGACCCTGATCTTCTACATGGCCGGACAAATGAAGTTTCGCCGCTACCTGGCCTCGTTCTTCGAGACCCGCGACGGCAAGCTCCGATTTATCCGGATCACCAACGACATCGAGCACAATCTCGCGTCCTATGTGGCGACCGTCACGGTCATCAACGCCGCGCTCGGCACGATCGTGGCCGCCGGCGCCTGGCTGCTCGGCCTGCCGAGCCCGCTCATCCTCGGCTTCCTTGCCATGCTGCTCAACTACATCCCCTATGTGGGGCCGGCCTGCATGGCGATCATCCTGCTCGCGCTGGGCTTCGTGACTTTCCCATCGCTCGGACAGGCGATCATCGCCCCGGCATCCTTGATCGTGCTGACAACGCTGGAGGGCCACCTCATTACCCCGGCCGTGCTTGGGCGCCGCCTCACCCTCAATCCGCTCGCGGTCTTTCTCGCCATCGCATTCTGGGGCTGGCTGTGGGGTCCAATGGGAGCATTCCTGGCGGTTCCGTTGCTGATTGCCGCCCTGGTGACGGTCGGCCACCTGTTTCCGTCCGACGACAGCAAGCTGCCGGGGTGATTGGGAACCTTTCGCCGCGCGCACGGTTATGTTGCAGGCGGATTTCCGCCGCACCTTTCCGGGATAGGAGACGAGCCTCATGTCGAACACGTCCAGCATGGCCCGCGACGCGGCCAATGACGTCCAGGGCGCGGCCCGCGACGCCGGCAAGGCGGCCGCCGCGGCGCCGAACGATATTCAGGACGATCTGGCGGCGTTGCGCGCCGACGTGGCGCGGCTTACCCAACAGATCGCCAACATCCTGACGGCGCGCGGCGGGGCCACCTGGCGCATGGCGAAATCGAACGTCGAAGGCGTGATCAGCGAGGCGCAGGACAAGGGCATGGAAGCCGTCGACGCGGTGCGCGAGGTCGGCGAGAACCTGGTCGATGCCATCGACGAGTCGCTGAAGAAACGGCCCTACACGACCTTGGCGCTCGCGCTCGGGATCGGATTTCTGTTCGGCGCGACCTGGAAGCGATAGTTGGCGAGGATGGCCGCCGGACGAGAGCGCAGATGAGTGGCTGGCTTCGGCATCTCGCGCTGACGCTCAGGTCGAAGACCGGGCTGAGTTCCGGCGTTCTGATCTGGGCGCTGGTGGCCATCGTGGGTGGCGCGGCGACGCTTGGATTTCTCATCCTGGGGGCTTTCATCGCGCTGGCGCAACGGTACGGCTTCCTGGTGGCCGCGCTGGTGCTCGCCGGATTGTTTCTGCTGATCACCGTCGTCGCCGTGATCTGCTCCCTGTCAACGCAACGCCGCACGATCGCGAATGCAAGGCTGGCGCTTGCGGCACGCAGCCACGCCCCCTGGCTCGACCCGAAATTCGTCCGCGTCGGCGTGCAAATCGGGCAGGCCATCGGCTGGCGCAGGCTCGTTCCGCTCGCCGCGGTCGGAGTTCTCGCCGCCGGGCTGGCGAAGGAATGGCTCGGCCGCGACCGGCCGGCCGGCGAGATCGGCTGACCCGCGCGTTGGAACAGATTCAAATCGGAAACGTTGTCCTTTGTGTTGAAAAACAACAGCAGAGAGGAACGCCATCATGCCAATTCTAATTCCGATCCTTTGGGTTGGAGGAGGAGTTCTCTTGTTAGGCGGAGGTTACTATGTTCTGCACGTCATGCACTAAAGACGGCATGCCCTGAAGAACACTGTAGTGATCAGACGTGAAAGAGCCCGGCCTCGTGAAGCGGCCGGGCTCT
>DASXXS010000067.1:0-53104 GCA_036502925.1 Xanthobacteraceae bacterium
ACTGGGCCGCCGCTTCGTGACCGCGAATAGGCAGCAACGCCCAGGCCCCGGCCGCGATCGCGATCACGACCGCAGGCAGCATGATTGATTTCCGCATGACAACTGTCTCCTTGTGTTGCTCGCTCTTGCGTTCTCGAGGCCTAAGAAGGTCGGCGATGGCACGACTTTGCAGAGGCCTCGGATCTGAAGGTTCGATGTTCGGCCCGCACCGGGCCGCATCCGTCAAGCTACTTCAGCTGATCCTTGATCTTGTTGAGGCCGGCGATGGCGCACGCCTCGTCCTTGTCGCCGCCGGGAGCACCAGCGGTGGCGATGCCGCCGATCGTGTCGTCGCCGACCTTGATGGGCACGCCGCCTTCCCCGGTGCTGAGCTCCTTGTCGTACATGCCGGGGTTAAAGGCGCCCGGCGTCGCGACCCGCTTGGTGAAATCTCCGGTCGAGACCCGCAGCACGGCGGCGGTGTAGGCCTTGCGGCGGGCGACCTCCGGCCCCACGCCGCGCGGGCCGTCACGGACGATAACCAGCTTGGGCATGCCGGTGCGATCGGCGATAACGACCGACACGGCGTAGCCTTGCGCCTTGCAAGCAGCGATCGCCGCCTGCGCGGCTTCCACGGCCAGATCGGCGGTGAGAACCTTGTGGGTCTCGGTCGGCAAGGGATCGGCGGCGAACGCGTTGATGCTGGTGAGGGCGGCAAGCCCTGCGGCCGCCGCAAGCGCATAGGATCGGATCATGGTTGTCCTCCCTTGAGGTTGTTGGCTCCCGGCATTGGATCACCCTCGGAATCGCAAAGCAATGCTCACACGCGGGGGGGTCGGAGGAGCGCGCAGTCTGCGGCATGATCTACAAGTCCCGCGTGATCAAGCGCTGACGACCGCCAAATTGAGAGGAATAATTCGAGCGCACGGGAAGACCTCAGTTGATGGTCACATTCCCCAAAGGATCAGCCGCTGCAGTTCTGCAAGCTTGGTACGATTTCCTCCCTAAGGGCCGCCCGCCGCGCAAAAATCAAAATTACTGAAAATTGCAGCGCGTCCGCCATACAGCCGTTGCTAATTATTTGATTGCATGGCACCCTATGCGTGCAAGCTCGGGGGTTGTCCTCTTCCACCCGCGCGCCGCAACGTGGCGGCGCACTGCGGAATTTTCAGGACGCATCGTGTTTTCCTCGCGCGTGTTGTGGGCGCGACGATCGATGTGAGCCACGAGCGAGGGCCATACAAGGACGGGAACAGGGAGGCGGAACGATGAGCAAATTCGAGATCGTGGTCGGTACATCGACCAAGAGCCCTGAGGATGCCGCTAAGAAAGCTGAGGCAAAGGCCAGAAAGGCCGGCGGGGAGCAAGTGAGCATTGCGGCCTGTGTGCTGGCGTCCAGCGGGACCTCACCTGCCTCCCAGGCCGAGATGAGCGTGCTCGAAAACATGGCCAAGAACATCTACCAGCTTGTTCAGTGCACGTGTCCCACCGTAGTCGGAGAGAAAATAGTAAAGCCGGGCACTCCGCCACCATTCACTTCGACGTTTCCCGCGCGGCCGGTGCAAGCCAGCGTCGAATGGGTCGTCTACATTCTGCTGAAGCGCTGAACCGGATTCAAATCGCAAGACAAGCGCGCGCGTCTTGCCGCGTTTGCGGCAGCGACCGTGTGGCACGCGAGCCGAAACAGTGAAGGCCTGAGACGATGAAGAAGGCAAAATCGCGACCTAGAGCCAAACCCCAAGTCGGACTGAAGCCAGGCGTCATTCGTCGGCAAAAAATGTTGCAGCAAATGCTCGATGCATTCCTGGCCGATAAGGCCAAGTTCGTGCCGAGCTGCGCGCCGACTCAGTATACGACCAACGTATATTACTTCGTGGTGGTGAAGGACTGTGAGCACATTACCGAGCAGGATGCGATAGACATGACCGCGGGCCTGCGCGGCAAGGCGCAGGCGAGCGCCGATGCAATTTGCGAGCTCAACAAGACATGCCCGGTGGCTCGGCTAATCGGCTACACCCTTACACGCAACGAATGCGTTGGGCGAAAATGGGAGATCGACGCGCGCTGGACATTCGAATGCACACAACAGTGACTTTCTTTCTGGAATTACACTGGCCGACAGAATTGAATTATGTGAAAGCGCACTTGAAGAGCGCGTCGACCGCAAGATCGAAGATCTCGTCAACCTTCGGCATAACGCCGTGGTAGGTGAGCTTCTTGTGAGTCCACCTACACCTTGACCAGCGGCACTTTCGGCACCGAGCCGCGATGAGGCGGCCGGTCGTCGCCGCCCCTGGGGCCGGACGACTTGCTGCGCCGCGGCGAGCCGGGACGGCGCTTGGGCTTGGCGTGGGGCTGCGGGATCTTCTCCGGCTTGGGCGTCACCGGCCCCTCGAGATATTCGAAGCCGAGCTTCCTGGCGCCGGTCTCCGCGTCCGCAACCACGATCACCCGCACATGGCCGCCGGCCTTGAGCTTGCCGAACAGGACCTCGTCGGCGAGCGGCTTCTTGATATTTTCCTGGATGGTGCGGGCCATCGGCCGGGCGCCCATGTGCTCGTCGTAGCCGTGCTCGATCAGCCACTTGGCGGCCTCTTCCGACAGCTCGATGGTGACGTCGCGGTCGCTCAATTGCGCTTCGAGCTGCAGGACGAACTTTTCCACCACCTGGGCGATGATCTCGGGGCTGAGATGCGCGAAGGTGATGATGGCGTCCAGGCGGTTGCGGAACTCTGGCGCGAACATGCGATTGATCGCCTCGGTGTCGTCGCCCTCGCGCTTGATCCGGGTGAAGCCGTAGGCCTGCCGCGCCAGGTCGGCGGCGCCCGCATTGGTGGTCATGATCAGGATCACGTTGCGGAAATCGACCTGCTTGCCGTTATGGTCGGTCAGCTTGCCATGATCCATGATCTGCAGCAGCACGTTGAACAGATCGGGATGCGCCTTCTCGATCTCGTCAAGCAGAAGCACGCAATGGGGATGCTGGTCGACGCCGTCGGTCAACAGCCCGCCCTGGTCGAAGCCCACATAGCCGGGCGGAGCGCCGATCAGGCGGGAGACGGTGTGCCGTTCCATGTATTCGGACATGTCGAAGCGGATCAGCTCGACGCCAAGCGAGGCGGCCAGCTGCTTGGCGACCTCGGTCTTGCCGACGCCGGTCGGACCCGAGAACAGATAGCAGCCGATCGGCTTCTCCGGCTCGCGCAAGCCGGCGCGGGCGAGCTTGATCGAGGCCGAAAGCGCCGAGATCGCCTTGTCCTGGCCGTAGACCACGGTCTTGAGCGTCTGCTCGAGGTGCTGGAGCACGGCCGCGTCATCCTTGGACACGGTCTTGGGCGGAATTCGCGCCATGGTGGCGATGGTGGTCTCGATCTCCTTGAGGCCGATGGTCTTCTTGCGTCGGCTCTCGGGCAGCAGCATCTGGGCGGCGCCGGACTCGTCGATCACGTCGATCGCCTTGTCGGGCAGCTTGCGGTCATGGATGTAGCGGGCGGACAGCTCCACCGCCGCCTTGATCGCCTCGCCCGTATATTTGAGCTTGTGGTAATCCTCGAAATACGGCTTGAGCCCCTTGAGGATGCTGATCGCGTCCTCGACCGACGGCTCGTTGATGTCGATCTTCTGGAACCGGCGCACCAGCGCCCGATCCTTCTCGAAATACTGCCGGTATTCCTTGTAGGTGGTCGAGCCGATGCAGCGCACCGTGCCGGAGGCGAGCGCCGGCTTGAGCAGGTTGGAGGCATCCATGGCACCGCCCGAGGTGGCGCCGGCGCCGATCACGGTGTGGATCTCGTCGATGAACATGATGGCGCCCGGATAGGCTTCGAGCTCCTTGATCACCTGTTTGAGCCGCTCCTCGAAATCGCCGCGGTAGCGGGTGCCGGCGAGCAGCGTCCCCATGTCGAGGGCGAACACGGTCGCGCCCTTGAGCACGTCGGGCACCTCGCCGTGCACGATGCGGCGCGCCAGGCCTTCCGCGATCGCGGTCTTGCCGACGCCGGCGTCGCCGACAAAGAGCGGGTTGTTCTTCTGTCGGCGGCACAGCACCTGGATGGTGCGGCTGATCTCGGCCTCGCGGCCGATCAGCGGATCGATCTTGCCCTCGCGCGCCTTCTTGTTGAGGTTGATGCAATAGGCATCCAGCGCATCGCCCTTCTTCTTGGGCTCGTCGCCGGTCTTGGTGTCGGTTTCCTCGTCGACCCCGCGCACGGGCCGCGATTCCGACATGCCGGGCCGTTTGGCGATGCCATGGCTGATATAATTGACCGCGTCATAGCGGGTCATATCCTGCTCCTGCAGGAAATAGGCGGCGTGGCTCTCGCGCTCGGCGAAGACGGCCACCAGCACGTTGGCCCCGGTCACCTCCTCGCGGCCGGACGACTGGACGTGGATCACGGCGCGCTGGATGACGCGCTGGAAGCCGGCGGTGGGCTTGGAATCCTCGTTGCCGTCGCTGACCAGGTTCTCCAGCTCCGATTCGAGGTAGGCGGTGAGGCTGCGGCGCAGCTTGTCGAGGTCGACATTGCAGGCCCGCATCACCGCGGCGGCATCCTGGTCGTCGATCAGCGCGAGCAGGAGGTGCTCGAGCGTGGCATATTCATGGTGCCGTTCATTGGCAAGCGCCAAGGCCCGGTGGAGGGATTGCTCTAGGCTGCGCGAAAAAGTGGGCATTATGGGGTTCTCGTGTGTCGTCCTTATATGGGCCCTGCGCTACTTCTTTTCCAAGGCTACTTCTTTTCCTAGGCTAGTTCTATTCCAATGCTACTTCTTCTCCATGACGCATTGCAGAGGATGCTGGTGTTTGCGGGCAAAGTCCATAACCTGCGTCACCTTGGTCTCCGCCACCTCGTAGGTATAGATGCCGCATTCCCCGATACCGTGCTGGTGCACATGCATCATGATGCGGTACGCGGCTTCCTGGTTCTTATTGAAAAACCGCTCCAGCACGTGCACCACGAACTCCATCGGGGTGTAGTCGTCGTTGAGCAAGAGCACCCGATAGAGGCTCGGCCGCTTGGTCTGCGGCTTGGTCTTGCTGATGACCGAGGTTCCGGGGGCCCCGGCGTCGCCCCGGCGCTTTCGCTCGTCGTCACCCAGATGGGGCGCAAGCGGCATCGCGCTTGTTGCCGCCATCCTATCGCAAATTCTCGGTCTCATGGCTTATCGACGGGCCGGCTGTCCTCGGACGCGGGGTAAAGTGTGGATCGCTCGATTCTTTATCATAGGGATCGCACGCGGACCGTTCCAGATGGCCTGACGCTACCCCGGCCGATCGGTGCATTCCGGGGTCAAGCCTGCGCAACCGGCGCAAAGGATCGCGACTCATTGCGGACAATTCGCGGCAGACCGAAATGTTCGGCCCCTCACCGCATGGAAAAAGCCCGACCGATGGCCGGGCTTCTCAACACGTCAACGTGAAGAGCTCGCGTGGTTACTTCGCGACCGCGGCCTTGCTCACGTAGCTTTCGAAGGGCTTATAGGCCTCCTGCGCCAGATCGGAATAGAGTTCCCCGAGCTTGGCGGTCTGCGACACAAAAGCCTCGTAGGCGGTCTTGCAATAATCGCTCTGCACTTCGACGGCGGTTTCGAGCGACTTTGCGCCCATCAGCTTCTCGGTCGCCGCGGCGCCGTCTTCGAACGCCTTTTTCGAGTAGTCGGCCATTTCGACGGCAATCGCCTGCACGCTCTTGGTGAGAGCGCCCCAAGACTTCATGGTCGCATCGGCATGGTCCTTGCCGAACTTTTGCACATCCTCAAAGCTCTTCATGATGTTTCTGCCTTTCCGGCCCGGCCGGCTGTCTGCGGCGAAATCCCGCGTCGAATGCCCACCAACACAGCCTGGTATTTATATTGCACTGCACAAAAAGTCAACCTCCATTTTTGCGCCGCAATATAGCCTCGATCGCGGGGAACTTGCGGGTTAACCCTTTGGCAATCGCCCCCTTCTAGCGTTGCTTGCCGCGCCGAGAGGCCAAGGCTCGGCGCGACCGCTGGACAAAAGCCCCAAGGCATTCCGAATTTTGCCTTTTTTGGCACGTCCTTTGCGAGGCCAGGGAACTGGACAGGGGTCGGTGCTCGGCCGGGAGCGCTCGAGCGGCACGAAGAACGGGGGACGCATGTTGCCTAGGGGTGTCGGAGCCCTGAGCGGGCTCCGCTGGGGAATCTTCAGCCTTGTCGCGGTGACGTCCATCCTTGCGGTCTCGAGCGAGGCGTCCGACGCCCGCGGCCGCCGCAAGCATGTGGAGCCCGCGGAGGTCGCCAAAAGCGAGGCCGTCAGCGAAGAGCCGCGTTATTCGGATATCGTGGTGGATGGCAATTCGGGGGCGATCCTGCATGCCTCCAACCCGGACGCACTGCGTCATCCAGCCTCGCTCACCAAGATCATGACGCTCTATCTCTTGTTCGAGCAGCTGGAGGCCGGCAAGCTCAAGCTTGACAGCTCGCTCGAGGTTTCCGAGCACGCCGCCATTCAGGCCCCGACCAAGCTTGGCCTGCGGGACGGCCAGAGCATCAAGGTCGAGGACGCCATCAAGGGCATCGTGACCCGCTCGGCGAATGATGCGGCGGTGGTTGTGGCGGAAAACGTCGCCGGCGACGAGGAAACCTTCGCCAAACTCATGACCCGCAAGGCGCAGGCGCTCGGCATGGCGCATACGGTCTATCGGAATGCGTCGGGCCTGCCGGACGGCGAGCAAATCACCACGGCGCGCGACCAGGCGCTTTTGGGCCGCGCCATCCAGGAACGCTTTCCGCGCTACTACAAATATTTCTCGACCCGCTCGTTCGAATTCCGCGGCGAGTCGATCGGCAACCACAACCGCCTGCTCGGCAGCGTCGAGGGCGTCGACGGCATCAAGACCGGCTATATCAGCGCCTCCGGCTTCAACATCGTGACCTCGGTGCATCGCGACAATCGTTACCTGGTCGCCGTCGTTTTCGGCGGCAGCAGCGCCGGCAGCCGTGACAGCCGCATGCGCGAGCTGATCCACGACCACATCGCGGAGGCGGCGGTGCAGCACACCGCGCCGGTCGTCGCCGAGGCCGAATCCAGGCCCGAGACCAGGCCGGCAGCCAAATCCGCTCCGATCTCTGCGGTGGCCTCGGCCGCCGGCGTGCCGCTCACGCCGGGCGCCGCCAAACCCGAAGGCAAGCGCCCGACCCAACCGGAAACCAAAGCGTCTCCCGCATCCTATGCGCTCGCCTCCACCAGCAGCGTGACGGTCGCGGTGACGCCGAAGCCCGACTCCGGTGCCGCAACGACGGTCGAGGTTCCGCGTTGGGCGGCGACCAGCGCGGTCCCGGCGCCGCGCGCCGCCCCCGCGGTCGGCTCCGAAGATCCGATCCATCCGGTTCCGGTCAAGACCGTCATGGTGAAGCCGGGAAGCGCGGTTCAGACCGCCTCGCTGGCAGCGCTCCAGCTGGCGGCGCCGGCCGAGCCGCCAGCGCAAGTCGCCGCACCGGCACCCACGCAGGCCCCCGCGCCGGCACCTGTGAAGACCGCGGTCCTGCCGTTTCCGCCGCCGGGGACGCGCCCGGGCCCCATCGCAGGCCTGCCCTCACACATCACCACCGCATCGGTCGCGGAACCGGTGCCGGCAGCAGCCGCCGCGCCGCCGCCCATCGCCGCGCCGGTCACGCCCGCAGCGGCCCACAATTCGGCGCCCGCAGCGCCCCAGACCCAGGCTCACGTCGGCTGGATGATCCAGGTCGGCGCCTTCGCGGCAGAGGGCGAAGCCAAGCAGCGCCTGAGCGCCGTGCAAACCAGGGCATCACGGTTTCTGGCCAGCGCCGATGCTTTCACCGAGACGGTGAGCAAAGGCGATTCCATCTGGTACCGCGCCCGCTTCGCCGGGCTCGGCAAGGAGCAGGCGGAAGCAGCCTGCAACTATCTCAAGCACAACGACGTTGCCTGCATGACCATCAAAAACTGATGGTGTTCATAACAGGCTGCCGCATCGGAGTCCAGAGTCGCTGCGTGTGCGAAGTGCAAGTGTGTAGAGTTGGTTGAGGAGTGATCAGCGATGGCGGCGGAGAAGAACGTCCTTGGCCTCATTGACTCGGGCCGCGAGATACGTCGAGCCCCCTTGGTCGGGATGGAGTTTCTTCATGAGCATGCGGTGGGCCTGCCCGATCTCCGCGGCGCTCGCCCCCGGCTGCACGCCAAGGATCTGATAGGCCTCCTCTTCAGTCATTTTGCCGCTCCAGCGCGGGCTGCCGTGCCCCGCTGCCGTGTCACCCTTAGCGTCTTCACGCCAACGGGGCTCCCGGCGGTCCAGATACGCGACCAGTAGCGCGCGGCTTTCCTCGTCGATCTCGGGCAGGAAGCCGACCACGGTGGCGACATCGAGGGCGTCGAGAGTGACGCCTTCGTGCCGGCCGGCGAGAATGCGTCCGCGCATCGCCCCGGTATCGTGATCGAGCTCCATTTCCACGAAGGCGGAACGCACCCGCGACGCCTGTCCGGGACTCTTTTGCGTGCGCGCGCCGAAGCCGACGAAACTCCGCGGCAGCCAGCCCAGCAGCCCCAATCCGGCAAAGCCGAGCGGGACCGCCAGCTGGAACTGCCCGCGCGCCGCCAGGAACGCCGCCCCGCCGAGCGCACCAAATCCGCCGGCGAATTTCACCACCGGGGCCAGCTTGCGCGGGTCGACGCTGGCAAAGGCGTTGCTCGCCCATAACAGCAGTGCCAGGACCAGGATGCCGAAGATGATTTCAGGCATCTTTATCTCATCTGCTGAATCAGCTTGATCGCGCCGGCATCGCGGCGGGCCGACAGATCCGCAAGCGCGCTCATTCCGCCCGCCGCATAGACGGCGGCCGCGCGCAACAGGGCGGCGAGCTCATGGGCGGCGCCGGGATCGAAGCGGCAATAGGCGCCGCGCGTGAGGCGGGCGATCTCGCGAAAGGCCTGCTCGGCCACCGGATCGCCGCCCTCCTGAAACACGAAGGCGGGCACGGACAGAAGGCCGAGCTCGCCGGCGGCATGACACAGATCGTCCAGACTCTCTTCCATGGCGTCGCCCACGAAGACCAGCGCCTGCACCCTGGTTTTGCGGGTCTCGCGGGCGGCATGGGCGATGATCTTGCCGATCTGGGTGCGACCGCCGCGGCAATCGATTGCCGACATCAGCTGTGCCAGCCGTTGCGCCTGGCCGACCCAGGCGGAGACCCGGCACTCGGTCAAGCCGCGGTAGTAGGCAAGCTGAATATCGAGGCCGCCGATCGAGGCGGCTTCGCGAAACATGTCGGCCTGCAGCCGGCAGGCGGTGTCCCAGGTCGGCTGCCGGCTCATGGTGGCGTCGAGCGCAAAAATCAGCCGGCCTCGCTTGCCCGGCTCGGTGCGGGGCGAAAGCGTGCGGACCTGGGCGAGAAAAGCGTCGATATCCGCGCGCGAGGATGCGTCAATCGGTTCACCGCCCCGGCTCGCCGGGGCCGGAGTCCGGTCGCTGCGGTCTTGCGCCATGAGCAGGCACCCGTTGATCCCCCTTAAGGTGGCGTTATCCGCGGCCGGGCGCAATGCCTGCGGCGAGCGCCGCTCCGCCGCGGATCGGCGGGTTAGCCATTAACGCCGGAGCCCGAATGCTCTAAGTTCCGCGCCCCATCATCGTCAGGCGGCCCGCACCATGGCCCGGCAACCGCACGTCGTGCGCACCCTACCGGCGCTGCGTCGGGCGGTGGCGCGTCTTCGTCAGACGGATCAGACGATCGCCTTGGTGCCGACCATGGGCGCACTGCACCAAGGTCATCTTTCGCTGGTGCGCCTGGCGCGCCAGCGCAGGCGCAAGGTGATCGTCTCGATCTTCGTCAACCCGGCCCAGTTCGCGCCGACCGAAGATCTGGCATCCTATCCGCGCGACCTCGACGCCGACTTGGCCGCGCTCGCCGGGTCGGGCGCCGACCTGGCTTGGGTGCCGGCGAGCGAAACCATGTACCCGCCGGGCTTCGCCACCCGGATCGTGCCGGGAGGACCCGCGAGCGTCGATCTCGAAGACAAATTCCGGCCGCACTTCTTCGCCGGGGTTGCGACCGTCGTCACCAAGCTTTTCCTGCAATGCCGGCCGGATATCGCGATCTTCGGCGAGAAGGACTACCAGCAGCTCAAGGTCATCACGTCGCTCGCGACCGACCTCGACCTGCCGATCGAGATCCTGGGAGCGCCGATCGTGCGCGCGAGCGACGGTCTCGCCATGTCCTCGCGCAACGCCTATCTGTCCGCGGCCGAGCGCACGGTCGCCCCGACGCTTTATCGGGTGCTCAAGGGCTGCGCCGAGAAGATCGCAGGCGGCGCCGAGCTGGCCCCGGTGATCGCGCAGGGCCGCGCGGCGATCGAGCGCGCGGGCTTCGCTCTCGACTATCTGGAAGCGCGGAACGCCGACACCTTGCGCCCGATCGGATCGGCGCAGGACGGCCCCATCCGCCTGCTGGTCGCGGCCCGCCTCGGCCACACGCGACTGATCGACAATGTCGGGGTGTGAGGGTATGTACAACAAAACGCCAGTGGCAGATTAGCCGCGCGGGTCGCCGGTGCAATGGTGCAGAGGATCGACTACTACACATTGCTGTCGCGCGCCGTCGAGTCGCTCGAACGCGACGCCTACGCGGCGCGCGGCGTGATCTATGATCACGAGCACAAGGCCCTGCTCGAACGCCTGGCTTCCTCAGGCTCTCCCTGCTCCGATGCGGATATCGCCAGGGAGGAGCAGGCCTTCCGGGACGCCATCCGCCGCATCGAGTTTCCGGATAATGGCGTTGAACTCGCTCGCGGCCCGCCGCGCCAGCCGGCCGCAACAGCGTGGCCCAATTCCGCCCGCGAGAAGGCGCGCGCGCTCAGGCGCGAATTTCCCCAGGCGCCGGCGAACGAGGCCGAACGCGCGGCCGCCAACGACGCAAAGCGCGAGCCGCAGTGGGAGGCAAAGCCTGCGGCAAGGCGACGCTGGGACGATGCGGCCGATGAGGACGCCAACAGAAAATCCCCCGGCCGGCCGCTCGAGCCTGCGCCGGAAATCGTGCAGGAGGACGAGCCAAGCTGGAATGGAGAGGAGCGAAAGTTCGGCTCGCTTGCGAAGATGGCTGCCCTCTACATGCTGGCTGCCGCCATCGTGGTCGGCGCCGGGGCTCTGGGATATGCCTATCTGATCGGTGCCATCGATCTGCCCTGGCAGCCGCAAGGGCCGGGCCGCGCCACCCCCCGATCGGAGCGGGCGATTCTCTACGAAGCGGATCAATCGGGTGGGACGGCGAAGCCAGTCGAGGGCACCGCCGTTTGGCGGACCCGCACGGAGCCCATTGGTCCCGCCGGCAAATCGGACATGCTGGTAACGCTCGACGCGGAGATTCCGGAACCGCACATCGCGCTGACGATGAAGCTCAGCCACGTCGGGGAGGCGGGCGGGAGCATGAGTCATCTCCTCGAGCTGGGATTTGCAAAGCCGGAGGAAATGCCGTTCGGCGGAATTTCGCGAATCTCCAACATCGGCATGAAGGCGACAGGGACCGGTGCCAGCGAGTCGCTGGTCGGAACCACCATCAATTTCGCGCCCGGCCAGTTCATGTTCGGACTCCTGGGAATGAAGGACGTCGTCGGGCAAAATGTGGAGCGCCTGCGGACGCAGAACTGGCTCGAACTCACCATCATCTTCGCGAACGGCGCGGCCTACAGGCTCGCCATCGAAAAAGGCGCCTCCGGCGAACGAGCCTTCAATGAAGCCTTCGCCAAATGGGGGCAATAAGCCGCCGCAATGGAGCAGCGCCGCCGGCCGGCATCCGGATGCCGCGCGTCACAACAGGCCAAGCTCGCGCAGCTCCCGCCGCAACGCTTCCGGCATCATTTTGGCGCCAGGGGCGGCCCGGTCGAGATCGCGCGGCGCATCGTTGGCCGCCAGGTAGCGCCAGCCCTGGAAGGCCCGCCATGGGCGCGGCTCGACCAGCGTCAACTTTGGATCGAGCGCCAAGCGGCAGCGGCCGACGCCCTCCTTGTCCATGAACGGGCGGACGGCGAGGATCCGCTGCCGGCACGCGACCTCGCCGCGGATGACCCAATAGAGCGAACCACCATCCGTGAGCTCGGCGGCGCGCTTGGGCACCATGCGGGTCGTATGCAAGTGCTCGCGCGCCAGACCGCGCCGCTTACGGTCCTTCAGCCGCGCGCGGATCCAGTCCTCCAGATCCTTTACCGAATCGCAGCCGACGCAGAGCTTGATGAGATGAAGCGCCACGATGAGAAATCAGGGGATGCGAATCATGGGTCGGCCGATTCCGGGGCGGGTGCTGGTCGCCCCGGCGCAGCAGGATTGAGAGGTCGCCGCGCCTGCTGGGCCGGCGGGGCCGGCTTGCGCGCCGCGGGCGCCGGCGCCTTGCCGGAGGCTTCGGCCGGGGCGGCCTGTTGGGGCGGCCCGGTCGGTTCGGCACTCATGATGCTCACCGCGGGAATCGAGGCGGAGGAGGGAAAGTAGAGGCCGTTGGGTGCGGCCTTGGCCGAAGCCACGGCCGCTGAGTTCCGTGGTGGCGTCGGCAGCGGCGCGGCCGGCGGCGGGAGCGACGCCGGACCTGAGTTGGCCGCCATCGAAGAAAGCGCCGACTGCAGCCACTCGCTGGCGTGGCGCGTGACGTTGGAATCGTATTTGCGCCCGCGCAGATTGTCGCTCACCTGGCGCGTGTCGCGCAGCAGTCGGAAGCTGTCGCATCGGTCGGCCATGCAGTCTTCGCGCTCCGCAAGCACATGCGCCACGATGCCGAACCGGTCGGCCTCGACGGCGTGGCGCAGACCGCGCAGCGCCGATTCATAGTTGGCCCCGCTGCGGCGCTCGTATTCGCTGCCATCGGCGAGCAGCAAAAGCTGCGCCGCCACATAAGCGACCGAAGCGGCGGTGGCCTCCGGGGTCGCGAACAGTGCCTTCTCGCAGGACGCCTCGACCAGCTCGCCGGCGGACGCGTCGAGACACGCAAGCGCCGATCCGGGCGCAACCGCACGCGCCGTCATTTCAAACAAGCGGGCATCGAGCGCCCGCCGCTGAGCCGCAAGAGTGCCCGCAGATGTTGCGTCCAGGACCACCCACGCCCCCGCTGCGCCGACCAGCAGCAATCCGGCGAGTGAAAGCGCCTCGGCCAACCCGCCGCGCCCGGCACGGCGAAGGACAAACACGCCGAAGGCGACAGAAAGCGCCGCGATGACCGCCGCCGACCACAGCGGCAGCTGCAATGCTCCGCTCGTCGGGTCGACGCCCGCTATCCACCGTTCAGTAAAACCGGACATGGGTCCCATTCCCGCCACCACCAGGACGGAATTTCGCCGGGTGTCGAACCTCGGCCGTTGCCGTCAACCGATTGCGCGCCCCACCCCGCGATCAATAGCGGTCGAGCTGGCTTTCTTTGGCCACGCGCTCGAAGGCTTCATTGGCGCTCTTGATGCGGTATTGATAATCCTCGCCGTCGGAAGGAAGCAGCTTCACGATCCGATAGATATCGTTCACGGCCATATGCCCGATCGGCCGTGACGTGAAGTACACGGTCTGTCCGATCTGGAACTTGTGCGTTTTCAACATGGAAGTCTCGAACTCAAACACCCGGATCACCTTCTTGCTTTGTGCAAATGCATCACCGAATTGCCATATAGGCCGTCAAATATAGCAGCGAAATCCTCGACCGGCGCAAAAAAGTTGAGCCATGCCGGCGCTGAACGACGGTAGGATTTGAGGGACAATTACACTTTAATAATCAATGGCTTGAACGGCTGTGCTGAGGCGCTATCTCGCTTGCGGCGGCGGCACGGGGGAGCGCTCTTGTCGCGTCCGGGGATAAATCTCGAATGAGGCTGTCATTCAAGCAGTCGAAGCGGCAGCGTTGCCGGCCGGCGCGGGGCGTAGTATTGCAATCGCGATCCATGGGCACCGAGGCGGCGGGCGCCTGCCATCCTTGCGGGCAAACGCGATAGTGGTCATCTGCATGATCTTCGGGGGCAATCACATGCGTGCCGCGTTCATGGCCGAGCGACTGGCACGATAACCTATGGGAAAAGTCGCATGCGTCTGATTCTCGGCATCATCATTGGCGGCGCGCTGACCGTCGGGGGCGCCTATGTGGCGGATAAGACAGCGGCGCCGGGCGCGCAACCCATGGTGAATTGGGATGTGGTCGGCAAGAACGTGAACGCGCTGACCGGACTGGCGCGCGACGGTTGGAAAAAGATTACCGGCTGACGCCTCGATTCTCAGTGCGGCGTCCAGGCTGCCAAATTCCTTGAACAGCATCCGGTCCTTGTCCGGCAGCGACATCGCCGCTGACCCGCGCGGTCCGCAATAAATCGATATCGCACGCAATACTGGTTGGGCCCGCTCGGCAAACGCCGGGCGGGCGTGTTTTGTTCCCTGGCAACACGTTCCCCCAGGCGACATAGCGCGTGGAACAAATCCAAGATTCAATTTGTTCTATTTGCAGCGGGCAATGGCGCGGGCAAACCTTCTGGAGGAAGATTCGATGATAAGAACCAAGCTCTTGATCATGTCGAGTGCTGCGCTGCTGGCGGGTACCGTGCTGGCAGCGGGCCAATCAGTCCAAGGCGGCGACCGGGAAAAAGGCGCAAGCAGCAGTCCGGGACAGATCCAGGG
This sequence comes from Xanthobacteraceae bacterium, assembly GCA_036502925.1. Taxonomy (GTDB): domain Bacteria; phylum Pseudomonadota; class Alphaproteobacteria; order Rhizobiales; family Xanthobacteraceae; genus VAZQ01. Next base: position 14,583 of record DASXXS010000067.1, read on the forward strand.
ACAATCGGGCAAGGAGCAATCGGCACCCAATCGGAATGCCCAATCGAGCCCGCGCGGCCAGGCCGAGGGCAAGGAGAAGTCGGGCACGGCTGGTGCGGCGCAACGCGACCAGGACAAGGCCAAGGGCCAGACCCAAGGCCAAGCCGACCAAGATAAGCTCAAGGGCCAAGCTCAAGGTGACCAGGACAAACTGAAGAGCAAGACCCAAGCTCAAGGCGACCAGGACAAGCTGAAGGGCAAGACCCAAGGCCAGACCGAGCGTGAACAAGACAAGTCGAAGAGCCAGACCCAGGGCCAAGCCCCGCGCGAGCAAGAACGGCAAGGCCAGACCCAGCAAGGCCAGACCCGCGAGCAGCAAGGTCAGACCCAGCGCGAGCCGGACCGCACCACCACCCAGCAGGGCGCGCGCGAAGGCGGGCGCGGCGGCAACGTCGCCGTGTCGTTCACCACCGAGCAGCGCACGAGGATCCGTGACACCGTGTTCAAGGAAAGGAATGCGCCGCGGGTCAGCAAGGTCGACTTCTCGATCCGAGAGGGCACCGTCATTCCGCGGACGGTGCGGGTCGTCGAGGTTCCGGACGTCATCGTCGAGGTCCACCCGGAGTGGCGTGGCTACAGGTACTTCATCGTCAATGAAGAGCTTGTGATCGTGGATCCCGCCACGCTCAGGATCGTGGCCGTCATCGACGTGTGACCGCGTATCGGCCGAACGAACGAGGGCGGCGCCCAGCGCCGCCCTTGTCATTTCTGTCGCGATCTACGACGCAGGACCTACGGCCAACCGGCAACCCGCTTGCCGCAAATTCAAGCGCGCACCTCCTGTCGCTGAAACACGACATAGCCGGCCACAAAGAGCAGGATCGTGCCGGCGACCAGCCCTACGATCTGTCCCCAGACCACCAGCACGCTCTGCAGCAGCGGTATCGGCGCGCCGGGGACGGCGCCCCGCTCGAGCAACATCAAGCCCATCTGGGCGAACATGGATTGCTGCGTCGATCGCAGCGAGGGATCGAGGATGACCGCCACCACCTCATTGAACAGCGCGCTGGGAGAGACCCTGCCCAGGATAAGCTGGGTATCCAGCAGCGCTAGCACGTCGCCGGAAGGGGTAAAGAAATTGGCGATCAATGGCATCATGAGCGGCCACAGGATCGTCAGGAACAGCCACAGTCCCAGGGCGACCAGGGCCGCCGTCGCGGCGGAGCGGAACACGATCGACAGCAAGAGCGCGAGCGCGAGCCATACCCCGGCGTAAGCAATCGTGACCAGAAGGAACACGAATGCCCGGCCCACCTCTTCGGCACCTGGTGGAATGCCGAGCATGACCAGTCCGAGCCCGATCAGCAGCAGCCAGAGCGCGACAAGGCTGATCGAGATGGTGGCAAGTCCGGCGAGGAATTTGCCGAACAGCAGCGCATCGCGATAGATCGGCTGCGACAGCACCCGGCTCAGCGTGCGTTGATTGTGCTCGCTGTTGACCAGATCGAAGCCGAGGCCGATGGACACCAGCGGCACCAGGAACGAGAGCAGCGCCACGAACGGCAACGGCGTGCCGCGGGTGAAAAGGCGCAGCAACAGATAGGGATCTTCGGCCGTCCCCTCCCTGATCTGCTGGATGGCCACGTAGACCGACACGACCGCGGTGATCCCGACCAGCCACTCGAGCACCAACATGCGCCAGCTGGTGAGATGGTCGGAGAGTTCCTTGAGGGTAACAACCCCAAGGCCCTGCCAGGGCGAGCCTTCACGCTGCATGGCGCTCTCCCGTTCGAGCTTGGTTCTGGAAATACTGGCTGTAGATCATTTCGAGACTCGGCAGGTCGGTTATTTGATAGAGCCGGCCGCCAGCCGTCACCACCGCGGCAGCGGCTTCCGCCCGCACGTCCCTGTCGGCGAGAATCCGGAAGTGATCCGGACCGATCGCTTCGACGCTTCGCACGCCCGGCAGCGCCGCAAGCCGATCGCGAATCCCGTCCCCTTGCGCCTCGAGCTCCACCGGAAAGCTACCACCCAGCACCTGGCGCCGGAGATCGGGCACCGACCCCATCAGCACGATATTGCCGGCGCTGAATAGTGCGACCCGATCACACACGCTCTGAACGCGATCGAGCAGATGCGACGACAGCAGCACGCTAACGTTGTGGCGCTTGAGATTCCGAATGATCTCAAGCAGCTCGACGGTCGCAAGCGGATCGAGCCCCGAGGTAGGCTCATCGAGGATCGCGATCTGCGCTTCCTTCATCAGAATTTCGGCGAGACCCAGCCGCTGCTGCATGCCGCGAGAGAACGTGGACACGCGATGCTCGGCCACCGCCGCCAAGCCGACATGATCGAGCGATGACTTGATCTTGGACTCACGCTCGTGCGGTGCCAAGCCGATCAGCCGCGCCGTATAGCGCAAATTGTCGGCCGCGCTGAGGTTGTCGTAGAATCCGACCTGGTCGGGCAGATAACCGACCCGGCGCTTGACCGAAAGCGGCTCGCGCACCGGATCGTAGCCGCACACGCGCGCCTGACCCTCGGTGATGTCGCTCAATCCGAGCAGCATCAGGATGGTCGTGGTCTTGCCTGCCCCGTTGGGACCAAGCAGCCCGAAGATCTCGCCGCGCGCCACCGAGAACGAGATGCCCTTGACGACCGCGGTCCCGTTGTAGCGCTTGACGAGGTTCCTCGCCTCGATGAGGTTTTCGCTCATCGCCGTCCGAACCTCGCCACCGCGCCCACCAGGACAAGAAGCGCCGCCCCGATGATGCCGATGCCGACGATGCCCCACAGGCTCGATGTGGCCACGCTCACGCGGAAGTTCGACGCGGCCGAGTCGCCGCGCCAATTGGCCCGCAAGGTCGCCTGATAATCGCCGGCCACCGCCTTTTCCGGCGGCGTAATCGTCGCCTGCACCTCTTTGGTGTCGTTCGGCGCGATCTTATCCACGGTCTTGGGCTCGAAGGCGACTTTCCAACCGGTCGGCGCATTGCCTGAAAGGGTGATGTCGTCGGCCGCCGCGTCGCCGGTATTGGTCAGGACGATCGGAACGGTCGTCTCCTGGCCGGCGGTCGCTTTCGTTGAAAGCACCCCATCGCGACCGGATAGATCGATCTTCGGCTGGCCGCTGACCTCCAGGCCCAGATCGGTGCTTACGTTGGCATCTTCCGCCACCACCCGTGCCGTGACCTTGTACTTGCCGGCGGCGACCGTGCTGGGCGGACGCACCTTCAGCTTCACGTCCTTCGACTGGCCGGCATCGATGGGAACCGCACTCAATTCCTGGCTGCCATATTGCTCCGTATAGGTCGCGTCGAAATTCTGCGGTGCTTCAGCCGCGAGCGCGACCGTCAGCTTCTTGCCGCTGTCGTTCTTGATCGAGAGCTGGTACTCGAAGCTCGACTTGGCATTGCCGCGCAAATCCGGGAGCTGCGGCGTCAGCGTGAGCTTGGCCGGCAGATCCTTGGCCAGGGTGACCGCGAGCGGCAGATCGATAGTGCTGGTGCCGCCTTTGGCGCTGACCGTGAGATTTGTGGTTCCGACCGGAGCGTCCTTCGGCACGTCGAGGCGAAGCTCGAGGCTGACGCTGGCATTGGTCGCCGGCATGGCTGCCGCGACCGGCTGGCCGCCGCCGACCAGGGTCGCGGTCCAGCCGGCGGGCACACCCGCGACCGAGAGCGCGAGCCGCTCGGGCGGAAGATCATAATTCTGCAGGCGCAGGTTGACGGTCGAGGTCGCACCGGGCCGAACGCTGACGGCCGGGTAATCGCTCAACAGGAACAAGCCCTTGACGTCATTTTTGGGACTTTCCTGAGCTCCGGCAAGACCAGAAGGTGCAAGAAGCGAAAGGACAACCAAAAAGAGGGCGATAATGCGATATCGCATGTGACAGCTCCGGCAGCAGGGAAATTGATCCCGCGGTTAGAATGACTCCCCTCCCCGCGCGCCCCCGTGGATTTTAGGGTTTGCGGCGGGACGCGCGCATTTTTTTTCGTTCGCGCGCCGCAATCAATACACATCCGCGATAGTTTTGGCGAGGCGGCAGGCAAAAAGGTCACACCGGGAGGGGTCACACCCGGAGAACCGCCGGCCAGTCGACCTCGTCGCTCGGCAGCACCCAGGGCTCCTGGGCGGCTGCGGCGCACCATTGCGCCCAGGCCGGAAGCCCCATCACCGCCTCCATATAGGCCCGGGCCGGCGGGCCGACGTCGACCCCATAGGTGTGAAAGCGGGAGACCACCGGAGCGTACATGGCATCGGCAGCCCCGAAGCTGCCGAACAGGAACGGCCCCCCCTGGCCGAAGCGGGCGCGGCAATCCGTCCACATGGTGTCGATGCGGCGGATATCATCCATCACCTCGGCGGTGGGCTCGCGCCGCCGCGCCGGCCGCCGCACGTTCATCGGGTAATGCCGGCGCAGCGGCGTGAAACCGGCATGCATCTCGGCTGCGATCGCACGGGCATGCGCGCGGGCGGCCGGTTCAGCCGGCCACAGGCAGGCCTGCGGAAATCTCTCGGCGAGATATTCCAGGATGGCGAGCGACTCCCAGACCTGCGTCTCGCCGTCGGCGAGCGCCGGAACCTTGCCGGCGGCGGAAATCTTGCGCACGCGGTCCTTGAAATCGGCGGCGTCGAGCGAGATCACCTGCTCCGCAAAGGGGATGCCGGCGACCTTCATGGCGATCCATGGCCGCAGCGACCAGGACGAATAGTTCTTGTTGCCGATCAGGAGTGACAGCGCCATCGCATCGCCTATCGTGGTTGGTCTCGTCCCCGACTTCGATAGGCAATGCGCCGGCCCCGTCAAGCGCCACGAATCCCGAATTCCGGCTCCCGCCTCAAGCCGGATCAAGGAGGTCCCGGAAACAGCGCGGCGGATCGGCCGGTCAGCCAATAGACCAGAAGGCCGACCCACTCGCGGACAGCGGTATCGGCGCGCAGGAGCCCGTCGCTCAAGGTCGGGAATGGACGCAGCGTGTCCTGCGGCCCGCGCGTGCGCCAATCGACCGGATAGGCTTCGATCGGAAAACCCGCCTGGCGAAAAACCCCCATGGCGCGCGGCATATGATAGGCCGAGGTGACCAGCAGCCAGCGTTCACCGGGCCGCGGCATGGCCAGAAGCAAGGAGAAGACGGCGTTTTCCACGGTATTGCGCGACTGCTCCTCGGCAACGATCCGCTCGGGCGGGATGCCCAGGCTTTCGAATATGCGCACCGCCGACGCCGCCTCGCTCCCTTCGCGAAGGATCAAGGCGCTGGAGCCGCCGGAGTAGATGATTCGCGCATCGGGATAACGCCGCGCCAGCGCGACTGCGGTGGTGACGCGCTCGGCTGCCTCGTTGAGCGCGACCTCGTTGCGCGCCGCCGAGACATCCGGGGTGATGGCGCCGCCGAGCACGACGATGCCGGTGGGCGGTCCGCGCGAATCGTCCCATGGCGGAAAGCGCTGCTCGAGCGGAATGATGAGCGCATTGCCCAAGGGCGAGAGCCCGAGCAGCGCGAGCGCGAGCAGGCTCGCGACCGTCAGCAGCTTGCCGGTGCGCGCCAGGCGGGTCGCCAGCAGCAGGACTCCAAGGAGCCCGAGCGCGATCATCAGATTGGAAGGAATGGCGAAGAAACCGAGAACCTTGGACAGGACGAAGAACATCGGCGGCACGCGGTCTTCGCGGGCGATGGATCAGCGTTGCTTCTTCCACGCCTCGTAGCGCGTCCTGGTCTCGTCATTCATCGGATAAAGGCCGGGAAGCCGCGCGCCCTGCTCGACCTCGCTGACGATCCAGCCCTCCATGCGCTCATGCTCGGCGCCTTCGCTCGCGACGAACTCCACCAGATTCTGCGGAATGACGACGGCGCCGTCCTCGTCGGCAACGATGATGTCGCCCGGAAAGATTGCGCAGCCGCCGCAGCCGATCGGTTCCTGCCAGCCGATGAAGGTAAGGCCATTGACCGAGGCCGGCGCCGCGACGCCGGCGCACCATACCGGCAGCGCGCTGGCCAGCACCCCGACCTTGTCGCGCACCACGCCGTCGGTGACGAGCGCGGCCACGCCGCGGCGCACCATGCGCATGGTGAGGATGTCGCCGAAAATGCCGGCCGTCGTAACCCCCATGGCATCGGCCACGGCGATGCAACCCTCCGGCATTTCCTCGATCGCGCCGCGGGTCGAGATCGGCTTCGACCAGCTTTCGGGGGTGGCCAGGTCTTCCCGCACCGGCACGAAACGCAGCGTGAAGGCCGGCCCGACCACGCGTTGCCCGTTTCGCAACGGCATCGGGCCGCTCATCCAGCAGCGTCGAATGCCCTTCTTCAGGAGCATGGTCGTGATCGTGCCGGTGGTGATGTGGCGAAGGGCGTCGGACAGCGCTGGTGTCATTGCGCGGCTTTCCATTCGGTTTTCCATTTGGCAAATCCATCGGCCCGCAACCGGCAGGCCGGGCAGGTGCCGCAGCCATAGCCCCAATCATGCCGCTGCGAGCGGTCGCCGAGATAGCAGGTGTGGGTGTCTTCCACCAGCAGATCGATGAACGCAGCGCCGCCGATGTCGTGCGCCAGCGCAAAGGTCGCCGCCTTGTCGATCCACATCAGCGGCGTATGGATCACGAACCTTTGGTCCATCCCGAGGTTGAGCGCGAGCTGCATCGCCTTGACGGTGTCGTCACGACAATCCGGGTAGCCGGAATAATCGGTCTCGCACATGCCGGCGACCAGGTGTTTGGCGCCCCTGCGGTACGCCAGCGCGCCGGCAAAGGCGAAGAACACGAGATTGCGGCCCGGAACGAATGTCGTGGGCAGCCCGCCCTGCGCAATCTCAATCGCAATGTCGCGCGTGAGTGCGGTGTCGGACAAAGCCGAAAGCGCATCGAGCCGCACCAGGTGATCCTCGCCGAGCCGCTCCGCCCAGGCCGGCCGCAACGCGATCAAGCGCTCGCGTACCCGCACGCGCGCCTCGAGCTCGACCCTGTGCCGCTGCCGGTAGTCGAAGCCGACGGTCTCCACCCGGGCGAACCGCTCGAGCGCCCAGGCGAGACAGACGGTCGAGTCCTGGCCGCCCGAGAACAGCACGATGGCGGCATCGGGACTCAGTCCCACTTCGGCGACCCGGAATAGGCATAGTCGACGAGGCGTCCGTCGCGATGCGCCAGCGAATGGATTTCAGCCATCTCGGCTGCGGAGAGCGCGAAGTCGAAGATCGCGCAATTCTCCGACAGGTGCTCGGTCCGGCTGGTGCGCGGGATGACCACGATGCCCTGCTGCACCAGCCAGCGCAGCGAGACCTGGGCGGCGCTCTTGCCGTGCGCCGCGCCGATGCGGGCGAGCACCGCGTCGTTCCTGGCGCCGCCGCGGGCAATCGGGCTGTAGGCGACGACCGCCGTGCCCTGGGCCCGGCAGGCGGCGGTCACTTTCGACTGGTCGAGAAAGGGATGCATCTCGATCTGGTTGCAGACCAAGGGCTCGCTCGCAAGCCGCACCGCCTGTTCGATGAGCGGAACCGTGAAGTTGGACACGCCGATGTGGCGGGTGAGCCCGCCTTGCTTGACATTGCACAAGGCGCCCAGCGTTTCGGAAAGCGGAATCTGCGGGTTCGGCCAGTGCAGCAGCAAGAGGTCGACCGCCGACAGCCGCAGCCGCGCCAGGCTGCCCTTGGCGGCACGTTCCAGCTCGTGGGGCGCGAAATGCGAGGGCCATATCTTGGTGGTGATGAAAACCTCGTCGCGCGCGACGCCCGAGACCCGCAGCCCCTCGCCCACCTCGCGTTCGTTGTCGTACATTTCCGCGGTATCGATATGGCGGTATCCGAGCCGCAGCGCCTCTCCAACGATGCGCGCACAAGCGCGGCCGCGCAGCTCCCAGGTGCCCAGACCTACGAGCGGAATGCGCGCGCCTTTTGCCTCGACGACGTGCATCGTGGTTCCCGCGGTGACCGGCGTAACTCCGCATATAGGGGGTTTCCGTTCCACCGGAAACGGATCCCGCCGGACCCGGCGGGATTTTCGGCATTTTTCCAGGAATTTGCGTGCAAGCGGCATTCCGCCCTTCGCAAAGGGCGGGGCCCGGCGCACCAGCAATCATGCAACGTCCGGGCTCGAATACCGGTCACTCGGATTTGGCGGCGTGGAGAACCGCAAAGGCCACCTGCGGCGCCTGGTCGATCATCTTCAGGAGCGCGCGCGCAGGCCCGCGCGGCGAGCGTTTGCCCTGCTCCCAATTGCGCACCGTCTCGATCGGCACCCCGATGCGGGCGGCGAACTCCGCTTGGGTCAATTTGGCCCGCGCCCGGATGCCCTTGGCATAGACGGCGTCGTGCCCCTGCCCGCCGCTCCGAGCATTGGCGGCACCGGTCGCGCCTGCAATGGCCGCGCTTGTAACGGGCGCGCCGGCGATCGCCCGCTCGGTGCCGTCAGCGAGGATTTCGACAATGCGCCCATCGGCTTTCAGTCTGACTCGCATCATGGCGTTCATAGGTGATTCCCTTCGATCGGCCAAGCGGTTGCCTCACGCCTGGACATCGCCGACGATCGGCCGATGACCGAGTCGGCCATCGCCAGCCAGGCCAATGACCTATCCGGCGGCACGCATCGAGCTCCCCGCCCGCGGGGTGTTCGTGCCAGCCAACATCCGATCGATCTCGTCGCGCGGAACAGGCTTGCCGAAGAGATCGCCCTGCATTTCGTCGCAGCCAGCGAGCCGCACCAGGGTGCGTTGTTCCTCGGTTTCGATTCCCTCGACCACGATCGACATATTGAGCGCCCGGCCCAGCGTGATAACGGCCTGGATGATCACCCCGGCATTGGCCGAATGCTCGAGGGCCGCCACAAAGCCGCGATCGATCTTGAGCTTGTCGAACGGCAACCGCTGCAGATAGGTGAGGCTCGAGTAGCCGGAACCGAAATCATCGAGCGCGAGCTTGAGCCCGAGCGCGCGCAAATCGTCGAGAGATGACCTGGCCGCTTCCGGATTCTCGATCAGCACGCCCTCGGTCACCTCGAGCATGAGGCGCGCCGGGGGAATCCCGGTTTGCGCCAGAGCCGCAGCCACCAGGTCGACGAACTTCCGGTCACGCACCTGCACCGGCGACAAGTTGACCGCGACGTAGCAGTTGGGCCATTGCGCCGCATCGCTGAGCGCTCTGCGCAGGACGAATTCCCCGAGCTGATCTATCATCCCGGTCTGTTCGGCGATCGGAATGAACCGCGCGGGCGGGATTGCGCCGCGGGTCGGGTGATCCCACCGCAGCAAGGCCTCCAACCCGATGATCGCTTTGCCCTCCGCCGCCACGATCGGCTGATAGTGGACATCGAATTCGCCGGCCGCGAGCGCGCGCCCCAGCTCGCGCCTGATGAACCGCTGCTCTTCGAGCTCGATCTCCGGGCCGGTGGCCGGCTCGACCTGCAGGTGCCTGCGGATCTGCTCCTGGCTGCCCGCGAGCCTGGAATCCAGGCGGCGCAAGCGCCAGAGAGCCGTCGCCAGCAGGCCAGCGAAACCAAGCGCGAGCAGGACAACAAGCGGGGAAATCCGGTTCATGGTGGCGGTTGCGGACCGCTGCGGGTCCCAGTTCAACCAACCGACGATACGGCCATTGCGATCGAGCAGGGTCTGCACCTCGCGATCGCCGTCCGGCACGCCATCGTCGAATCGCAGGCCCTCGAGCCCGGAAGCCTCCTGCAAGATCCGGATGAGCCGCGGGTCATCGCCGGACAGGTCGGGAGCGACCGCTTGCAGCGCCTCGACTGCCTCGCGCAACGCCTGATGGTGCCCGGTCTCGGCACGATCATCGGCCTCCTGCGCCGCCACGAAACCGAGCCACAGGCACGCGATCGTCGCGGCAACCAGAAAAAGCGCAAGCAGGACGACAATGCGCAGGATCGTGGCTTCGCCGCCGGTCCGCAGCACCATGCGACGGGACAGCGGATTCGAGCGGGGCGGGGCCGCCGGGAGCGGTACTGCCGCTCGAACGATCGCCGGTGCCGACCCCTCGCCCTCGGCCGGAACCGTGTTCTCATTATTGGCCAACGGAGACTCCGGCCATACCCGACTGTTACGAAGCACTAACCACCATAGCTAAGGCTGGATGGTGAATAAGCAGTGAATCGCCAGTGATTCACCTGCATGAATCGTCCGCGAAGCAAGGATCCGCCCCTTGGCCGACTCATTCGGCGCTGCTGGGCACGCTGGCCGTGCCGATTATCCCAAGTCAATTTCTGGAGGTGAACCGCCCCGCCTCAGCCAGTGCGTTATGGGGTCGCGCCAACATCCGGAACCTTATGACATTTCACGTGTTTTGCGGCATTGTGGCCACAGTCGTCATTTATTCTGGGCAACCGGTTCGGTTAAGGTGCCATTAATTTGCCGCTCGATACTGTTCGGCTAAAGGTGTCCGGGGGACCGAGGTTCTGGTCGAAAGCTGCTTGAAACGGTTGGTTCCAAATGGTCTTGCGCGGCACCCTTGCCTCAATCCTTTTCCTGCCTTTCCTCATCGGGATGGGGTGGGCGGAGGCGGCCGAATGTCCGGGCCATCCCGGTGCGCTTGGGGTCAGTCGGACCATTGTCCTCAATCCGGCCGAGCACCCTCGGCTCGGCACCTTGCAGTATGATGAGTCGCTGCCGCTCAATGACCACGAAGTGGTCCTGACCTTCGATGACGGCCCGCTCCCGCCTTATACCAGCCGGGTGCTCGATACGCTGGCTGCGGAATGCGTGAAGGCGACGTTCTTCCTGGTCGGGCGGATGGCGCTCGGTTATCCGCAGGTGGTGCGGCGCGAATACAACGAGGGGCATACGATCGCCGGCCACAGCCAAAATCACCCCTTCACGTTTGCCAAAATGCCGGTCCAGGAGGCCGCCAAGGAGATCGAGGACGGCTTCGCCTCGTTGCAGACGGTGCTGGGCGACCCCAAGGCAATTGCCCCGTTCTTCCGCATTCCCGGCTTGCTGCGGCAGGATTCCGTGGAGGAATACCTGGCCGCGCATGGCTACGCGACCTGGAGCCTCGATTTCCTCGCCGACGATTGGACCCATATCAGCGCCAAAGAGGTCACCCGCCGTGCACTGCAGCGGATCGAAGCCCGCGGCCGAGGCATCCTGCTCCTGCACGACATCCAGCCCGCCACCGCGCTGGCGCTGCCGACCCTGCTGGCGGAGCTCAAGGCCCGCGGCTACAAGATCGTCCACGTGGTTCCGGCGACCGCGGACCGGCCCGCAACCGTGGCCGAGACGGATGACTGGGTGCAGCGGCACCGCACGCGGCCGTCCTGGCCGCGGGTTTTGGCCGTGGGCACCGCAACCGCGCAGCCCAGCCTCGACGCGCCGAGCCCGGCGAATTTCGGCGTGACGGCGTCGACCGGCGAGGTCGCGGCGATGGATCTGGCACCACGGACGCAGCACGAGAAAACCGCTGGCCAGAATCCGCGTCCGCGCAGCACCCCGTGGCCGAACAATGTGAGCTTCACCATACCGGCGGAGACCGAATCGCTGCCCACGCCCGCGGCCCAGGACTTCATCTATTATCCGCGCAGATCCGCAGCTGCGTTTGCGGCCTCCGCCACGCGCAGGGGCGCTCGACAAAATCTTGTGGCGACGTCGAGGTTGAGCCCGAAACCGGGTCTGAGCAGAATTCCGGGCGTGCCGAAGGATGCCGGCGGCGGGGCGGCGCGGACGCGACCGATTGGCCACCAATTTACGGTTACGAAGCCGACCGCGAGCGTCTTGGACGTACTGAGGCTTGGACTGCGCTAAGGCCGTGTCGGCCGTCACCCGCACCACATCTGGCAGGCGCTATGCCGCGCCACATTATAGAACACGGCGCCGACGCAGCGGCCATGCCAGTCGCCGGCCAAGAGGGTGATCCGGTCGCCGGCATTCCAGTCCGCGCACGCCGCCGATGTCGCCGTGAATTGAGTGCCATTGATGATGTAGGCGCCGCTGTAAGGCGGGCGCACCAATTCGATCACGTGCCGCTCCGCGGGCAACATGGGCCGCGCGGTCTGCGATATGTGCGGGCCCTGGTCGGCGGAAAGCGCCGGCCGACAAGCCAAAATTGCCAGCGCGAAGACGAAGATCGACTTGGACATCGGTGCCCCCGTTCGGCATCAAGCACATAACGCTGGGCGAACAATAGAGGCGAACTGCGCCGGTGCCAACCGCCGGAACGGCATTCTCCTCAGAAGTTCCACCCTTCGGGAGTTCTGGTGCGGTCGAGAGGACTCGAACCTCCACGGGTTGCCCCGCTAGCACCTCAAGCTAGTGCGTCTACCAATTCCGCCACGACCGCAAATGGGTTAGCGCCGGCCGCGCGGTCCGGCGTTGAAGCCGCCCGATGTAACAAATCGGTTCCTCAGGGACAAGTGGGCCATTCAATCTGGTCGCAAGGCTCGCCGCGCTCGCTGATGCGACACCGCGAATGTGATCACGGTTTGGTTACCAAGCGGTCGATGCGCAACGGCGCGGGCCGGATTGCGAGCCGCGAGGGGCGACCGGGCATGCGGCCCGTGTCTCGGCGTATCCCCGCCCGGGCACGGCGACATCGCGGCACGGCTGAGCATGGCTTGAGATGGCTTGCGCTTGGCTTCGCGATCCACCTGCCTCGGCGTGCGGTCAACGCACCGATATCCGCACCACCGCCGGGATTAAGTGCTGAATCATGACGTTACCGCGCGGACCGCGAACAAAAATTCTGCAAGCTGCGCAAGCTTGATTGCCCCGACAAGTCCAGGCAAACCCTGCCAGCGTGATGGCGGAGATGCGTCCATTCTTCGCGATCGCATTCCAGCCATCACCGCCCAGGTTCGCGCGCGGATCAAAACAAACAACAACATCGGGCGGGAGCCGGCCCCTGCCGCTCATGGGCACTTGAGGTGAATGCCGGGTTGCAATCGAGCCCATGACATTGCATAAGAGGGGGGCCAGCTCAACAATCAATCATCCAACAGGCTCGACGTAGTGATCGGGGGCACAGTTTTGGAAGTTCTGCAAGACTCCGACGGCCCTGAGTCGATCATCAGCATTGTTTTTGTTACATCAGCATACAAATTGTGTTAAGCGTGATGGTCTTTGCAACCGAATGGAGAGAGGCACCATGGCCAAGAAGGCAAAGCGACGCGAGTGGACCAAGAGCGACGTGAAGGATTTGAAGACGATGGCGCGCAACAAGACCCCGGCGCCGAAGATTGCCCGCGCGCTCAAGAGAACTGTCGGCGCCACCCGCCAGAAGGCGCTCGCCTTGGGGGTTTCACTGAACTCGCGCGCGTAGCGAACGGCGCGCCGGCGCCGCCGCGCCTCCGACACGCGGCAGCCTGATCCTTCCCCTCTCGGGGAAGTGACCCACAAGGCAATTGCATTTGGGTCCGACGCGGGAGACGCTGGTCTCCTGCGTTCACTTTGCGTTCGGCCGGCAACGCACGAGGCAGCCAAAGGCGCCCGAGGTGAGAACGGGATGATGTCGCGAATTCCTCGGGGCATGACGGCGGTCGCCGGCCGGGCTTCGGCCGGCGCACGTTCCCGGGCAGGACCGCCGGCTCCGGCTCGGCGCGATAACCGCACAATATTTACGCACGATAATTGCTCACTATATTTGAGGCGAGCAGGCGAGTCAGGCGAGCCAAGTGAACCAGGATTTGTCCCACGCAGCCGGGACTTTGATGCCCGGGATCAAGCCGGCGCGCGGGCAGGCGGCGGCCGAATGGCGGGTGGATGACGCGCTGGTTCCCTACCCGCGCGCGCTCGCGGTCATGGAGGCCCGCGCCGCCGCGATCGCGGATGGCGCCGCCTCCGAGTTGGTCTGGCTCGTCGAGCACCCGCCGCTCTATACGGCGGGAACAAGCGCCCGGCCCGGCGATCTGATCGTCGAGCGCTTCCCGGTGCATGTGGCCGGACGCGGCGGTCAATTCACCTATCATGGTCCCGGCCAGCGGGTCGCTTATGTGATGCTCGACCTCAAACGGCGCGGTCCCGACATTCGGCGCTTCGTGACCACGCTGGAGGAATGGATCATCCGCAGCTTGGCGGCGTTCAACATCGCCGGCGAGCGACGCAATGACCGTATCGGCGTCTGGGTGCGCCGGCCCGACAAGGGCGCAGAGCACGAGGACAAGATCGCCGCCATCGGCATCCGGGTGAAGCGCTGGGTCAGCCTGCACGGCATTGCGCTCAATGTCGGCTGCGACCTCTCGCATTTCGACGGCATCGTGCCATGCGGCATCGCCGACGCGCGCTACGGCGTCACCAGCCTTCTCGATCTCGGCCGGCCGCTGGCCATGGCCGAGGTGGATACGGTACTGCGGCGGGAGTTCGAGCCGCTGTTCGGGCCGACCGTGAGGCCGGCCGATTGAGCATTTTCAGGGAAATTCTCTGATGAAACCAATCAGGTTAGGGTGGGATCCATGAGCAATGATTCCGACAATCGCATTTCAATGAAGACGATTTTGAAGGTGATGCACGTTTACGGGGCGGAGCCGGCCGGCATATTGTTGCAAATGACGACCAGCGAGGGAGAGGTGATCGATATCTTTCTTTCCAAGGCCCTCGTAGCGGAAACGCGGGAAATCCTGCAAACCGCGCTGGACAGATACCTGCCTCGCCACTGACCGCTCCGTGGATGGAGCACAAGACGCCTACATCACCCCCTCGCCACGCCGGCGTGGGCAAGCGTGGTTTCCGTCATGGCCGGAACGCCGGCCAACAGGACGCCGATGCCCTCGGCCATCGTCGGGTGAGTCAAAATGGCATCGCGCAGTCTGGTGTATGGAAGGCCGGCCAGCATGGCGCTCTGCACGGCGGCGATCACCTCTCCGGCGCCGGAGCCGAGCATCGTGAAGCCGAGGATGCGATCGCTGCGCGCGTCGATGAGCGCCTTCATGAAACCGCGTGTCTCGCCGATGGCTCGGGCGCGTAGGACCGAGCTCATGGGAAGGCGCGCCACCCGGATCGCAACCCCGCGGCGCTTCGCTTCCGCTTCCCCGAGCCCGACTCGCCCCAGTTCGGGATCGATGAACACGCAGTAGGGAATCAGTCGATCGCGGGTCGTCCGCGAACGTCCCGCCAGATTGTCGCGCACCACCCGGAAGTCGTCGAATGCGACGTGGGTGAATTGCGGGCTCCCGGCACATTCGCCCATCGCCCAAATCCCAGGTGCGGTCGTCTCCAGGCGTTCGTTCACCTTGATGTAGCCGCGCACGTCCAGCTCGACTCCAGCGCCCTCCAGACCGATGCCGCGCGTATTGGGCATGCGTCCGGCAGCGACGAGCAGGTCGGTTCCGTCGATCTTTCGTTCGCCGGCGCCCGTGCGCAGCCCAACTCCCACCTGATCCCCCGAGCGGCCGTCGATGGTGTCGATCGCAGCCTCGAGGACCACGTCAATGCCGTCGTCGGCAAAGATCGCGCGGACCGCGTCGGCGACATCCGGGTCCTCGCGGGGCGCGAGCTGTGGGGCTTGTTCGATCACGGTTACTCGGCTGCCGAAGCGGCGGAAAGCCTGCGCCATTTCGAGGCCGACATAGCCGCCGCCGAGCACGATCAGGTGCTCCGGAAGCCGATCGAGCTCGAGCGCCTCGACGTGCGTCAGCGGAGCGGCGCCGCTCAGCCCGGGAATATCGGGGACGGCTGCGCGCGTGCCGAGATCGAGAAAGACGCGCTCGCCCTTGAGATGCCGTATCCCGCCCTGCGGCAACCGAACTTCGATAGTCCCGGGCGCGACGAACCGACCCTCACCGAGAATGAATTCCAGACCGTCGGCCGCAAACCGCGCTTTGTGGATCGCGATCAGGCCATCGACCAATTCGCGTTTGCGTTGGCGCACGCCGGCCATGTCCAGAGTCCAGGGGCCAAGGCGCAGTCCGAAGGTCGCAGCATGGCGAACGAGCTCGACAACCTTGGCGCTGTGAATCACATTCTTACTGGGCAGGCAGGCAATGTTGGGACATGAACCGCCGATCAGTCCCTTCTCGACTACGGCGACGCGTTGCCCCCATCGCGCCAGCTCCCAGGCGATGTACTTGCCGGCCTCTCCGCTGCCCAAGACGACGTTCTGGAAGCGTTCGAGGCTGCTCATCAGTCCCGCAATCGATGTTAGTTTGGATGGTCCGGCAACGACGCGACGTCGCGCTGAAGGTCCCGGTAGAACTATATGACGGGCGATCCGGCAACCGCTTGCCCGATCTTGCCGCCGCTATTTCCGAATTGCGGCATTCCGCGATGCCGTGCGACCCGCCCCGATGCGTCGCCAACAAGCTTCAGGCCCTGCTCTAAGCCGTCGGCAGCACCGAGAACATCTCGCCACGGCGGCGCAAGGCGACCTCATCGAGACTGCCGTCGCGCTGATCGACGGCATCGACCTGCGCGCCCGGCGGACCGCGCCGGCAGGCCTCGATCATTCCTTCGACCACGCTCGCCGGACCGGCGAAGACCGCCTCGACCGTGCCGTCGCGGCGATTGCGCACCCAACCTTCGAGGCCACGCTGGAGCGCCACATGCTCGGCCCAGGCGCGATAACCGACCCGCTGCACGCGGCCGCCGATGACGACGTGGCGGATGATGGGAGCGGCGTTCATCGGATTTCTCCGGTGTCCTTTGCCCGCGTGCCGCGCCAGCCCGATGGCGACCAGCGTCGCAACGCACCGATATATGGTTCCGGCAGTCCCCAATCGCGCGCGGCTTCGACCACCAGATGAATATAGGCCGGCCGCGGCCGCCCCTTGCCGTGCCGGCGAAGGATATAGACAAGCGCCGGGAGCAGACCGGCATCGCAGCGAACTGGCACGATGCGGCGAATGTAAAGGCCGGAATCGAGGTTTTCATAGGCGTTGATCGCCGCAAGATCGCGGACGCCGACCCACCACAGCACCCCGTGCACGAGCGCGCCCGGCCAGGGCGCGATGGAGCCATGGCCCTCGACCCCGATCACGAACCGCCAGTGCCTGAGGGTCGCGGTCCCCAGCGCCCTGGCGCCCGGGCAGCGCGTCCCCATCAGGGCGCGGCTCATATTTGATCCGTAGGCGAAATGCAGCGTCATGACGGCGCGAACAAGCCCGAGCAGCTCAAGCGAATTCCAGGATCACGGCATCGACCGCAAGGCTGTCGCCGGGTTTGGCCTTGAGGGCCTTCACCACGCCGTCGCGTTCCGCGCGCAGCACATTCTCCATCTTCATGGCTTCCACAACGGCCAGCGTGTCGCCCGCCTTGACCTCCTGGCCCTCGGCGACCGCGATGGAGATGAGCAGACCCGGCATCGGACAGCGCAGGGCCCTGCCGCTGTCCGCAAGCTTCTTCACCGGCATCAGCCGCACGGCTTGCGCCTCGCTTTCGGTGTACACATAGGCGCGAACCTCGATGCCGCGGTGCGCCAGGTCGAAGCCATTCAGGACCGGCCGCACCTGCACCGAGATCGGTTCGCCGTCGATCGTCCCGTGCCACACCGGGTCGCCCGGCCGCCAGCTCGAGGCCAGGACATGGTGCGCCGCCCCGCCGCCCAGCACATCCACCACCAGCGCAGCGTCGGGCAACCCGGCGGATAAATGGGCCGCGCCCGAACCCCAGTCGCGGCCGGTGCCGGAATCGGAACGCGTGATCTCGAGCGAGATCTCGCTCTCGCCCAGCCGCACGGCGCGCCGCCGCTCGCGGTTCACGGCCCGGCCGGCCGCCTGGCCGGAGATGCGGCGCTTGCGCTCGCCCAAGACGTGATCGACGGCAGCCGCGACCGCGGCCAAGACGTTGGCGGTTTCCCGGTTCGGCACGATGGGATGAAAGCCGCCGGGAAATTCCTCGGCAATGAAACCGGTGGACAGCGCTCCCGCCCGCCAACGCGGATGCTGCATCAAGGCGGAGAGAAACGGGATGTTGTGACGGATGCCATCAATGGTAAAGGCGTCGAGCGCATCGGCCTGCGCCGTGATCGCCTGCTTGCGGGTCGGCGCGTGGGTCACCAGCTTGGCGATCATCGGATCGTAATAGAGCGAGATTTCGCTGCCCTCGGTGACGCCGGTATCGTTGCGCACGGTGACGCCGCCCGCGCGCGTTTCCGGCGGCGGGCGGTAGCGCCTGAGCCGTCCGGTCGACGGCAGGAAATCGCGATAGGGATCCTCGGCATAGATGCGGGTTTCGACCGCCCAGCCATCGAGCTTCACGTCGCTCTGCTTGATGGCAAGCTGCTCGCCGGCCGCGACCCGGATCATCTGCTCGACGAGATCGATGCCGGTGATGAGCTCGGTTACCGGGTGCTCGACCTGGAGCCGCGTATTCATTTCCAGGAAATAGAAGCTCCTGTCCTGTCCGGCGACGAACTCGACGGTGCCGGCTGAATCGTAGCCCACGGCCCTGGCCAGCGCGACCGCCTGCCCGGCCATGGCGGCGCGGGTGGCGGCATCGAGGAGCGGGCTTGGCGCCTCCTCCACCACTTTTTGATTGCGCCGCTGGATCGAGCACTCGCGCTCGCCGAGATGGATGACGTTGCCGTGCTTGTCGCCGAGCACCTGGATCTCGACATGGCGCGGATCGGTGATGAATTTCTCGATGAACACCCGATCATCGCCGAACGACGATTTGGCCTCCGAACGGGCGCGGACAAAGCCTTCCGCCACCTCGCCGGCGGCGTGCGCGATGCGCATGCCCTTGCCGCCGCCGCCCGCGGACGCCTTGATCATGACCGGATAGCCGATGGCATCGGCAATCTGCACCGCCTCCTTCTCGCCCGTGATGATTCCGAGATGGCCCGGCACGATCGAAACCTTGGCCTGGGCCGCCGCCTTCTTGGCCGCAACCTTGTCGCCCATGGCGGCGATGGCCCCGGCATTGGGGCCGATGAAGACGATTCCGGCCTCGGCCAACGCTTTGGCAAACGCCTCCCGCTCGGACAGGAAGCCGTAGCCCGGATGCACGGCCTCTGCCCCGCTGCGCTCGGCAGCCGCGATGATCTTTTCGATCGAAAGATAGCTTTCGGCCGCGGGTGGCAGGCCGATCGGCACCGCCTGGTCCGCCATTTCCACGTGGAGCGCGTCCCGATCAGCCTCGGAATAGACCGCGACCGTTTCGATACCCAACCGCCGCGCGGTTTTGATGATCCGGCAGGCGATCTCGCCGCGATTGGCGATCAGGATTCGCTTGAACATGCCCTACGGGGACCCCGACCAAGCCGGCCCCAGGCATTTGCGGTGTTGTCACGAAAAAGTCAATCGAAGCCCTTCGAGGGCCGACCCGACGAAGCCTGATCTGGTTGTTGCCGCGGCAGGCCTGGGCGCGCTGCTGCTAATGCAGGCGGCCGCGATGTGCCGAACCCGGCACGTAACTGGCGAGCCATGCCAGGATCAGCGCATCCACGTCGGCAGATTTGCGCTGCTTTTCCCAGTCGGAAAACATGACGTCAGGCGCTCGGGCCGGCCCGGATAGGATGGTGGAGCCGGCAACCAGCGCCAACAAGGCCTCGAGATTGGTAGCAGCCGGACGTTTGCGACGCTTCATGGTGCTCTCCCACCCCTTCCGGGGTCTTGTTCGGCGCCCCCCACAAGGGCCCGTCTGGCTGCGAACGCCAACAGGAGAACTCGCTGCCCCCCTGCGAGTCTATTGGTCGCAGGAGCTTGGATTTTGGTTCGAAACAAAGGTTAGCGCGCGAGCAAGGCTGCGTCGGGGCGCGGCCATGGCGAAGTTGCGGCAACGCACGCGGCCATTACCCCGATCTCGCGAAGGCACGCATATACCTGCAAGATTCGATCATCGTCAGGGACGCTCCAGCTAGTTGATTTCGAATACTTTTTGCGGCAATCCGCCGCAGCCCTGGGGCGCGCGAAACGCAGTAGCAGGCCTCACGTCGTCTGCCCTTGCTCCAGCGCCCCTTCACCCGGAACTTTTTTCTTTCAGGACGCCAATCGGCATTACTGCCTTCGCTCTGTCCGCCTGGCGTCACCGCAGCAATTGCCGTTTCGTTGCGATCACTGTTGCGGCTGCGGCGGGGGACTATATAAACCGCGGAATCAATGCGTTGAATGTCCCAGGCGACGGAGGAATGTCATGGCGCTGCAGATCGGCGATATTGCCCCTGATTTCGAAGCCCAGACCACGGAAGGCAAAATCCGTTTCCATGATTGGATCGGAAACTCGTGGGCGGTCCTGTTCTCGCATCCGAAAGACTTCACGCCCATTTGCACCACCGAGCTCGGCTATATGGCGAAAATCAAGCCCGAGTTCGACAAGCGCGGGGTCAAGATCATCGGGCTCTCGGTCGACCCGGTCGAGAGCCACGCCAAGTGGGCGAACGACATCAAGGAGACGCAGGGCTTTGCGCCTAATTACCCGATGATCGGCGATACCGATTTCAACGTCTCGAAGCTCTACGGCATGCTTCCGGCCAGCACCTCCGGTGACCCGGCCAGGCGCACGGCGGCCGACAATCAGACCGTTCGCAATGTCTTCGTCGTCGGCCCCGACAAGAAGATCAAGCTTATCCTGGTCTATCCCATGACCACGGGCCGCAATTTCGATGAGGTGCTGCGCGTGATCGATTCGCTGCAACTCACCGCAAAGCACAAGGTAGCGACGCCGGTGAACTGGAAGCAGGGCGAGGACGTCATCATCGCTGGCTCCGTGACCGACGACGACGCCAAGAAGACCTACCCGAAGGGCTGGAAATCGCCGAAGCCTTACATCCGGATCGTGCCGCAGCCGCGATCGTAAGCTGGTGAGTAGTGAACAGGGAATAGTGAGCAGGCGGTCTTACAGCTCCTGACGCAATTGCGCGGCCGCCTCGACCATGACCCGCAATTTCTCGCGGGCGAGCGAACGGTTGATCGTCATCAGCCCGCAATCGGGCGCCAACAGCAACCGCCGCGGATCGAGATGCCGGATTGCCTGGCGCACCCGCTGCTTGACTGCATCCACGGTCGGGGCCGGCGTGTCGCCCGGATCGATGCACCCGAACATCACGAACCGGTCGCGGCAGACCTTGAGGACGGCAGGATCGAAGTCGCTGCGCGCGAATTCCACGGTCAATCCGCCGATACGGGTTTGCAATAGCGCGTCGAGCAATTCCGGATAGCCGAACTGGTGCTGCAGCGCCATGCCGCCTGGATAACCGAAGCACAGATGGACGAAGGTCGGCACCCGCACGCCCTCGAGGCAGCGGTCAAGGGCGCGCGCCCCATAGGCGAAGACCTTTTCGTGGTAGCGCGTCATCGCCGGCTCATCGATCTGGAGCACGTCGCATCCGGCCGCCTGCAAATCGATCAGCTCCGTATTGACGGCAGCGGCGATGTCCATGGCAAGCTCGGCTTCGTCCTCGTAGAATTCGTTGAGCGTGCTGTCGATCACCGTCATCGGCCCGGCCACCGCCACCTTCACCGGCCGTTGCGTATGCGCCTTGGCGAACCGCACCTCCTCCAGGCAGGCTGGCGCGCGCCGCTTCACCTTGCCGGTGACGCGCGGAACGATGCGCGGGCTTTTGCGATTGCGGTAGGTTTCCTTTTCGCGCTGGTTCGTCATGTCGATGCCGTGCCAGGTCGCGGCGGCGTGGTAGACGAAGCTTGCGCGCCGCTGCTCGCCGTCGGTCAGGATGTCGAGGCCGATATCCTCCTGCTCGCGCAGCGCCAGCAGGGTGGCGTCGTCCTGCGCCTCGCGCAGCGCGTCGCCCTCGAGGCGAAAGGATACGCGGCTGCGTTCGGTCGCGGCGAGCCAGGACGGCCGCGGCAGGCTTCCCACGCTGGTCGCCATCAATGGTCCGAACTGCATCGTCTTTAGGATACCGGTTCTGCCCAATCGCGCCACAAGGCCAGAAGCACCGCCATGATGGTCGGGCCAAGGAACAAGCCGAGAAGCCCGAACGATTCCAATCCGCCGAATATGCCGAGCAGGACCCAAAGGAACGGCAGCCTGGCCGCGCCGCCGATCAGGATCGGACGCAGGAAATGATCCGCCACAAACACGACAAGCGATCCGAACACGAGCAAAGCAATCGCAGCCCCGGTCTGCGATTGGCTCAGCAGAACGAGCGCGCCTAAACCGAAGATGAGCGGCGCCCCGAACGGCACGGTGGCGAGCACTCCCGTCAAGGCGCCCAGCAACACCGGACGCGGCAATCCGCTGATCGAGTAGGCGACGCCAAGCAACAGACCCTCGCCGAAGCCGACGAGCACCAGGCCGTTCACCGTGGCACGAACGGCGGTGAGCACCTGGGGCCCAAGCCGGGTCCCGGTCGCCCCGAAAAAGCGATCGACCACGTTCCAGGTCTGCTGGACCAGGCGATCGCCGTCGCGGAACAGAAAGAACAGCGTCAGAAACGTGAAGATCAGGATCGTCAACCGATGAATGAGCTGGAAGCCCAAAATGCGCGTCCATTCGATCAACCAGTTGCGATCGATGCGCCCCAGGAGATTGGCCGCCGCCAGGGGCTCGCTCAGGTTGCTCACCCACCAATCAGATACATAGCCGCCGATCAGGGGAAGCTGCGCCAGCCATTCCGGAGCAGCAATGCCCCCCCGCTCGGCTTCTCTGACCCATTGGACTGTCGCGACCCCCTCGCGTCCGATCTCGATGCCCAGGACGATGAGCGGCACGATCACGACCACACCGATCAGGAGGGTAGCTTCCGCAGCAGCGGCGGTCCGGTTCCATTGGCGCAGCCGGCTTCGTTCGAACAACGGCCAAACCGCGATCGCCACCACAACCGCCCACGCCAATGCGGGCAGGAAATCCCAAATGATCCAAATTCCAAGCGCCAGAAGGGCGGAGATGAGCGCGAATCGGCCCAGGCGCCGCGATGAACCTGAAGCGACGGGATTGGAGACTGAATCCGGGTCGGCGTGCCGGCCGGGCGGCGATTGGGATTGGGACGGTTCCGTGACCATAGCCATCAACGCGCCCTCGAATATAACGATCCCAACCCAGGATTTGCCAGCATTACCACCTTCCCGGGCGCAGAACACGCCCAAGATTTTCATCCTTTCGGTTCGAACGGCTCACGGCCGTGCTTGGGGGCATAGCCGCGATTGCCGGACCGATTTATGACCCGTTGGGAACGTTGGCCCGCGGCCAAATCGCGCTCCCCGCCCAGGCAAGGGCGCCTGCCTTAGGGCGGCAAGGGGCGGGCAGACGATGCCAAGCCGGCAGTCCCGCCAGGGCCTCGGGCGCACGACGGCGGCCAAGATTTTGGACTGAACGACGGCGCCGGCGACGCCGGCAGCAAGCCAGCGCAGACCAGGGAGCGCTTCGCCGAAGCGCTCCCCTGCTCAATCGGCACTTATGCGAGGAATTGGCTCAAACCGCGTCTTTGACGGCCTTGACCGGGCGCGCCTTGATGAGCTTCCGGGCGGGCTTGGCCTTGAATATTGTCGGCTCTTTTGTGAATGGATTGATGCCCTTGCGCGCCTTGGTGGCAGGCTTTTTGACGACGACAAACTTTGCGAAGCCCGGCAGCACGAAGGTCCCGGATTTCTTGAGCTCCTTGTAGCCAACGCTCGCAAGCGACTCGATGATGCCCTTGACATCCTTTCGCGTCAAACTGCCAGAATGCTGGTCGGCAATTGTTTGAATGAGTTCCGATTTCGACATTTGCTTCATGCTCATGACCTTTCCCGAATCACACGGGGATTAAAGCTGGTAGGCCCCCTGTGCGCAAGGAACAACAAGCACCGAATCACAGCTGAATCCAGGGGAATCTTCGCTTCAGAAGGCCTATCGGCGGACCGCGAGCAGGGGTTTTGGAACGCGCCCTGCCCTCGATCAGCCTCCGAATTCGGCCCCCGATCGGCATCCGATCTCTCCAGGAACCGGGCGCCGGGCGCTCCCGCGTCAGGGTGGATTTCTTCCCTGGCGTCGTCTGCGCTACTTCTTCAAGCCTCGAAACATTCTGCCGAGCCGGAAGGCATTATCCGTCCAGTCGCCCTTTGGTGCGGGCGGCGAGGTGGATCGCTTGATCTGTTTGATGTGCCTGACGCCGCGTCCCAACCGAAACAGGATGCCGGTCCATGTCCCCTCGGATGCCGCCGTTGCTTCCTGCCCAAGCCGCTTTTGCAGACGCAATTTGAGCGCCTGGGCATTGGCTCGTTCATTTTCGGTTGCGGCCGGATCCAGGAGAACGGCGGCAATAGCGCGAAGCTTCCGATGAATTGCCGCGGCGGTCCGCGCACTTTCGCTTATAGGCACTGGCCAATCCCACAATCGAATCGAGCTTGCTGGATGGCCTCAATCTAACGCATCCGTTACCGCTTTGCCAAAGCGACAAATCGCCAGGCCGGCTGTCGACCGCCGCGTTCTGGTGGCCGCGAACCGAGCTCTCAGCGATGCCTGGACCGGAACACCCTCGCCCCGGCAAAAGTGAAAAGCGGCTCAACCCATGGCAGGAAAGGCCAGCCTTATCGTCATGGGCGGCTACGGGCATTCGCGCCGGCGCGAGTGGCTAGCGGGCGGCGCGACCTACGCGCTCTTGCATCAAGCGCCCGCTCCGCTCCTGATCGCGCATTAGACTACTCAAGCACGACCTGCAGACTACTCAAGCACGACCTGCGCGCTTTGCCGGGGCTGGCAACATCAAGGGATCGCGCAATTTTATGATTTCCCGCGTGCCTTCCGCATCGACGACTTCGATGCTCATCAATCCGGCGAACCCTTCATCCACATAAATCTCGCGCGGCTTGGCCATCATGTGGTCGACGCCATCGAGCGCCACTTCGACGAGGTCATCCTTTGGATCATAGGTGATCCCGAGCAAGGGCAGCCACTCCGCCTCCACCTGGTCGCCCAGAGCGAGCGAGGCCACCTCGATCTCGGCCTGCTTGCCTTCGAGCAGCTTGGACAGGCCGTCAAAGAACGCGCGCCATTCCGTTTTGTCGAGTTTCCGAATCGTCATGGCAACCTCCTTCATGTTTGCTCCGCCGGCGGTGAACCGGTTCCGAGGGGTCGATCAGGCCTGCCGCTTCAGCGGTTCCTGCCCCACGTCACGAGGGGCGCATAGCGGGTAGGGAGCGCGACGCGAATGGGGAACATGCAAGCCTGGCTCCTTGCCCTTCGGAATTGATCAGCGGTCCTGCTGCTGGTCCGCGCCTGAACCTTGCTCGGCCGCGTCGTCCGCGCGATCGAGCGCTGCCGCGCGCAGGTCGGCGACGATCCAACGCCGCATGGCTTCCGGCTGCGCGTGAATTGCCGAGAGAATGTCGCGCATCGTTCGTCGCAATCCGTGCAGCTGATCGAGCAGATCCAGAATCACGGGAATTCCTTCGTCGTTGACGCCAAGCTGCTCCAGGTCCCGGATCAATCGCGCCCGGGCCAGATCGACCTCGGAGAAATCGCGCTTCGCCCCGTCCCGGCGCGGCAGCAGCCAGCCGGCATCCAGCCACGCCTGCAGCACCTCGGCCTCGAGCCGCACATGGGCGGCAAACTCTTCGGTTTCCATCCTCACACTCCCATGGCCCGGCGTGGTGCATCGGCACCGGCCGGCTGCCACTGCGCGATGAGCTTCTCGAGCTCGGGGTCGGGCGTTTGCGGAAGCATCACCTTCAGGCTGACGTGCTCATCGCCCCGGCTACCGTCCGGGCGCGGCACACCTTTGCCTTTCAGACGAAGCACCCTGCCGGTATTGGCCCACCTCGGTATCGTCATGGTCACCGCCCCTGACGGCGTCGGCACCTTCACCTTGCCGCCGAGCACGGCCTCCTTGAGCGAGATCGGAAGCTCAATGTGGATGTCGTCGCCCTTGCGGGTGAAAATCGGATGCGGGCGAACCTCGACTTCGATCAGCGCATCGCCGGGCGGGCCGCCACCGATGCCCGGCCCTCCCTTGCCGCGAAGCCGGAGAACTTGGCCGTCGCGCGTGCCGGGCGGAATCGTCACATCGAGCGTTGATTGGTCGGGAAGCGTGAGCTGGCGCTTGGCGCCGTTGACCGCATCGAGGAAGTCGAGCTCGAGGCGATAGCGGGCATCCTGCCCGCGCATGCGCAGGTTGGAGCGCCCGCCGCGCCCGAAGATTTCCGACAGGATATCGTCCGCGCCGGCAAAGTCCGCGAAGCCGGCGTCGCTCTCGTAGGCATGCCCGCCCTCGCCGAAGTCGCGATAATATCGCTGCTGCGGTCGCTCCGCGCCCGATGCGTCGATCTCGCCGCGATCGAAGCGCGCCCGCTTGTCCGGATCGCCCAGAAGGTCGTAGGCCGCGGAGACGCTCTTGAATTCCTCCTCGGCGTTCTTGTTGCCCGGATTGAGGTCCGGATGCAGCTTCTTGGCAAGCCGTCGATAGGCGCTCCGGATTTCGTCCTGGGAAGCGTCCCGCTTGATTCCCAGAGTCTGGTATGGATCGGCCGCCAACGCAGTCTCCTCTACGATGCGCGATCAAGCTCCGCGACCGCGAACTCACATCACACGGCGAGAGGAAGAAGATTGCAAGCCCTCGCCGGCCGCCGCATCGTCGTCGTCGGGCGATGACGATGGCCGCGCGCGGCGCTTGGCCACGGCGACGCGTGCCGGCCGCAGCAGCCGATCATGGATCGTGAAGCCGTCCTCCAGGACCTGGACGACCGACCCGGGCGGATGGGACTCGTCGGCCACCTCGATCACCGCCTCGTGCAGCGTCGGATCGAACGGGACGCCCAACGCGTCGATCTTCCGCACCCCGAAACGCCCGAGCGCATGCATCAGCGCCCGCTCGGTTGCGCGCACACCCTCGAGCAGCGCCGCGTCCCCGTCCGGCTCCGGCGCGCGCTGCTCGGCCGCCGCGATGGTGCGCCGCAGGTTGTCGGCGACCGCGAGCAGCTCGCGGGCAAAATCCGCAACGGCATACTTGCTGGTATCCTGCGCCATCCGCTCGGCGCGGCGGCGCGTGTTCTCGGCATCCGCCAGCGCCCGCAGCATGCGATCGCGCAACGACGCGTTCTCGGCGGCAAGCGCCTGCGCGCTTACGGATTCCTCTTCGTTGCGTTTCTCGTTCGACGTTCCATCTGGCATTTCCACCTCTTGCGATCGCCTGCTCTTCCGGCCTGGGGCGTGCGCGCTGCTGTGGCCGCACGACGGCCGGAACGCCCGTCAGCTCGCTTTGCGATCCCGATCGACTTCCTCGAATTCCGCATCGACGACGTCGGGGTCGCCTTGCGCCTGTGCGCCGGCAGCGCCGCCTGCCTGCGCGGTCGAACGACTGAGCGCTTCGGCCAGACGCATCGCGCTCTGGTTCAGCCGCTCGGTCGCCTGGTGGATGCGCTGAACATCCTCGCCCTTGATGGCATCCCTGAGCGCCGAGACCGCCTGCTCGATCTCGGTCTTCAGGCTGGCCGGCGCGCGCGCTTCCGCCTCCTTGAGGCTCTTTTCGATGGTGTAGATCGTGGAATCGGCCTGATTGCGCGCCTCGACCAGCTCCTTGCGCCGCTTGTCCTCTTCGGCGTGCGCCTGCGCCTCCTTGACCATGCGTTGGATATCGGCCTCGGTGAGCCCGCCCGACGCCTGGATGCGGATCGTCTGCTCTTTGCCGCTCGCCTTGTCCTTGGCGGAGACATTCACGATCCCGTTCGCATCGATGTCGAACGTCACCTCGATCTGCGGCCGGCCGCGCGGAGCCGGCGGAATGCCGATCAGATCGAACTGGCCGAGCAGCTTGTTGTCGGCGGCCATCTCCCGCTCGCCTTGGAACACGCGGACGGTGACCGCGGTCTGATTGTCTTCGGCGGTAGAGAAGGTTTGGCTGCGCTTGGTCGGGATCGTGGTGTTGCGTTCCATCAGCTTGGTCATGACGCCACCGAGGGTCTCGATCCCCAGCGACAGCGGCGTCACGTCGAGCAAGAGCACGTCCTTGACGTCGCCTTGCAGAACACCGGCTTGAATCGCGGCACCCACCGCGACCACCTCGTCGGGATTGACGCCCTGGTGCGGCTCGCGCCCGAACAGGCTCTTCACCACCTCTTGAACCTTGGGCATCCGGGTTTGCCCGCCGACCAGCACAACCTCCTCGATTTCGGACGGCTGCAGGCCGGCGTCTCGCAGCGCCGCCTTGCAGGGATCGATAGTCCTTTGGATCAGATCATCGACCAGCGCTTCGAGCTTGGAGCGGCTCAGCTTCATGGTGAGGTGCTTCGGACCGTTCTGGTCGGCGGTGATGAACGGAAGATTGACCTCGGTCTGCGTGGTGCTCGACAGCTCGATCTTGGCCTTTTCGGCCGCGTCCTTGAGGCGCTGCAGCGCCAGGCGATCCTTGCGCAGATCGATGCCGTTCTCCTTGCGGAATTCGTCGGCCAGGTAATCGATGATGCGCTTGTCAAAATCCTCGCCGCCAAGAAAGGTGTCGCCGTTGGTCGCCTTGACCTCGAAGACCCCGTCGCCCACTTCGAGGATGGAGATGTCGAACGTGCCGCCGCCCAGGTCATAGACGGCGATCTTGCCGGTTCCCTTCTTCTCCAGGCCATAGGCGAGCGCGGCCGCGGTCGGCTCATTGATGATGCGAAGGACCTCCAGGCCGGCGATGCGGCCGGCATCCTTGGTGGCCTGGCGCTGCGCATCGTTGAAATAGGCCGGCACCGTGATGACGGCCTGCGTGACCGTTCCGCCCAGATAGGTCTCGGCAGTCTCCCTCATCTTCTGCAAGATGAAGGCGCTGACCTGGCTCGGGCTGTATTTCGTGCCTCTCGCTTCGACCCAGGCGTCGCCATTGGGGCCGGGCGCGATCCGGTACGGCACCATGGCTTTGTCCTTCTGCGTGATCGGGTCGTCATAGCGGCGGCCGATCAGGCGCTTGATGGCGAAGACGGTGTTCTCCGGATTGGTGATGCTTTGCCGCTTGGCCGGCTGCCCGACCAAGACCTCGCCGTTTTCCGCAAAGGCGACCATCGAAGGCGTGGTGCGGGCGCCCTCCGCGTTCTCAATCACCTTCGTCTTGTTGCCCTCCATCACGGCAACGCACGAATTAGTGGTTCCGAGATCGATGCCGATTGCCTTGGCCATGATGGATCTCCTTTCGGAAAGGTGCCTCGAGGCACCGAATGAAGCTCAAACTGGGCGCTCACGAATCGAGACCGCGCCGCGCCCGACCGGCGGATCCCGTTCGGCGGCGACGGGATCAAGAGGCGGCGGAAGCTGAGCAGCCGCCTCCGCTTCGCCACGCGTTATGAATGGGCCGGGACGCGCACCAAGGGGGAGGAGGGCCCGGAGCGCGTCCCGGCGGTGCCGCCTGGTCAGGCGGCTTCCTTGACCTCGATCTTCTTGGCTTGCGCCTTGGCCGGCTTCGGAATCTTGATCTTCAAGACGCCGTTCGCCATCGTTGCCTGGACGGTCGAGGGATCGATGCCCGGGGGCAGTTGCAGGACGCGATAGAACACGCCGTAGCTTCGTTCGCTGAGGTGGTAGTTCTTGTTGTTGTTGGCGCTCTTATCGGTCTTGTCCTTCTTGTCGGCCTGCTCGGCTTCGATCTTTTTCTCGCCGCGGATCGTCAACATATCGTCCTCGAGCGAAATCTCGATGTCCTTGCGCTCGAGACCGGGCATTTCGGCGGTAATCTCGATCTCCTTGTCGGTCTCGGCCACGTCGACGCTCGGCACGATATTCATCAGCGCCTGGGTCGCGACCATGGGCAAGCCGCGTGAGAAATCTTCGAACAGGCGATCGATTTCGCGTTGCAGCGAACCAAACGGGTTTGCCTCGAAGCGCGTAAGACCACTGCGATCTCGCATCGGGATGAGCGACCTCAAGTTCATGACAGACCTCCATCGGCTGTTTGCGGTTGGACGGTTTCACCGGCGGCGCGGCGATCCCTGCGCTCCCGACCAGGTCCCCGCGCGCTCAGGGACTGACGACAATTCGATCTTCGACCTTGGTGACGCCGGGCGCCGCCCAGGCCGCCCGCTCGGCTTCCTCGCGTTCGACCCATGACCCCACGGTGCCCTTGAGAATGACCTCGCTCCCGTTCGCTTCGACGCTGACGCGATTGGCATCGACCTCGGCAAGGCGCTTGATGGCGGCCTGAATCTTGCGCTGAATGTCGGCAGGCTCGACCTGCGGCTTGAGCATGATATTGTTGATGACGCCGCGAACGCCTTTTATCCGCCGCACCGCGAACTCGGCGGTGCTTTTCTGATATTGCCACTCCATATGGCCTTCCAGCGTCACCCAGCCGTTCTTGACGATCACTTTGATATGCTCCGATGAGATCGGCAGCTGGCTCTTGATCGCGGCAACGGCGTCGCGCGCGATGTCGGGATCAGGCCGTTCATCGACGCTCGGCATGCGAACTTCGAGGTCGTTCGCCACGCCGACGACGCCGGCCACCCGCTTGACCGCGGTTTCCGCTTCGTATTTGTCGCTGAAGCTCTTGACGAACCCGGCCAACGCGACAACGCCCTGCTTCACCGACACGGCGATGTCGGTCGCGTCGAGGTCGGGATCCCATTGAAGCTCTTCCTTGACGTCTCGTTCAATTTCGCTATCGGACCTCATGATGGCCTCCGGGCGGGTTCAGGTGAATGGGTTTGAAAAAGCGTCACTCGAAGTGGCATTCGAAGGCGCAAGCATTCCCTGTGCGCGCCGCTCGACACTAGCGAGGGCGCCCATCGAGGCCATGACGGGCGTCAATTTTCCGGATCTTTCGCTGCCGGGCTGAATTGGCGCCGGTCTCCTGGTTCCCGACCTATTCGCGGGGCTGCAGGTCCTCACCTTGCTTGCACCTGGTCAGCTGGCCCAGTGCCGGAAATGTTTGCGCCGCCGGCCGCGCGACGCCAGCCAACCGATCCAAATCGGGCTCATATTGCTAAAGCCGCCTCCAAGTGCTGTCCTCGGCGGTCGCTGTCACCGCTGCGACAAACTGGTATCCCCTGCCGGGAATATTGACGATGAATCGATTGCCGTCGCGGCCGTCGCCCAGCGCGCGCCGCAAGGCGGCGACATGAACGGTAAGATTGGCCGGCTCAACGAACGTGTTCGGCCAAACGCGGGCCATGAGCTCGTCCTTGCCGAGCAACTCCCCCGACCGTTCAACCAAGGCGATCAGGATGTCCAGCGCGCGGCTGCCGAGCGGAACGGCCTTGTCGGCGTACAACAGCAGCCGCTGCGCCGGCAACAGGCGGAAACGATCAAACGAGATCGCTCTTCCCGTGGGGGCATGGATCGGCTCCGGTTGCCTCAATTCAGGCCGGTTTGCGAACGGATCGACCGGCGGGCTTTCGGCGGCCCGGGTGCGGGCTCGTTGCTTCCAGGCGTCTTTTTCCAGGGGAGCACGTTGGCGAGCCGTCGATATAGAGCCATTCATAATTGCCTCCCTTTCGTCGGGAATGCGCAACGTGGGCCGCCCCTTGCGCTCCGTCTGAATTCGCTGGCTTTCGAGCATGGCGGGTTTCTCCCAGCCGGTCTTGTCCGCTCTACGGTTGGCCGAGGCGCTCGCTGCCCAGCCACGGATCGGGACGGAGCTTGCTCAGCGGAAGATCTTGCGACCGCTTGTCGATCTCGATCTCGTGGGTGCGGATGGCTCGCCCGCCGTGGTTGCGCAGGATCTGTTGCGCTTTTTCCTCGCGCTCAGGTGAACGAAGGCGGACCCACAGAATGATGCCGCGCGCCGCCATATCCGCTTCCAGCGAATCGTTCCTCTCGCTGCGGAATAGACGCGCGGTTACCAGGACGCCGATGCCGCCGACCACCGCCGCCGCCGACAAAGCCGCCACCACGGCTGCCGCCATTCCGCCGTTGGAGGCCAGAACCGCGAACGCCGCCGCGCCGGCACCGAGCACGGCAATGATGCCCACGATCACTGCCCGGGCGCCGGTGACATCCTCGGGCTCTATCACCGGCTGCCGCGGGACGCGGCTGATATCGGCCAAGTCCTCGGCGGCCACATAGACGGAACCCAGTTCTCCATAGACTTGATCGAGTTCGGCCAGGCAGTCGATGTCGCTCCGGTCGAAGCCGGCCAGCAGCAGCGCGTCGTTCGCCTCATCGAGTGCGGCGCGCGAATGGAAGATGGCCGCCACCTCGCGCACCCTGGCCCGCTCCAGCACCTCGTCGGATGACGCAGTCATGCACCGGCTCCATTGTTGCGGCAGCTTCAGTCAAAAGCCGTCGGGTTGACCCTGACGGGGATCAATTTTTCGAAGTCTTTTAGAGCGCCGGCCGGCCCCTGCCGCGGATGCCCATCCGAAAACCGTTGTGACGACCGGCGCGCCGGTCGTCACAGCGGTGCCTTGGCATGAAGGTGCAGCTCGATGGCCGCGGCGAGATCCTCGAACGCGTAAGTCCCCTCGTGTCGCTCTCCGTTGATGAAGAAACTCGGCGTGCCGTTCACGCCGCTGCGCACGCCGCCGAGAAAATCGCTGCGAACTTTGGCGGCATATGTGCCGGACACCAAGGCACCGCGCAGGTCCGTTTCGGACAGTCCCAGGCCCTCGGCCAAGGCGAACAAGAGCGGCAGCCCCAGGCGGTCCTGGTTCTCGTAAATGCGATCGTGCATTTGCCAGAACCGACCATGCGCGCCAGCGAATTCCGCGCTTTCGGCCGCCGCCTCGGCATTCGGATGGACCTGGCTGAGCGGGAAGTGCCGGAAGACGAACCTCAGCCTCGGACCGAAGTGCTCGCACACGAAATTGACGATCGGGTATGCGGCTCCGCAATACCCACACTCGTAATCGCCGTACTCGACAAGCGTGACCGGCGCGTTGGCCGGGCCCCTGGTATGGTCATGCGGCGTGACTGGGACTTTTAGTTTGCTCAACGGTTTTTCCCTCGTGTGGCAGCCTCTCGAGCGCGTCAAGGATGCCGTCGGCACCCGGATTGACGGCGATAGGCGAGCAATAGCTCCAGAAGACAATGCCATTGCGGTCGATCACGAACAGGGCGCGTTCGCAAACGCCCTCCCCTGCCCGATAGGCGCCGTACGTTCTTGCGACCTCGCCCTTGGGCTCGAAATCCGCCAGCAACGGAAAATGCAAGCGACGGTCCTTGGCAAAAGCCTGGTGACACCAGGCACCGTCCACCGAGATGCCCAGGATTTCGGCGTCATGCTTGTGAAACTCCGGAAGCACCTCGTTATAGAGCGCCATCTGATCTCCGCAGACGGGACTCCAATCGGCCGGATAGAAGGCGAGGATGACCGGCCTGCCGGCCAAGTCGCTCAGAGAAACATCTTGGTCGGGAGTTACCCGCAGCGTGAAGCCGGGAGCGCGGGTTCCGGGAGGCAAGACGTTGGACATTCTTTCAACTCCCTCGGTTCTGAATGGCTTGTGGCCGGATCGCGAGGGACAACGATTACGCGCCGGCGAGCGCCATCGCCTTGACGGCTGTCAACATGACGAATTCTTCGATAAAGCACCCGGTTTGAATCAGCAGGCTCGGCATGGCCCGACGCCATCGCATGCCACCTGCGATGCCGGCCGCCGCTCACGTCAGGCCCGCAGCCTGAGCCGCGGGCGGCCTATCTCCCGTGTGTTCGCGTCGTCCAGGCAGAGTGGTGCCAACGATTGAGAAGCCACCCGGGTTGTGCCGTTTCCGGCGTCTTTACGTAGTTTTACGCTACGGAAATCTCCCAAATTCAAATTGTGCAATGCGCGAACGAGCCTCTGCGCAAGGGGAAGGGGCGAAGGCCCGCACTGGAGCACAATCATGAGAACCGCAGTCAAGCCCCGCACGTTTTCCAGCCAAATCAACGGCATCGCGTATTACCGGCATCTGCTGACGAACCGGCCTCATCCATTGGTGAACCTCGACGCGCTGGCGGCGATCATTCCGTTCCACCGCGGCCAGGAAATCTGCAGCCAGGGCCGGCCGGTCGAATATTGGTACCTGGTGATTTCGGGCGCCGCGCGGCAATGCGCGCTCCGGCCGGACGGGCGCCGCCAGATCGTCGATCTGCTGTTGCCGGGCGACTTTTTCGGCTTCGCGTCCGGCGAGGAGTGGGACAGCACGGTCGAAGCGGTGGCCGAAGGTACCGTCGTCGCCGGTTACCCGCGCCGGCAAATCGAGACGCTGGCGGATTCCGACCCGAAAATCGCCCGCGAGCTTCGCCAGATCGCATTTGCGGCGCTGTCGCGATTGCAGACGCAGCTCCTGATCCTCGGTCGCATCACGGCACTGGAGAAGGTCAGCTCCTTCATCCTCGAAATGGCCATACGCTTGCACGACAACGACAACAACCGGGTCGCTCTGCCGGTGTCGCGCTACGACATTGCGGATTACCTTGCCGTCTCAGTCGAGACGGTGAGCCGTTCGTTGTCGGACCTGAAACAGCGCGGCACGATCAAGCTGTCCGGCACGCGAACGGTCAGGATCATCGATCGGGGTGCCCTCGAGGAGGGCCGCGCTTGATATCCGCTGACAGCGGCGATGCGACTAAGCGCCTAATCGCGCGATCACCGCCAGCCGTACCGCCTCGGCAAGCTGCCGGACCCCGAGCCGATCCATCATACGCGCACGATGCACTTCCACCGTCCGCACGCTGATGCCGAGATCGAACGCAATGACCTTATTGGGGCGGCCCGCGATCAGCGCATCGAGGACTTGGCGCTCACGCGAAGTGAGCGTTGCAATCCGCCGGACCGCTTCCGCGGTTTCGGCGTCACGCCCGGTGCGGCCGACCCTGGCCAGGGCCGCCTCGATGGTCCTGAGCAGGACTTCGTCGTCATAAGGCTTCTCGATGAAGTCGACGGCGCCGGCCTTCATCGCCCGCACCGCACTTTGCACGTCGCCCTGGCCGGTCACCATGATTACCGGCAGCGGTACGTTGTGCTCTATCAGCTGGGCTTGCAGCTGCAGCCCGTCCATTTCCGGCATCCTGATGTCGAGGATGACACAACCCGGCGCGAGCGCGGGCGCCGCATCAAGAAACATCTGCGGCGTCTCATAGGAAAACCAGCGCAATCCGGCTGAATCCAACAGCCGCTCGAGCGAGCGGCGGACCGCCGCGTCGTCGTCCACCACGTGAACAGTCCGTTCAACCGGCACGAAGCTCTCCCTCGTTCGGGGCGGCCGCGACAGTGAAGCGGAAGACCGTCCCGCCATCTGGATTCGGACTGCTCAGAAGCTTGCCGCCGTGCGACTCGACGATCGCGCGGCAAATGGAGAGGCCGAGTCCCATCCCATTACGCTTGGTCGAAACGAACGGTTCGAACAAATGATCAGCGACCTCGTCGGGCAGGCCCGGGCCGCTGTCCACGACCGCGATCTCGACCGTGTCCTGATCGAGCAGCCGCGTCGCCACGACCAGCTCGCGGTGGCGGCTTGCGACCATGGCCTCCAGACCGTTGCGCATGAGATTGATGAGCACCTGCTGGATCTGGATGCGATCGAGGAATGCGGAGGAAACCTTCGGATCGAAGCGAAAGCGCAGCTGTACTCCGATCGCCTTGGCGCCGGTCATTGCCAGCGCGCTCGCATCGGCGATCATTGCGCCGAGGTCTTCGATCCGCTTCTCGGTCTCGCCGCGGGCGACGAAATCGCGCAACCGCCGAATGACCTGCCCGGCATGCAATGTTTGCTCGGACGCCTCGCTCATGATCTCGGCTATCTTGGCGTTCGCCTGATTGCCGTTCCTGGCGAGCAGCCGGCGTGCCGCGTTGAGGGAATTGGTGGCGGCGGTCAGGGGCTGGGTGAGCTCGTGCGCCAAAGTGGCGGCTAGCTGCCCGGCCGCATTGAGACGCGCGGCATGGAAGGACTCCAATTGCAGCTCCCGCACCCGGGCGTCAGAGCGCTCGCGCTCGACCATCTCGCCCAGAAGTCTCCGGTTGGCCTCCGCCAGCTCCCCGGTCCGCTCGCAAACCCGCTGCTCGAGCATGTATGCCAGACTCCGCAAGCGCGCCTCCGCGCGCTTTTGGGCGGTCAGATCGCGGCCGACGGTGGCGGTATTCATCGGCCGTCCGGTGCGGGGGTTATCGATGCGAAACCAGTCGACCAGGACCGGAATCTCCGCGCCGGTTTCGAAATGACGCAGCCTGATCTCGCCAACCCAGCGGCCCTTTCGCATCACGGCAAGCCCTACCTCGTCGCGAATTCGCGACCGCTCATCCGGCGCGATGAAATCGAGAAAGTGAAGACGGGAGGCCTGTTCCATTCCGGCCAGCCCGGCAAGCTTCAGCCCGGCGGGGTTGACGAATTGCGGGCGGCCTTCCAAGTCGGCAAAGGCGATGAAGTCGGAAGAACGCTCGATCAGCGTCACGAAGCGGTGCTGGTCCGCCTCGGCCTGCCAACGTTGCAGGGCAACGGTTGCTTCATTTGCTCCGATCCCGAGCAGAAGCTTCTGAACCTCGCGCGGAAAGTCCGGATCGCGAGAGCCAGCAAAGACAGCAGCCTCGCCGCCGAATCCGATCGGCATGCAGGAAACGCGCAGCCTGCCTTCCGTGGCCGGATCTGCGACCGTGAAGCACTGCTCGGATATTCGCGCGCACAATTCCTGACGCAAGGCTGGGACGATCGTTGCAAACGAATTGCGGGCAACCATCCTGCCGGTACGGATGACTTCGACCGCCGGCTCATCGCGCCCGCCGGGAAGGGTGACGCAGACGAAGTCCGCGTCGAGCATCGAGACCAGGGCGGCGGCCACGCTATCGGCGATCTGCTGCGGATCGTAGCTCTTCCAGAGCGCCGGCAGCGTGGACAGCGCGACCAGGTCGCGAACGCAGCGCTGCAATTCCGCGGGATCGGATAGCGTCGTTATCCCGGGCATGACAACCAGCCTCGGGCGGCATCAACCCTCGCGGAGGTAAGTTCTGTAATTCTCCGGGCCATGGCTCGCTCCTGTGTCGAACACGAGCGAAGCTTCGCATTGG
Source organism: Xanthobacteraceae bacterium (assembly GCA_036502925.1). GTDB lineage: Bacteria > Pseudomonadota > Alphaproteobacteria > Rhizobiales > Xanthobacteraceae > VAZQ01. The sequence goes on from DASXXS010000067.1 coordinate 51,238, forward strand.
GCTCGATGCCGACCGCGGGAACGCAGCAGACTCCACACACAGCACGAACCGCTTCGCGTCGTCAGGTGCAGCCCCTATCCCAGCACGGCATACTTAATATTGCCACGGAGCGACTTGCAACGCAAAGGTGAACGAGTCGGGTACCGTACGTTGCGGCCCCGCAGAGCTGTCCGATCGCTGGAGGTCACGAAAACGTCGCACTCGGGCAATTAATGCGAATCTCCAATAAGATGGGGCAAGCGCAATGGCCCCGCTCCGGCGCCGTCGCCGCAGCCATGCAGCCCGCGCAGCGAGCCATGCTCTTTACCCTTGGCCGCGTTCGCGCTCGCGGCAAGTATCGAAAAACATGAACCGCGGCCGACCGTCGAGCGAACCTCGATGCGGTGCCCTAACAGGTCGACTGCCCGCCTGACGACGAACAGTCCCAAACCCAGGCCCTCGGCTCGCGTCGAATCCAACCGGTGAAAAGCGTCGAAGACCCTTGCAAGCTTCTCGGGTGGAATTCCGACCCCGGTATCATGAACCTCGATGCGCACCAGCGCCCCGCGCGGACGGCATCCGACAAGAATTTGCCCGCCCGGCCTGGTATACTTGAGTGCATTGCGAACGAGATTGCGGAGAATACCCTCCAACAGGACCGGATCGCTCATGACCGCGGCCTCGCTTGGACACAGGCGCAGCATAAGACCCTTTCGGATTGCCAATTGCTCATGGTCGCAGCGCAGACGGCTGAGCAAGGGCCGGAGTGCGACCGGCGTTGCTCCGATGTCGGGCGCCCGCTCGTGCAGCCGCAGCGCGTCGACCAGAATATCCAGCTGCTTGGTCAATTGCGTGATCGCAAGCGTGCCACGATGCAGATATTCCTGCTCGGAGGAACTATCGAGGCGGCGGGAAAGCCAGTCGTAGGCGTTCATCATGACTTGCAGGGGCTGGCGCAGATCGTGCCCGGCCATGGCCAGCAGCACGGCATGGAAGTCGCTCTCTCGCTGAAGCGCGCGCTCACGCTGCTCCTGATCGTTCGCCGTGCGCCTGTCGACCGTCCTCACGATGGATCCCTTCACCTCGGCGCGCCGATCCCGGTCAGCACGGTCCAGCTCGGTGGATCGCTGGCCGGAAAGCTCTCTTCCAGGCTCTCATCCACCAGGTGGTCCGTTCGTTCAGCTCTTTCGTCCACGCGGCCCGGCCGGTGCTTGCGCCGCGCGATCCGCGATTCCCGGCTGCGGCAGGCGATACCGGCAGGCCCCCTGTCGTGACGCCTCATATCGTGCTCCGTGCGACTGTGGCATGCGCAAGATGATTGTGCCGCGCTCGCAGCCTGAACGCCACGACCAGAAGGGCGATGCCGAATACCAGCGCATAGGTGCCGAACCACCAGGTCAGTACAACCACGATGCCGAGAACGCCGCGAAGGGCTACCGCCCACCAGTTTCGCACCAGCGCCGCGCTCATGGCATCCGACATGCTTCCCGGCGTCCTGAACCCCTCGGACGCGCCGGCTGCCTGGCTGTTCATGTGGTCCTCCCGCGTGTGCCCACGGCGCGCAGCAGCTCGTGCGCGCGTTCCGGCGGACGGCATATCGATGACACCAACTCCTCAGTCACGGCCGCCACGTTACCGCGCCGGCGGCAAGGTGCGTTGACGGCGATCAAGTATCTGCGAATTCGATCCAAAGCCGCTTGGCCGATCACGCCGGCTTCCGTCGTTTCCGAACGTCGCAAATAGGCGCCCGCGGCGTATCATCGTACCAATTTTCATGGCCATCTGTCGTCCACACAGGCGTTCGGTTCCTCGCCCCAGGCCTCTGCGTCAACGGAGGAGAGTCGGTGTGTAATCCTTGGCGCCACCGCTGTGGTAGCTCGAAAAACTC
>DASXXS010000068.1:0-16376 GCA_036502925.1 Xanthobacteraceae bacterium
CCGACGCCGGCGCGCGCGAGGCCGAACGCGCCATCAAGGAGCTCGGCGCGCTCGGGGTGCAGATCTATACCAACGTGGCGGGCAAACCGATCGACCTGCCCGAATACGAAGGGTTCTGGGCCAAGATGAACGAGCTCGGCAAGCCGATCTGGCTGCATCCGGCGCGCGGCGCGGACGTGCGGGATTATCCGAGCGAGAGCAAATCGCTCTACGAGATCTGGTGGGCGTTCGGCTGGTCCTACGAGACCGGCGCCGCCATGGCGCGGCTGGTGTTCTCCAAGACGCTCGACAAATACACCAAGCTCAAGATCATCGTGCATCATTTCGGCGGCATCGTGCCGATGCTGGAGGGCCGCATCGGCAACGGCTGGGACCAGCTCGGCACCCGCACCACCGACGAGGACTATGTGGCGCTGCGCCAGAGCCTCAAGAAGCGCCCGCTCGACTACTTCAAGAACGACTTCTATGCCGACACGGCCGCCTTCGGCGGCATTCCGGCGACCAAATGCGGCATGGAGTTCTATCCGGCCGACAAGATCGTGTTCGCGTCCGACTGCCCGTTCGATCCCGAAAAGGGCACGCTCTATATCCGCGAAACGCTGAAGATCCTCGACAGCCTCGACATCCCCAAGGCCGAGCGCGAGCGGATCGATCACGGGACGCTGGAGAAGATCACCGGCGTGAAGCTGGTCAGGTAGGGCGCAATCGCTTTATCGCGCCAGTCCATCACGCCCCGCCCCGTACCCTTAGGTTTTGCAGCAATAGAATTTCGCGGAGCGGCGCAACAAAGCGATTGCGCCCTACGACCTGACCGGATGGGCTGTGGGCTATTCGCCCGCGCGGCATGAATCCGTGCGCCGCATCTGCTAGCGTTGCGGCCATGGACATCGCCCGCTCCACGCCGCCCTCCGACCCGGCCGATCCGGCCGAGGTGAACACACGCGTCACGCCCAGCGCGACCGACGAAGTCGGGCGCATTACGCCAATGATGGAGCAATATATCGAGATCAAGGCCGCGCATCCGGGCTGCCTGTTGTTCTACCGGATGGGGGACTTCTACGAGCTGTTCTTCGAGGATGCCGAGATCGCTTCGCGCGGACTCGGCATCGTCCTCACCAAGCGCGGCAAGCATCTCGGGCGCGACATCCCCATGTGCGGGGTGCCGATCGAGCGCGCCGACGAATATCTGCATCGGCTGATCGCGGGCGGCCATCGGGTCGCGGTCTGCGAGCAGACCGAGGACCCGGCGCAGGCGAAGCGGCGCGGCGCCAAGAGCGTGGTGCGGCGCGACGTGGTGCGCCTGGTCACGCCCGGCACGCTCACCGAGGACACGCTGCTCGAGGCGCGCGAGAATAACTATCTGTTGGCGGTCGCGCGGGCGCGCGCGTCGGCCGGCGAGGCCACGAGCCGCTTCGCGATCTCCTGGATCGACATCTCGACCGGCGAGTTCCGCATCGCCGAATGCGACCGCCTGGCGCTCAATGCCGAGATCGCCCGGCTCGAGCCCGGCGAGATCATCGTGTCGGACGCGCTCTACGGCGACGCGGAGCTGGCGCCCTATCTGCGTACGCTGCCGGCGGTGACGCCGCTGCCGCGCGACGTGTTCGATGGCTCAACCGCCGAGCGGCGGCTCGCCGACTATTTCGCGGTGTCGACCACGCAGGCGTTCGGGGCGCTCACCCGGCTCGAGCTGACCGCGGCCGCCGCCTGCATCACCTATGTGGAGCGCACCCAGCTTGGGCGCCGCCCGCCGCTGTCGGTGCCGGTGCGCGAGCGCGCCGGCGGCACGCTCGCCATCGACCAGGCGACGCGGGTCAATCTCGAGCTCACGCGCGCACTCTCGGGCGAGCCGCGCGGGTCGCTGTTGGCCGCGATCGACCGCACCGTGACGCCGCCGGGCGCGCGGGCGCTGGCGCAGCGGCTGGCCGCGCCGCTCACCGATCCGGCCGCGATTGGACGCCGGCACGATGCGGTCGCCTTCTTCCTCGCCGATGCAGCGGCGCGCGGCGAGACCCGCGCGCGCCTCAAGGCGGCGCCCGATCTCGCGCGCGCGCTGGCGCGGCTGGTGGTCGGCCGCGGCGGCCCGCGCGACCTCGCCGCCATCCGGGACGGAATCGCGGCGGCGGCGAGCCTCGCCGGCAGGCTGGCGCAGACGGCCGGGCTTCCGGCCGAGCTGGCGCAGGTCGCCGCCGCCTTGGCGGAGCCGGATCCGGCGATCGCGCGCGAGCTTGGCGCCGCGCTCGCCGACGAGCTGCCGCTGCTCAAGCGCGACGGCGGCTTTCTGCGCGGCGGCTACGCGCCGGCGCTCGACGAGGCGCGCGCGCTGCGCGACGAATCCCGCCGCGTGATCGCAGCGCTGCAGGCGCGCTACGCCGAGGAGAGTGGCGTGCGCTCGCTCAAGATCCGCCACAACAACGTGCTCGGCTATTTCGTGGAGGCGACCGCGCAGAACGGCGACAGGTTCCTGCGCCCGCCGTTGAACGCGATCTTCATTCATCGCCAGACGCTGGCCGGGCAGGTGCGCTTCACCACCACCGAGCTGGGCGAGCTCGAGGTCAAGATCGCCAGCGCCGCCGAGCGTGCGCTCGCCATCGAGCTCGAGAGCTTCGAGCGGCTCGCCGCGATGGTGACGGCGGCGCAAGGCGCCATCACCAGTGCCGCGCAGGCGCTGGCGAGCCTCGATGTGTCGGCCGCCCTCGCCGAGCTCGCGGCCGAGCGCGCCTATGTGCGGCCGGAGACCGATGCCTCGCTCGATTTCATCATCGAGGGCGGCCGCCATCCCGTGGTGGAGCAGGCGCTCATCGCCGACGGCGGGCCGTTCATCGCCAATGACTGCGATCTGTCGCCGCCGGCGGACGCGAGCGCGGGCCGCATCTGGCTCCTCACTGGACCCAACATGGCCGGCAAGTCGACCTATCTGCGCCAGAACGCCCTGATCGCGATCCTGGCACAGATGGGCAGCTTCGTGCCGGCGCGCCGCGCCAAGATCGGCGCCGTCGATCGGCTGTTCTCGCGCGTGGGCGCGGCCGACGATCTCGCCCGCGGCAGATCGACCTTCATGGTCGAGATGGTGGAGACCGCCGCGATCCTCAATCAGGCGGGCGAGCGCGCACTCGTGATCCTCGACGAGATCGGCCGCGGCACAGCCACCTTCGACGGCCTCTCGATCGCCTGGGCCACGATCGAGCACCTGCACCAGACCAACCGCTGCCGGGCTTTGTTCGCGACCCATTTCCATGAGCTGACCGCGCTCGCCGCCGCGCTGCCGCGGCTGTTCAACGCAACCGTGCGGGTCAAGGAATGGGAGGGCGAGGTCGTGTTCCTGCACGAGGTGGTGCCGGGCTCGGCCGACCGCAGCTACGGCATCCAGGTAGCGAAGCTCGCGGGCCTGCCGGGCACCGTGATCGAGCGGGCAAAGCTCGTTCTGGCCAAGCTCGAGGCGGTCGAGCGCACCGCCCCGCGCGGCTTCGAGGACCTGCCGCTGTTCGCTGCCGCGCCCCGGCCGGCAGCGGCGACGCCGACGACAGATGCCGCGCTCGAAGCCCTCGTTACGGCGCTGGCGTCGCTCAACCCCGACGAAATGTCGCCGCGCGACGCGCTCGAAGCGCTCTACGCGCTGAAGGCAAAGACGGCGGAGATTCCGTAGCCCGGATGGAGCGTTTGCGTAATCCGGGACCACCGCTCCCGCATTTCGCTACCGCTCCATGCGGGCTACACGCGCCCTACGCCCGCTGCAGCGCGAGTTCGATCGGGGGGCCGCTCTTGAGGGTCTGGTAGACCACGCAATAGCGCTCGGTGAGCTTGATGAGCTGGTCGAGCTTGTCCTGCGGGGCATCGGTGTCGACCGTAAAGCGCAGGCGGATTTGCTTGAAGCCGACCGGCGCGTCCTTGGCGACCCCGAGCGTGCCGCGGAAATCGAGATCGCCTTCCGCCGACACCACGCCGGACTTGAGCGGAACCTCGATCGCGGTCGCGACCGCCTTGAGGGTCACGCCAGCGCAGGCGACCAGCGCCTCGAGCAGCATGTCGCCGGAGCAGAGCTCGAGCCCCGATCCGCCGGTCGCCGGATGCAGGCCCGCGACCGCAAGCGCGCGCCCGGTCTCGACCTTGCAGGCGATCGCCGCGTCGTCGAGCGTGCCGCGCGCCTTCAAGGTGATGACGGCTGATTGCGGGTCACCCTTGTAGCGCTCCTTGAGCGGCGCCTGCAGGGTACGTAACGTCATGGCATCCATTTGTTCACGTCCTTCCCGAAACGAGCTTACAAAGGACGGAGGACGGACGACAGAGGACGGAGAAGAGGCGGGCTCCTCCATCTGTCCTCCGTCCTCCGTCCTCCGTCGTCTGCTCTTACCACCATAGCTCGGCACCTGCATTCGCCTTGGTCTGGCGGTCATCCGTAATGGCCGCGCGGTCGAGCGAGCGGTCCAGCGCGGCGAGCACGCGACGCTTGACGAAGTCGAACGCCGCCGACTGGCGGTCGCGCGGGCGCGGCAGATCGCTCAATATCTCCTCGAACAGCCGTCCCGGAGGGGCGCGCATCACCATAATGCGGTCGGCCAGCACGATCGCCTCCTCGACGTCGTGGGTGACCATGACCAGGGTCGGCTTGAAATCCGCCCACAGGTCGAGCAGGTGATCCTGCAGATCGGCGCGGGTGAAGGCGTCGAGCGCCGAGAACGGCTCATCGAGCAGCAGGACCTCCGGCCGCGGCACCAGCGCGCGGGCGATGGCGACGCGCTGGGCCTGGCCGCCGGAGAGTTCGCGCGGCCACATGCGGGCCTTCTCGGTCAGCCCCACGCGCTCGAGCGCGGCCGCAACGCGGATTCGCCGTTCGGCTTTCGGCCGATGCTCCAATCCGAAGCCGACATTGCCGGCGACATCAAGCCACGGCAGCAGGCGCGGCTCCTGGAAGATGATGCCGATCTTCTCGTGCGGCGCCGTGATGGCGGCGCCGTCGAGCGCGACCCGCCCCTGCGTCGGCGTGTCGAGGCCGGAGATGGCGCGCAGCAAGGTGGATTTGCCACAGCCGGAGCCGCCGACCACAACCAGAATCTCGCCGGGGCCGACGGCGAGCGAGACGCCCTCGAGCGCGCGCACGCCGTTCGGATAGGTCTTGCCGACACGATCGAGCACCAACATGGAACGCATGCTCCGAAACTTACGGAATTCTCGGTGTCATGGCCGGACCCTCGGATCACGTCCGAGGGCATGCTTGTTCCGGCCATCTCGATCAGGATGGCGCGTGGCTTCCTGATCGAGACCGCCGGGACAAGCCCGGCGGTGACACTCAATTTACTACTGCCGCACCACGACGTCTTCCCAGCGCAGGAACGGCGCGCTCACCAGCACGAGGAGCCAGTCGGACAGCTTGCCGAGGATCGCAAAGGCCACGATGGCGGCGACGATCTGCGCCGGCTTGCCGAGCTGCTGGCCGTCGATCAGCAGAAAGCCGAGCCCGCTCGAGGCGCCGAGGAATTCCGCCGCCAGCACGAACATCCAGCCGAGCCCGAGCCCGGCGCGCAAGGACAGCACATAGGCCGGCAGCACCGCCGGCAGAAGGATGCGGCGGATCATCGCCAAGCCCGAAAGGCGGAAGGCGCGGCCGACCTCGACGATCTTGCGATCGACCGACAGCACCGCCCCCATGACGCCGAGATAGACCGGAAAGAACACCCCGACCGCGATGAGGATGATCTTGGAGGCCTCGAAAATGCCGAACCAGAGAATGAACAGCGGCACCCAGGCGATCGAGGGCACGGCCCGCAAACCCTGCAGGGTCGGATCGACCAGGCGGTACAGCAGGGCCGAGTAGCCGGCGAGCGCGCCGAGGATCGTTCCGCCCGCCACCCCGAACACGAATCCCCAGCCGACGCGCCACAGCGTGGCGGCCGCATGCTGCTGCAATTCGCCGGTGCGGGCGAGATCCGCGAAAGTGCTGAAGATCACCGACGGCGGCGGCACCAGGCGCCCGTTGGAGAGCCCCAGATGGACGGCGATCTCCCAGAACAGGGCCAGGCCGAGCGGCAGAACGAGACCGAGGCCGGGCCGCCCCCAGCGCGCCACCCGGTGCTTGAGCGATTGCCGGAACGAGCCCCGCTCCGCCACGCCTTGATCAATGGTCGTCGCCATGGCGACAGGAGACCTAACCGGCGCGCGGAATGCAATGGCAGCGCCGCAGCGTCCGCAACGCTTGTGTCCGAATGCGGTACCGCGCGACGCACGGGGATCGTTCCGCACTTGTCCCGGCCATTAGCGCGTTTACGCGCGTCTTCGACGCGCTATGAGCCGGGACCGTTCCAAACTCCGAGGGCGGTACGGTCCCGGCTCAAGGCCGGGACGAGGACTCCCACACACCGCGCCCTGCGTCAGTTCGCGGCGGTGACGTAACGATCGTCGATCAGGTCATCGACCGCCTTCTTGACGTCCACACTGGCGCCGATCACGCCGGCCTTCTGCAGGGCGAGGCCGGCTTCGAGGATGGAGTCACGCTGCGGCGGACCGATCTTGCTGTGGGTGAGCTCGGTGCGTTCCTTGAGCTGCTTGTCGACGACGTTCTCGGGCAGCTTGGTCACCGCGATGAAGTCGTGCTTGAGCTCGTCGTAATGGAGAAGCGCGTATTTGCGCGCCTCCTCGTAGACCGCGAGCACGCGGCGCACGATGTCGGGCTGATCCTTGATGAACTCCTCGCGCGCATTGAGAATGCCCCAGGTATTGGCGGCGGCGTTGCGATAGAAGAGCCGCGCGCCGTCCTCGATCTCGCGTTGCGCCATCATCGGGTCGAGCCCGGCCCAGGCATCCACGTCGCCGCGCAAGAGCGCGGTGCCGCCGTCGGCGTGCTGCTGCACCAGCACCGGGGTGATGTCCTTGTCGGTCAAGCCGGCCGACAGCAGCGCCCGCACCAGGAAGATGTGCGGGTCGGTGCCGCGCACCATCGCGACCTTCTTGCCCTTGAGGTCCTCGATCTTGTTGATCTTGCTGTCCCGCGTGGTGACCAGCGCGGTCCATTCGGGACGCGAATAGACATAGATCGACTTGATCGGATTGCCATTGATCCGGGCGATCAGGGCGGCGGAGCCGGCGGTCGAGCCGAACTCGATCGAGCCCGCATTGAGGAACTGCAGGGCGTTGGCCGAGCTGACGGTCTGCACCCAGAGGATGGAAATGCCGTCCTTGGCAAACTCCTTCTCCAGCAGCCCTTTGTTCTTGAGCAGGACCGAGACCGGATTGTAGGTGGCCCAATCGATGCGGATTTCCTTGGGCTTGTCGGCGGCCAGAAGCGACGCGCCGGGCAGGAGCCCGACCAGCAGTGCGGAAGCAAACAGCGAACGCCGGGAAATTCGAGTCATGACCAGCTCCGTGCGGGCAGGCTGCGTCGCCGTGGCGGCCACACTGTTTGACGCAGGCCTGCGCTAGATTTATTCTATAGACCCGCCATGTGAGCCGGGTCAACGAAATCTAAATTGCAAAATTCGGCATTTCATAGCATTTAATTTCGGAGAGTTCGGCTTCGCTTGGGCTGCTGCGCGCGCCAGCATCGTGACAGGCGCCGCGCGCTCCGCTATCCCGTCACGCGATGCTTTCGCCCGCCGAACAGGCCCCGCCGGGTCCAACCGATCTGCTCGACGCGCCCGCCATCGCGGCCGCGCTTGAAGAGCTGGCCGCGCGCCATGCCGGCCGCGACCGGGAAATGCGCGACGCGGTCGCCCAGCACCTCAAGGCGGCGCTGGCGCGCGGGCGCGCCACGGCGGAGCAACTGCTCCTGGCGGACCGGCGCGGCCGGCGTTGCGCCGAGCGGCTGTGCCACATGCAGGACGAGATCATCCGCATCCTGTTCGAGCTCGCCGAGAAGCACCTCTATCCGGCGCAGAATCCCTCCAAGGCCGAACGCATGGCGATCGTCGCCACCGGCGGCTACGGCCGCGGCATCCTGGCGCCCGGCTCCGATATCGATCTCCTGTTCCTGCTGCCCTACAAGCAGACCGCCTGGTGCGAATCCATCGCCGAGGCGATCCTGTATTGCCTGTGGGACATGGGACTCAAGGTCGGCCATGCCACCCGCTCGATCGACGAATGCATCCGCCAATCCAAGGCGGACATGACCATACGCACCGGCATCCTCGAGGCGCGCTTTCTCTTGGGCGACCGCAAGCTCTACGACGACCTGATGCTGCGCTTCGACAAGGAGGTGGTGGCGGGCACCGCCAAGGAATTCGTCGCCGCCAAGCTCGCCGAGCGCGAGGAGCGCCACCGCCGCGCCGGGCAATCGCGCTACCTGGTCGAGCCCAACGTCAAGGACGGCAAGGGCGGCTTGCGCGACCTGCATACGCTCTATTGGATCGCCAAATACGTCTACCGGGTGAAGGAACGCGAGGAGCTGATCGAGCACGGCGTCTATGACCGGCGCGAATATGTCCGCTTCCGCCGCTGCGGCGATTTTCTGTGGGCGGTGCGCTGTCACCTGCACTTCGTCAGCGGGCGGGCCGAGGAGCGGCTGTCCTTCGACATCCAGCGCGAGATCGCGGTGCGGCTGGGCTATACCGAGCATCCGGGCCAGCGCGACGTCGAGCGGTTCATGAAGCATTACTTCCTGATCGCCAAAGACGTCGGCGATCTGACCGCCATCCTGTGCGCCGAGCTCGAGGACAGCCAGGCCAAGGCGATGCCGGCGCTGAGCCGCATGATGGCGAAGTTGCGGCCGCGCCGGCGGCGCCATCTGAGCGAATCCGACGACTTCATCGTCGACTACAACCGCATCAACGTGGCCGATCCGCGCGTGTTCGCGCGCGATCCGGTCAACCTGATCCGCGTCTTTCATCTGGCGCAGAAGCACAATCTGGCGTTCCATCCGGACGCGCTGCGGCTCGCCACCCGTTCGCTCAAGCTGATCGGCCCGGAGCTGCGGGAGAACGCGGAGGCGAACCGCCTCTTCCTCGAAATCCTCACCGCGAAGAATGCCCCCGAGACCGTGCTCCGCCGCATGAACGAGACCGGCGTGCTCGGCCATTTCGTGCGCGCCTTCGGCCGCATCGTGGCGATGATGCAGTTCAACATGTACCACCACTATACGGTGGACGAGCACCTCCTGCGCTGCATCGGCATCTTGTCGGAGATCGATGCCGGCACCAGCTTGGACACGCGCTTCGCCAGCGAGCTGCTGCGGTCGATCCAGCCGCAGCACCGCACGCTCATCTACATCGCGCTGTTCCTGCACGATATCGCCAAGGGGCGCGTCGAGGACCACTCGATCGCCGGCGCGCGCATTGCGCGGCGGTTCTGCCCGCGGCTCGGCTGCTCGCCGGCGGAGACCGAGACCGTCGCCTGGCTGGTGGAGCAGCACCTGGTGATGTCGTCGGTGGCACAGTCGCGCGACCTTTCCGATCGCATGACCATCCAGAATTTCGCCGGAGTGGTGCAATCGATCGAGCGGATGAAGCTGCTCACCATCCTCACCACCGCCGACATCAAGGGCGTCGGACCGGGCGTGTGGAACGGCTGGAAGGCGCAGCTCCTGCGCACGCTCTATTACGAGACCGAGCCGGTGCTGACCGGAGGATTTTCCGAGGTCAACCGCGCCCGGCGCGTGGCGGTGGCGCAGGCCGAGCTCAAGGCCGAGCTCACGGATTGGCCGGACGAGCGGCGCGATGCCTATGTGGCGCGGCACTATCCGGCCTATTGGCTCAAGGTCGATCTGCCGCAGAAGGTCGCGCATGCCCGCTTCCTGCGCGCCAGCGAGGACGCCGGCAAATCGCTGGCGACCGCCATCGGCTTTGATTCCGCGCGCGGGGTGGTCGAGCTCACCGTGCTGGCACCCGACCACCCGTGGCTGCTGTCGATCATCGCCGGGGCCTGCGCCATGGCGGGCGCCAATATCGTGGATGCGCAGATCTTCACCACCACCGACGGCAAGGCGCTCGACACGATCGCGGTGTCGCGCGAGTTCGAGCGCGACGAGGACGAAGAGCGGCGCGCCGCGCGCGTCGCCGACACGATCGAGCAGGTGCTGCGCGGCGCCGTCAGGCTGCCCGAGATGGTGGCGACGCGACTCGTCCCGAAGGGACGCTACAAGGCCTTCGCGCTCGAGCCCGAGGTGATGATCAACAATGCCTGGTCGGATCGCTACACCATGGTCGAGGTGACCGGCCTCGATCGTCCCGGGCTCCTGTTCGAGCTGACCTCGACGCTGTCGCGGCTCAACCTGAATATCGCCTCCGCCCATGTGGCGACGTTCGGGGAGCGCGTGGTCGACGTGTTCTACATCACCGACCTGTTCGGGGCGAAGATCACCTCGGCGACCCGCCAGGCCGCGATCAAGCGCACGCTCATTCAGCTGTTCCGCCCGCGCGATCAGGCCAACAGCAAGCCGTCCCGCGCCAGCGCCGCGGGCTAGCGCGCGGTAACCGCCCCTTAAACCCCGCTGTCTACGGTGTGGACCGGGATCTCGAGGGGAGCACCGCGTGGCCGAATCCGACGACTCGCCATCGCGACCGGCGCGTCCCGCAGGCGCGTCCAAGGCGCCGCGCAAATCCGCTCGCAAGGGCAAACGCAATGCGTCGGTCCGCCCGCTGCTGCGGCAGCTGGTCTATTGGGGGGCGGTGCTCGGCCTCTGGGGACTGATCATGGCGGGCGGCGTCATCGCCCTCGTGGCGTCCACGCTGCCGCCGATCCAATCGCTCGCCATACCCAAGCGCCCACCTTCGATCGAGATCGTCGGGCTCGACGGCAAGCCCTTGGCGGTGCGCGGCGAGATGGGCGGCGCGGCGGTCTCGCTCAAGGACCTGCCGCCTTACCTGCCGCGGGCTTTCATCGCGATCGAGGACCGCCGTTTCTATCACCATTACGGGGTCGACCCGTTCGGGCTCGCGCGCGCCGTCATCGCCGACGTGCTGCACCGCGGCGTCCAGCAGGGCGGCTCGACCATCACGCAGCAGCTCGCCAAGAACCTGTTCCTGACCCCGCAGCGCACGCTGTGGCGCAAGCTGCAGGAGCTGGTGCTGGCGCTGTGGATCGAGCGCAAGTTCAGCAAGAGCGAGATTCTCGAGCTTTATCTCAACCGGGTCTATTTCGGCTCCGGCGCCTATGGGGTCGAGGCGGCGGCGCAGCGCTATTTCGGCAAGGGCGCGCGCGAGGTCAAGCTCGCCGAGGCCGCCATGCTGGCCGGTTTGGTCAAATCGCCGACCCGGCTGGCGCCGAGCCGCAATCCGGATGGCGCCGAGCGCCGCGCCCAGATCGTGCTGGCCGCCATGGCGGACGCCAATTTCATCACCGAGACCATGGCGAAGTCCGCCATGGCGCAGCCCGCCCATGCGGTAAAGCCCGTCGGCGCCGGCACCGTCGGCTATGTGGCGGACTGGATCATGGACGTGCTCGACGACCTGGTCGGACACCTCGATGAGGACATCAAGGTCGAGACCTCGATCGATCCCGCCTTGCAGGCAGCGGCCGAGAGGGCGCTGGTCGACGAGCTGGCGCAGAAGGGCCAGAAATTCGACGTCGAGCAGGGCGCACTGGTGGCGATGACGCCCGACGGCGCGGTGCGCGCCATGGTGGGCGGCAAGAACTACGCCGAAAGCCAGTTCAACCGCGCGGTGGCGGCCAAGCGCCAGCCGGGCTCCGCCTTCAAGCCGTTCGTGTATCTGACCGCGCTCGAGCACGGGCTCACGCCCGACACGGTGCGCGAGGACAAGCCAATCGCGCTCAAAGGCTGGAGGCCGGAGAACTACGGCCGCCAATATCTCGGACCGGTGACGTTGACGCAGGCCCTGGCGCAGTCGCTCAATACGGTGTCGGTGCGCCTGACGCTCGAATTCGGGGCGGCTGCGGTCGCCAAGACCGCCTATCGGCTCGGCATCGCCTCCAAGCTCGAGCTCAATCCCTCGCTGGCGCTCGGCACCTCGGAAGTCTCGCTGATCGAGCTGGTCGCAGCCTACGCGCCGTTCGCCAATGGCGGCACCGCGATTGCCCCGCACGTGGTCGAGCGGGTCCGCACCGCGGCCGGCAAGACGCTCTACAGCCGCGTGGCGCCGAATTTCGGGCGGGTCGTCGAGGCGCGCTATGTCGGCATGATGAATGCCATGATGCACGAGACGCTGACGAGCGGAACCGCCCATGCGGCGCAGCTGGCGGGCTGGCCGGCGGCCGGCAAGACCGGCACCAGCCAGGAGTTCCGCGATGCCTGGTTCATCGGCTATACGGGCCATCTGCTGACCGGCGTGTGGCTCGGCAATGACGATTCCACGCCGACCCGCAAGGCCACCGGCGGCGGATTGCCGGTGGAAATCTGGTCGCGCTTCATGAAGCCGGCGCATCAAGGCGTGCCGGTCGCGGCCCTGCCGGAGCTCGATAGCGGCGGCTTCTCGCTCGCCACGATCCTGCCGCCGGGCGGAGCGCCGGTGCCACCGGCGCCGGTCGGGGTATCGTCCGGCACGCCGGCGCGCGGCGAGCGCAACACCGGCATCGACGGCTGGCTGCTCGAGCGGTTGTTCGGGCGGCGGTAGGGCGTTCCAAGCTAACCGGCGGCCGCATCGAAGAATTGCGCGGCGGCGTGCTCCCAGCGGCCGCTATATCTCGCAGTCATTTTCACAAACTCGCCGATCGTCGGCGATCGCCATCGACGCGGCCAATTGTTTCACATCGATCTTGCAGCTCCATCCCAGCTTTTTCTGCGCTTTCTTCGCACTGCCGACGTTCGATGCGATATCGGCGGCGCGATATTGGTTTTGATCAACCTTCACCACTGTCCGGCCGCTTTTACGGTCGACCCCGATTTCCTCCGCCCCGGCGCCGCGCCATCCGAGCTCAAAGCCGAGCTCGCCGCCGGCGATTTCCGCAAATTCGCGCACCGAGTGCATTTCCCCGGTGGCGAGCACGTAGTCGCCCGGCTCATCCTGTTGCAGCATCGCCCACATCCCCTCGACATACTCTCCCGCCCACCCCCAATCGCGCCGCGCATCGAGATTTCCGAGAGTCAGGACGTCGCGCTTTCCGCGCTTGACTTCCGCCAACCCGAAACTGATCCGGCGGGTGACAAACGGGCGCGCTCGCAGCGGGGACTCATGATTGAACAGGATGCCCGAAACCGCATAGAGGCCGTGGATTTCGCGGTAATTCGTCACCAGCCAGTGGGCGGCGGCCTTGCCGACCGCATAGGGGCTGCGGGGCCGCAACACCGTCGTTTCGGTTTGTGGATACTCGTTGGGAGTGCCGAACATTTCCGAGCTTGATGCCTGGTACACACAGCCTGCGCGATCACCGCGTGACGGCGCCGTTGCCGCGCCGGCCGGGACGGGCCTTGGGCGCCAAGCCATAGCGGTGCAGGTCGGTGCCGTGGGCATCGAGCCAGGCCTTGGCACGCGCGAAGTCGGCATCGAGCCGCCCGACCAGCCGCCAGAATCGCGGCGAGTGGTTGAGCTCCTTGAGATGCGCGACTTCGTGCGCCGCCAAATAGTCGAGCACGAACGAGGGCGCCAGAATGAGCCGCCAGGAGAACGACAGCACCCCGGTGTTCGAGCACGAGCCCCAGCGACTCGATTGATCCCGGATGGATATGCGCTTGAGCACGATCCCGAGCCTGGCCGCATAGCGGCGCGCGGCCGCTTCCAGGTCACGCCGCGCTTCGCGCTTGAGAAAATCGCCGATGCGGCGGTCGAGGTGGGGTGGCTCGCCGGCGACGCAGATGAGGCGCTGGCCGCGCTCGTCGGTCTCGGTCCAGACCGTGCCGCGCAAGCCGCGGCGATGCACGACGCGATGCGGGATACCGCGCAGCGGAACCTCGACGCCATGCACGAACGGCGCCGCCTCCGGCAAGCGCTTGAGCCGCGCCGCGATCCATCCGCCATGCTGCTGCGCGAAGTCTCTGGCTTCCCGCACGATGCCGCGCGGCGGCATGGTGAGAACGACCTCGCGCGAGGCCGCATCGATGCGCAGCGTGTAGCGGCGCGCCTGGCGGTGCCGGCGCAAGCGCACCAGGAACACCGATTTGTCGAATATGATCTGCAGCGCCGACGGTTCGGTCGGACGACGATAAAGCAACGCGCGCAATGACATGGCCGTACATCCACCCACAAACATCCCCGGGGCGAAATACTGCCATAACCATAATGGGCCGCGGCATGGTCGATCGCAAATAAACCTCTTCCCCAAGATCACGGGCCTCCGCGGCAGCATCACCACAACAGCTTGGGCCTCTTAAGAAATGAAGTTTAGTTCATAATTAACGAAACGGGCCCCGACGGCAGCCCCCAAAAGTCACCCGTTTTGGGGATTCGGCGCAGGCCAAAAAACGCATATCTGACAATAACTTGCGGGAACAGAGCGGGACCGTGCAGCGGCGAATCAACAAAAAACCCCGGCAGGACGGGCCTTCCCGGCCTTTTGCCATGGTTCGAGGCCGCCGCGGCCGCCGCCGGAACCAGGCAGCCGGCCTCGCCTATCCGCCGTCTGCCGGCACTTTCGTGACCGCGGCGGACGCTGGCGCGCCGGCTTCGCTTGCAGGCGTCGAACCATCGGACTTCGACGCCGCGCCACCGCCATTCTTGGCCGCGCGCTTGCCATTTCCGCCTTCGCGGTTGTTGGACAGGACGAAGTCCGCGATCCGCGGCGCGATCTCGGCGCGAAAGCGCGATCCATTGAACACGCCGTAATGGCCGACGCCGGGCTGCATCCAATGGGACTTGCGATCGGCCGGGATATTGGCGCAGAGCCGGTGCGCCGCCTCGGTCTGCCCGAGGCCGGAAATGTCGTCGTTCTCGCCCTCGACGGTCAGCAGCGCGACCCGGCGGATGCGGGCGGGATCGACCGGCGCGCCCCGATGGGTCATCGTGCCGTTCGGCAGATCGTGGCGCACGAACACCGTGTCGACCGTTTGCAGATAGTATTCGGCGCTCAAATCCATCACCGCCAGATACTCATCGTAGAATTCACGATGCTTCTGCGCGGAATCGCCGTCGCCCTTGACCAGATGGGTGAACAGGTTGCGGTGCGCCTCGATGTGGCGCTCGAGATTCATGCTGACGAAGCCGTTGAGCTGCAGGAAGCCCGGATAGACGTCGCGCATAAAGCCCGGATTGGGAAACGGCACCTTGGTGATGACGTGGCTGTGGAACCAGTCGGTGCCGCGCTGTTCGGCGAGCGTGTTCACCGCGGTCGGATTGACCCGCGTATCGATCGGCCCGCCCATCAAGGTCATGGACACCGGCACATAGGGATCGTCGTCGGCTTCCATCAGCGCGACGGCGGCCATCACCGGCACCGCCGGCTGACACACCGCGATGACGTGGGTGTCGCCGTGCAGCGCGTGCAGGATCGAGATCACGTAGTCGATATAATCGTCGAGATCGAAACGGCCTTCCGCCAGCGGCACCATGCGGGCATCGACCCAATCGGTGACGTAGACGTCGTGATTGGGCAGGAAGGCCTCAACCGTGCCGCGCAACAGCGTGGCGAAGTGGCCCGACATTGGCGCGACGATCAGGAGCCGCGGCTGCGGCCGGCGCGGCGGGTGCTGGAAGACGCGCTCGAAATGGACGAGCTTGCAAAACGGCCGCTCCCACACCGTCGAGACCTGCACCGGCACGCGCTCGCCGCCGACGAGCGTCGAGGCGATGCGCCATTCCGGCTGGGCGTAGCGGCGCGTCGAGCGCTCGAACAATTCGGCTGCCGCGGCGACCGATTTGCCGAAGGTGGTGAAGGACAGCGGATTGACCGGGTTCTTGTAGAACAGCCGGGTGGCATCGGCCCAGGCCCGCGCCGGATTGAGCGCGGCATGGCTCATCTCGTAGAACCAATACATCGGCGCGGCGGACAGCAACGCGCTACTGTCGCCTGGCACGGCAGGCGCGCCGCCAAACTCTCCGATCGCCATAGATGACCCTGACCCGGCTTGCTGCAGTGCAGCATTGTGACGATGGTATGTCATGTCGTCAAGATAACCGCAATGATTGCCATTTCCGTTACGTATGAAGGCCAACGCGTTGTGGCCATTCGCGCTTCACATGGCACACACTCTTGGCAAGCTCGGCTTATTCGCCGGCCTGGATCAGTGAGCCGTGGCGGCGCGCGCTCTGCAACAGCTTGAGGAAACTGAATAAGCCTGCGGCAAAGAACACGACGTTGAGCGCCAGCGCACTGAGCATCAAATCGGGCCGGAACGTGTGCTCGATCAAGAGCGCGCGCATGCCCTCGAAAACGTAGGTCGGCGGCAGCGCCCACGACACCGGCTGCAGCCACGCCGGCAAGGTCGAGACCGGGTAGTAGACGCAGGTCAGCGGCATGAACAAGAACATGATCGACCAGGCGAGATTCTCGGCGCCGAGGCCGTTACGCAACACCAGGCCGGAGACGAAAATCCCGACCGCCCAGGCGGTGAGCATCAGATTGAG
>DASXXS010000069.1:0-25469 GCA_036502925.1 Xanthobacteraceae bacterium
GCTGGCGCCGCCATACACTTCGTGCGGATCAAATGCTTTCTCGGCGTCGCGGAACTCGAGCCTGACGGAAGCGCCGGCGCCGAGCGGCACCGCGCGGTAGAAGCACGAGCGCCGGCCGGTATGGCAGGCGCCGGGCCCGGCCTGCTCCACCTTGATCCAAACCGCATCCTGGTCGCAATCGACCCGCATCTCCACGACGCGCTGCACGTGACCGGAGGTCTCGCCCTTGCGCCACAGACGCTTGCGCGAGCGGCTGAAGTACCAGGCCTCGCCGGTCGCGATCGTCTTGGCGAGCGCCTGCGCATCCATATGGGCGACCATCAGGACCTCGCCCGAGCGCGCATCCGTGGCGACGCAGGTCAGCAGTCCGTCGGCGTCGAACTTGGGCGCAAAGGCGCGCCCCTCCTCGACCTCCGCGGTCGAGCCGCGCTGCGCAAAGAGGGACTGATCAGCCAAGACAGGCTCCAAAAATACCCGGTGTGCGCCCCGAGATCAGCGCTCGGCGCCACGCACCATGGTGATGAAGCGAACCTGCTGCTCGGGGTTATCTCGGAACGACCCGGCGAACTGAGTCGTGATGGTCGAGGAGCCGGGCTTCTCGACTCCCCGCATCGACATGCACATGTGCTCCGCCTCGAGCATGACGGCGACACCGCGCGGGCTGAGGATCTCCTCGATCGCGGTGGCGATCTGCGAGGTCAGGTGCTCCTGGGTCTGCAGGCGCCGCGCGTAGACATCGACCAGCCGCGCCAGCTTGGACAGGCCCACCACGCGCTCGACCGGCTTGTAGGCGATGTGCGCCTTGCCGAGGAACGGCATCATGTGATGCTCGCAATGGGAATTGAAGGCAATGTCGCGGACCAGCACGAAGTCGTCGTATTTGCCGATCTCCGTGAAGGTGCGGCCGAGCAGCTCGGCCGGGCATTCGCGATAGCCGCGATAGAGCTCGTCATAGGCGTCGATGACGCGCTTGGGCGTCTCGACCAGGCCTTCGCGCTCCGGGCGATCGCCGGCGAAAGCGATCAAAGTGCGCACCGCCGCTTCCGCCTCCTCGCGCGAGGGGCGCGCCGAGGGGGGCTGCGGAACCGCCCGCACATGATCGGAAAGGGCGGGCTTGTCAGAAAGCGGTGCCTTGTCGGAATGAGCCTTGGGCCAAGGCCTGACGACAGCGTCCATAACGGTCTCTCCGTTCGACCGGTCCCGCCACATCGGGGGACCGGGGGTGTCACCGGGGCGGCCGCATCGGCCGCCTGCGCCTCTGGGGGTTTAACCCATGCGCACCGTCCGGACGCCGCATTCCCATTTACATGGCTTCGCGAATGCGAAGCGCTTGACTGCCCCTTGCCTGCTCGCAAGCGCCAGCCAGCCCCTATATATTCGTTCAGGCGCCAGTGGCAATGAGGGACCGGCGCCGACAAACCGCGACCCGGAGCAATGCTGAACGAGGTCTACAATCGTCGAATTCTGGAGCTGGCCGGGAATATTCCCCGGCTGGGACGGCTTGCCGATGCCCACGCCACCGCCACCGCCCATTCCCGGCTGTGCGGCTCGACCGTCACCGTCGACCTCAAGATGGACGGCGACCGGGTCACCGATTTTGCCCACGACGTGAAGGCCTGTGCGCTCGGCCAGGCGTCGTCGTCGATCATGGCGCGCAATGTCGTCGGCGCGAAGGCGCAGGAGCTGCGCGAGCTGCGCGAGACGGTGCGGCGCATGCTCAAGGAGAACGGCGCCCCGCCCGCCGGCAGGTGGGGCGACGTGGCCGTACTCGAGCCGGTGCGCGACTACAAGGCACGCCATGCCTCGACCCTGCTGACATTCGACGCGGTGGTCGATGCCATCAATCAGATCGAGGCCAAGCGCCGGGATACCGTGGCGGCCGAGTGACCGACGCGCTACCGACGCGCAACTGATGCGCAACTGATGCGGCCCTTTGGAGGGTGGGTGACGTGCGTGCGAGTGCCGGGTTGCAGCCGCTGATCGCTCTCGCCTGGTGCGCTGCTCTCATCGGGAGCGCCGCCGCGGCGGATTGCAAGGCCGAAGAGAGTGCGCTCATGAAGGACGAATCCGAGCTGCCGCGGCTCGAAGTCGCCTCGCCGGCCGACCGGCCGATCACGTGCATCACGCTCGAAACCATCATTGCGTTCGCGGGCCGGCTCAAGGCTCATGTCGCCCACTGCCCGGCTTCAGGCTATGCCCAATCCGCCTCCGAATGGGACAAAACCCGGCTCGACTATGCGGCGCGTTTCACCCAGAACCGCTGCAGACGCACCTTTTGAGGGCGCACCGGGAGACCGCGTGGCTTCCGTCTTCAGACAAACCAAAGCCGCTCTGGCCGGCATCCCGCGGCGGGCGGCGCGCGGTCTCGTCACGCTCTATCGCTATACGTTTTCGCCGCTGGTCGGGTTTCATTGCCGGCATCTGCCGACCTGCTCCGCCTATGCGGACGAAGCGATCGCGCGCTTCGGGCTGTGGGCGGGCGGCTGGATGACGCTGGCGCGGCTGTTGCGCTGTCATCCCTGGGGCACGTCCGGCCTCGATGTGGTGCCCGATGCGCTGCGGCCCGATGCGCGCTGGTATGCGCCCTGGCGCTACGCGCGCTGGCGGGGCACCAACTCGCCTTCGGCGACGTTCGGCTCCGATCATCGTGCCGGCGAATCAGCGCCAGGCACCGAGCTTTGACCTGCCAATTCCCTTGGTATATGCCCGTCCCGCTTGACGCACTCGGGTTCTCGCAGGCTCCCTGGAATTCTGGACCGCGGCAACCGCAGAGTCCCCAAGTCCGTCCGGCCACGCTTACCTGCATTCGTAGGCAGCGAGTGAGCACGAGGTCATCATGGTCACCCTGACGTTTCCCGACGGCGCACGTCGGGACTATCCCAACGGCACAACCGGTCTCGACATCGCCAAGGGCATCTCGCCCTCGCTCGCCAAGCGCACGGTGGCAATGGCGCTCGACGGCGTCGTCACCGATCTCGCGGATGCGATCGAGCGCGACGCCAAAATCGAATTTCTCGCGCGCGAGGATCGGCGCAGCCTCGAGCTGATCCGCCACGATTGCGCCCATGTGCTGGCCGAGGCCGTGCAAACGCTGTGGCCCGGCACCCAGGTCACCATCGGGCCGGTGATCGAGAACGGATTCTACTACGACTTCTTCCGCAACGAGCCGTTCACGCCGGAAGACTTCGCGGCCATCGAGCAGAAGATGCGCGAGATCATCGCGCGCGACAAGCCTTTCACCAAGCAAATCCTGTCGCGCGAGGACGCCAAGCGACTGTTCCGCGACAAGAACGAGCTGTTCAAGGTGGAGCTGGTCGACACCATTCCGGCCGGCGAACCGATCAAGATCTACCGCCAGGGAGACTGGTTCGACCTCTGCCGCGGGCCGCACATGACCTCGACCGGCAAGATCGGGGGAGCTTTCAAGCTGATGAAGGTCGCCGGCGCCTATTGGCGCGGCGATTCAAACCGCGAGATGCTCTCGCGCATCTATGGCACCGCTTTCGCCAAGCAGGAGGAGCTCGACGCCTATCTCAAGCAGATCGAGGAGGCGGAGAAGCGCGACCACCGCCGGGTCGGCCGCGAGATGGATCTGTTTCACTTCCAGGAGGAAGCGCCCGGCTCGGTGTTCTGGCATCCCAAGGGGTGGACCCTGTTCCAGGCGCTTGAGCAGTATATCCGCCGCCGGCAGGCGCAGGCCGGCTATGTCGAGGTCAACGCTCCGCAGCTCATGGACTCATCGCTGTGGGTCGCCTCCGGGCACATGGCGACGTTCCGCGAAAACATGTTCCTCACCCAGCCCCGCGAGGACGACGAGCGCGTCTTCGTGGTCAAGCCGATGAACTGCCCCGGCCACATCCAGATCTTCAAGAACGGGCTCAAATCCTACCGCGATCTTCCTTTCAAGATTGCCGAATTCGGCAAGGTGCACCGCTTCGAGCCGTCCGGCGCGCTGCACGGGCTGATGCGGGTGCGCGCCTTCACCCAGGACGATGCCCATGTCTTCATCACGGAAAGCCAGATCGCCGAGGAAGCCCTCAAGATCAACGACCTGATTCTTTCGATCTACGAGGATTTCGGCTTTGCGGACGTCCACATCAAGTTCTCCGATCGTCCCGCCAAGCGGATCGGCGACGACGCCATCTGGGACACCGCGGAAGCCGCCCTGATGCAGGCGCTGGAGGCCTCGAAACGGCCGTGGACCCTCAACAAGGGCGAAGGCGCGTTCTACGGACCCAAGCTCGAATACGTGCTGCGCGACGCCATCGGGCGGGATTGGCAGTGCGGCACCATCCAGGTCGACCTCAACATGCCGGGCCGGCTCGGCGCCTTCTACATCGACGAGCATTCCAACAAGGTGACGCCGGTCATGCTGCATCGTGCCATGTTCGGCTCGCTCGAGCGCTTCACCGGCATCCTGATCGAGCACTATGCGGGCCACCTGCCGCTCTGGCTCAGTCCGCTGCAGGCGGTCGTCGCCACCATCACGTCGGATGCCGACGACTATGCGCGCGCGGCGATCGAGGCGGCGCGGCGCCGGGGGCTGCGCGTCGAGGGCGACCTGCGCAACGAGAAGATCAATTACAAGGTGCGCGAGCATTCGCTCGCCAAGGTGCCGGCGCTGCTGGTGGTCGGCCGAAAAGAGGCGGCCGAACGCACGGTCTCGATCCGCCGGCTGGGCAAGGAGGATCAGCAGGTCCTGGGCCTGGACGCTGCTCTCGCCGCGCTCGCCGATGAAGCGGTGCCGCCCGACATGCGGCGGATGAAGACGGCCGCTTGAGGCCGCTGCGCCGGCGGTTTCAGCAACTCTTGCGACTTGCCGGCCGCGGCTTCGAATGGCGCAGCTTGTGGACGTCACATCGCGGCTCGGCGGCCGGCCCGATGACCGGCGGCGTCTGATAGGGGCCAGGCCGCATGAAGCGCTCGACCGGAGAATCGGTAAAACGCTCGCGCTCCCGGCCGGGCATTTCGCTCGACGGAACGGGTGACGCCGCCGTGGCCACGGAAATGCCCGCAACGAGCAGCAGGCCGACGATCGCGTGCAGCAGGGGATTCATGCGTTGTGACTCGATGCCGCCGCGATCGCGCGTCGCCGATCAGCGGGTGAGGACCTCGACCTCGCCATCAACCCCGGTAATCACCTTGAATGCGCGCTCGTAGGTCTTGTTGTCGTTGCGCGCAATCACCCGATAATCGCCTTCCGCCAGGATCACGCGCGGGAACGCGCCGATCGATTCCTTGATCACGTCGCCGCCGGGCGTGAGCACCGACCATTGGGTATCGGCGATGGCTTCCCCACCCCGTTCATTCACGAGCTTGAGCGTGATGATGGCGGCGCGATGGGTCACCGTCGCGTCGGTGAGCTTGGCCGCCAGCACCCGGATGTCGGAGCGCACCACCGAATTGGCATCGCCGTAGTTGGAGACGATGTGATAGGTGCCCTCGGGCATCAGCACCAGGTCGCCGGTCATGACCGACTGCGCGATCGGCCGCTTGTCGCTCGGCTCGAATTGGCTGCCCTTGTAGACATCGAAGGAAATCTGCCCGGGCGGGATGCGGGCGTCGCCGACCCGCCCTTCGATCCGCAATCCACCGGCGGGGATTTCGAAGAGTTCACGCGCGGTCTCGCCGGCGCGCAGTTGCACCGCCCGGGTGGAGCTTGCCAGCCCGAAGCCGACGTGGATCACGTAGCCCCCGGGCGGCAGCGTGAACACCGGCGTCGCCGCCTTGTCCTCCTTGAGGAGCCGAAAGGCACCGGTCTGGTCCGGTTTGGTGCCATAGACCCGCCAGACCAGCCCGCCGGTGACCACCGGCATGTCGTGACCGAATCGGGCGCTGAGCGCGATGGCAGCCTGTCCGGCCGGGATTACCGGCCCGGGTGCGGGCGCGGGGCTCAGCGCGGCCGGGGGCAGCGATTGCAACACGGGTCCGCTCGGCGGCACGATCCGGTCGCCGCGCGTGGTCGGGTTCGGCGGCGCCAAATCGGTGGCAGGAGGCGGCACCGGCACGTCCCCGGGCGGACGCGGCGCGGTCCGACCATCGAAAAACTGCGCTGCGGCTGGATCGGGTGGCGCGAACAGCCACAAGCCGATCGCAAAGACGAGAAGGCCCTTGCGGCCAAAGCTGGTCCCCGCCACCCTCATGATCCGCGTTTTTGCCCGAAATCACGGCAAATTCAAGCCGCCAGACGGTTTGTCACCAACCGGGCCCTGTGCTAGGCGGACCCTGACCATGCCCGACGCTCTTGAACTCCTCACCACCCGGCGCTCCTTCAAGCCGATTGAACTCGCCGGCCCTGCCCCGTCAGCCGCCGAAATCGATACGCTCCTGACCGTCGCGTCGCGGGTGCCCGATCACGGCAAGCTCACGCCTTGGCGCTTCATCGTGTTCGAAGGCGAGGCGCGGCGCTCCGCCGGTGCCGCCATCGCGGCCGCCTTCCGCATCAAATATCCGGACGCCAAGCCCGAACATGTCGAAGCCGAGCGTGAGCGCCTTGCGCGCGCCCCGCTGGTGGTCGCCGTGGTCAGCCGCGCCGGTCCGCACGTCAAAATTCCCGAATGGGAGCAAGTGCTTTCCGCCGGCGCCGCCGCCATGAACCTTGTGCTCGCCGCCCATGCGCTGGGTTACGGGGCGAGCTGGATGACCGAATGGTACGCCTATGACCGCGGCGTGCTCGATGCGCTGGGCCTCGCGGCGCACGAGCGCATCGCCGGATTCATTCACATCGGCAGGCCGCGGGGTCGGCCCGAGGACCGGCCGCGACCGCCGCTCGATGCCATTGCAACGCGCTTCTCCGCCTAGCTTGCCCCAGTTTGGGCTTGCACAAGGTTCAGCTCGCACAAGGCTTGGTTTAGCCGCAGCCCCTGCCGGGACCGACGATGTTCTACGAAACCGCCAAGAACGACCACGGCCTGCCGCGCGATCCCTTCAAGGCGATCGTGGCGCCCCGACCGATCGGCTGGCTCACTTCGGTCAGCACAAAAGGCGAGATCAATCTGGCGCCCTATTCGTTCTTCAACGCCGTATCGGAAGAACCGCCGATGGTGATGTTCTCCAGCGGCGGACGCAAGGACTCGATCGCGTTCATCGAGGAGACCGGGGAGTTCGTGTGCAATTTTGCCAGCTTTGCGCTGCGCGAGGCCGTGTCCAAGACCGGGATGGAGTTTCCGCGCGGGGTCAATGAAATGATCGAGGCGGGCCTTGATCCCGCGCGCTCGCGCCTGGTGCGGCCGCCGCGGGTCGCCGCCTCGCCTTGCGCGCTCGAATGCAAGCTCTTGCAGATCGTCGATCTGCGCGATCTCGACGGTCGGACCTCGCAGCGCTTTGTCGTGTTCGGACAGGTGGTCGGCGTTTACATCGACGACCGCTTCATCAAGGACGGCAGGCTCGACACGGCGGCGATGCAGCCGATCGCGCGCTGCGGCTACAATGACTACGCCGTGGTGGACAAAGTATTTCCCATGGTGCGACCGCGGCCGGCGCGGCATTCGCCCAAACCGGAAGCAGCCGAATGAAGCCTCTTGTCCCTGACTTGATCCGGGACCGTTCCAGGCCTTGTCCCGGACTTGATCCGGGACCGTTCCAGACTCCGAGGTTGGAACGGTCCCGGCTCAAGGCCGGGACAAAGGTGGAAGGATTCCCGCTCTGCTAACGAAAGCCGGACGCCTCAGCCTCTTGCCCCTGACTATGCGGTCTGGATGTAGTCGCGCAGTGCCGCGCTCTCGTGCTCGATTTCCGACAGCCGGTGCTTGACGACGTCGCCGATCGACACGATGCCCAGCAGCCGGTCCTCCTCGAGCACCGGCACATGCCGGAACTTTCCGGTGGTCATCCGCTCCATGATGCCGGCGACGGTTTCGGCTTCGCCGCAGGTGACGACCTTGCGCGTCATGACCTGCGCCAGCGGCGTGGTCAGCGCGCCCGCGCCCAGCTCCGCCAGCGCCCGCACGATGTCGCGTTCGGACAAAATCCCGATCACGCGCTGGTCGGCGCCCAGAACGACCAGCGCGCCGATCCGGTGCTTCGCCAGTATGGCGACGGCGGCTTCCAGAGTTGCATGGGGCTCGATGGTGATGACATGGCTGCCCTTGAGCGACAGTATCGTTTTGACGTTCATGGATCGTCTCCCTAGACTGGACCAATGGCTCGGCGCTCTTGTTCGCGCTGGCAATGCAGGTATCGGTCGCGAGTTCCGTCACTGATTTAATAACGTTTTAAAATGATTCATCAGCATCTTGGTGCACTGCGGATTCCAAGGCTGATCGAGTATGCGACGCAACGGGTCGATCATCGAACCAAATTGCGGCGGGCGCAAGCTCCGAATTGCCGCGGGCGCACGATCCGAAACTCTCGTTATGCCTCATTGGAGCATATTTAGTTTAGGAAAAAGCCGGCCGCGGCCCTTTCGTTGACGAAACCCGGCGGAATTCGGCCTCGGTTCGGGAATTCGACCAGAGTCCTCGCAATCGCTAGCGGCTCGGCGTCTCGTCGTCGGTCGATTGGGCATCCGCGGCGTGCCCGGTTTCGATCGTCGGCGCCGGCGGAACCGGATCGAACGCCGCAAAGGCGAGAAGACCTCCGACAAATCCGCCGATATGGGCCTGCCAGGCGACCCTCACCTCGATTCCCAACATTGAAAAGAACGGCAGTCCCGAAAGCGAAATAAGGCCGAACCAAACCGCCGTGAACAGAAGCATGCGCGGGTCACGCAGCATCGCGGCGAGCGACTTCGCCGGCACCCGGTAGGTCTCCGCTTCGCCGAGGCGCAGAAAACCGAGCGGAGCGCCGGGCTGGAAGACAAAACGCATCATCGCCGCCATCATCCCCATCACCGCCGCCGAGGCGCCGACCACCGGCACGTTTTCATCGATATGGCTGATGAGATGGGCGAGCGCGCCGGTTGCCGCCGTGAAGGCAAAGAATGCCAGGAAACGCCGCGTCCCGAAACGGCGCGCGACCGGTGTCCCGAAAGCAACGAGCCAGACCAGGTTGACGATGAGGTGAGTCCAATTGGCATGGAGGAATGCGTAGGTCACGAACGTCCAAATGTCGGCCGGGAAGCCGCCTGGCAGCGGCCCGCCGAGGTCTATCGTCGAGTAATATCGCAACGGCTCGAAGGCAAACAATTCGAGCACCGTTTCGCTCGCGGGCGCGGGCAGCACGAAGGCCACCAGCAGATGGATGAAGCAGAGGCACGCCGCCAATCCCAGCATGACCGGCGGAATGTTGAAAATGGGTTCGCGGGTTCTTTCCACCTGGATGTCCACTTGACGCCAATCCGATTGCACAGACTTGCCCAAATAAGCTGCCGCGCCCGCGCCGGCAAGCAAGCCGTTCGATCATTGAAAAAGGGAGGGCCGAGCCCTCCCTTGTAAAGTGGCCGATCCCGGTTGCCCGGAACCCGCGATCTTGCATCCCAATTTCGGCGCCAGCCGGCGGCTGCAGCCGATTGGGGCGGCGCCTTCGGGCGCCTGTCACATCCCCGCGTCGTCCCGTCCTCTAATCAGCATCGCCGGCCTCGAAGCCCATGACTGGCGACAGGTGTGGACCGCCGCCGAGCTTAGGGAACCAACGACAGGTCGCCTACATCAATCCTTTCTTAACATTAACGCAGGGTGGACGAAGGCGGAGCACCCCCGTGCCCGCGGCCGGCATGCGCCCTGCTCGCTTGCGCCTGACCGCTTGCAAGGTCGCCTTCCGATGTCCCGAACATGGACACGTCGGATCGGGCGCGCACCAAGCTGGCCCAAGAGGGGACATGAAGCATTCATCAACGCGTGAATTGTTCGATTATTGGAACATGCGGCGCGGCACCCGCTCGGCGCCGGAGCGCGCCGAGATCGAGCCGGGCGCCATTCGCCGGGTTCTGGCCGACACGTTCATGCTCACTTTCGATCCGCGCGCCGACCACCCGTTTCGGATTGCCGGGACGCGCGTCTGCGCCGCCTTCGGCCGCGAGCTCAAGGGCGTCGCTTTCACCAAGATCTGGACCGAGGCCAGCCAACACTCCATCCGCGACGTGCTGGCGACCGTGGCGAGCGAATCGGTTGGCGCGGCGGCGTGCGCAGCGGGACGCAGCCGTGCCGGAGACGCGCTCGAGCTCGAATTCCTGGTGCTTCCGCTCGCGCACGGAGGCGGTGCAAGCACGCGCATCCTTGGCGCGCTGGTGCCCACCGAGATCCCCTGTTGGCTCGGCGCCGAAGCGCTCGGACGCCTGACGCTCGGGACGATCCGCTATTTGGGCCCGCTGGTGCGTGCCTATTCGGTGGCGCATGGCGCGCCCGCCGCGCCATCCCATGCGCGCCTGCGCCCCAGGCTCCTTGTCTATGACGGCGGCCAAGCCTGAGCGCAATTCACTTCGCCGGCCGCGTCGTTTCCGGAAGATAATATTACCGGCGGCTAAACGCCGGCACCGCGCGCAGAGGCGCCGCGAGCGCGGCCGCGCCACTTCCCCGCGCTCATCCGCCCCTCTGCGCGCCCCTTGGAGGATCTGCGCGATCGGTTAACGAGGGCCCGAAGACCTGCGCGAATGCACTGCGGGCCGCGGACCCGCAGGTTAATGTCGACAATTTTATTCAATTTGAGTTGCCTCAGATTTTAATCGATCTTGATTCGAACAATCACAGTGTTCGAGGCAACTTTTACCTTCATTCTCTTCAAAATGACGTCGCAAGCTTAGGCGCGAAACAAAGGCTTTGTGCGAAACGTGGCCCCGCTACAGGGAAGGGGCCCGGGATGCAAATCAATTGCACACGAGTCTTGTGCACACGAGTCTTGGCGTCAGTCTTTGCCGGCGCGACCTTCGTGGTCGCAGGGCTGGCGACACCGGCCGCGCAGGCGTCGAGCGATCACGAGCTTTTCATCACCATCGTGGCGCCGACGCAACCGCCGATCGGTTGGTTGGACTTCTGTATCGAGTATGCGACGGAATGCGAAGCCAAGCCGCTCGAGGCCCGCGACGTCGTGCTGACGCCCAAGGCCTGGAAGGATCTCGCGCAGATCAACAAATGGGTCAACGAATCGGTCCGGCCGATGACCGACATGGCGCACTGGGGCGTGGTCGAGCGCTGGAACTATCCGGACGACGGCTACGGCGACTGCGAGGACTACGTGCTGCTCAAGCGCAAGATGCTGCTGCAGGCCGCGTGGCCGCGCCAGGCGCTGCTGATCACGGTGGTGCGCGACCGCAACGGCGACGGTCACGCCGTGCTCACGGTCAAGACCGACAAGGGCGAGTTCATTCTCGACAACCAGAACCCCGAAATCCTGCTCTGGTCGGAGACCGGCTACCATTTCGTCAAGCGCCAATCGCAGACCGATCCCAACGCTTGGGTCGGGCTCGGCGATCCGCGTCCGGCGATCGCCACCGCAACCTCGCGCTGAGCGCGCGCGCACAGGAGCTACGCGTCCCCGGTCACATCCCCCTCCCCGTCCCCCGACCGGGTCCGCGAGCGGCCGGCTCTCCCCCCGGAGCCGGCCGCACCTTTTTCAAAAGCAGCAAAGCGCACGTGGCCAAAAAGGCACATCCTTGGTTATTCAGGTCTATCGCGCGACAATCCGATTGCGGCCGGTCCGTTCCTCGATATTTTACCTGTGAAATCGAGGGGGGCCCCATGCGCCGATTGCCGCTTGCACTGACTGCCGCCGTTTCCGCCGTCGCTTTCGCGCAGCTCGCCTCGGCTGCGGACCTTGCCGTGAAGGCACCGGTGCGGCAACCCGCCGCGCCCCCGCAGGCGAGCGGCTATATCGAGGCCTATTCGGGGGTGGCCTGGTCCGAAGACTCGGTGCAGAACACATTTTTCCCGATCGACTCGAAATACAACGGCTGGCCTTTGGGCGGCGCCGGCCGCGGTAATTGGTGGGTGGTCCCGAACGCCAGCGTCCAGCTCGATGCTCAGGCCGAAGGCACCCAATACAGCATTCCGAGCGATCAACTCTCTCCCGGCTTTTCCGGCAAGTTCTCAACCCTGAGCTACCTGATCGGCGGTCACGTCAACTTTCGCGATCAGCGGACAGGCTTGCTGGGTGCGTTCGGGGGAATTGGAGATGCCGGCGGGAACACTGCTACCACATCCTTCACCAACACCGGGGTCAGGCACGGGCTGATCGGGCTCGAGGGCCAGTACTACCTGAACGCGCTCACCCTCTATGGACAGGCCGGTTACGACGCCACCATGGCCGCGGGGAACATTGCGTTCTTCAACAGCATCCATGCCTGGTTCCTGCGCGGCACCGGCCGGTATTTCATCTATCCAAGCTTCATGCTCGAGGGAACCGCGCAATATGCCAACGGCGCGGTCCAACACACCACTCCTTCGACCTTTCCGGACACGGATTTCAAGACGTGGCTGTGGCGGGCGAAGGCAGAGTGGAGACCGGGAACGATGCCGTTCTCGATCTTCGCCGTCTATGAAGGATCGCGGACCGATTACGGCAGCAACCTGGCGTTTGGCACGACCGGCGAGCGGGTGAGCGACAATCGCGTGATGGGCGGCGTGCGTCTCTACCTGGGTCAGGATACCCTGCTTGCGAATGACCGCGCCGGCGCGACGCTTGATATCAATGATCCGCTTGGCTCGCCGACTTCGCCGGCCATGCTGTTCCCGAGGGGACAAGAGATTTTCGTCTCCGATGCCCGCCTCAAGCGCGACATCGCTCTGATCGGGCGGCTCGACGATGGGCTCGGACTCTATCGTTATCGATACCTGTGGAGCGACACCGTCTATGTCGGCGTGATGGCGCAAGAGGTTGCGTTGATCCATCCCGACGCCGTCATTCACGGCTTCGACGGATACCTGCGCGTCAACTACAGCCGGCTCGGTCTGCAGCTGCTGACGTTCTCGCAGTGGGACGCATTGAGCCATGACGCGAGACTTTAGTCTGCGTCTCAGGCCGGCGGACCTCGGCGAGCACCATGCTTGAATTGAGCCCGCGACGGTTCGGGCGGCGGCTCCCATCCGAACACCGAACGCCCGCCATACGCATGCGAATGATCAAGCTCGTCGGCGATGAGCTTCTCGACTGAAGGTCCGCCGACATGGCGCTCGAGCCGGCGCGATTGTTCGTCGAGGCGGCGTAGCGCCCCGAGCTCTTCCTCGCGGCCGAGCTTCGCCTTTTGCACCGCCGACTTCAGCACCTTGATCGTCTCGTCATAGACCTTGATCGGAACCGGAAACGGGTGGCGATCCTTGCCGCCATGCGCCATCGAGAACCGGGCAGGATCGCTGAACCGGTACGGCGCCCCGTGCACGACCTCGGCCACCATCGCGAGCGCCTGCACGGTGCGCGCGCCGACGCCGGGCGTCAGCAACAGGTCGGGAAAATCCTGCGGCCCGCGCGCCGCCGCCGCCGCGAGGTTTCCATGCAGCCGCCGTGCGATCACGTCGCTCGTTCGGACGTCGTGGTGGGCGGGCATCACCAGATGCGGCAAAAGCGGTTGCAGGGTGGCGGCCTGCGGTCTCTTGCGTGTTTCAAGCGCCCCGAATTCGCGCACGATCCGCTCCGGTCCCAGCTCGGCAAGCATATCGAGCTGCGCCCGGCGGGAGGTCTCGGCCCGCCGGTCAGCGAGATTGATGATCTGCCCCTGTCCGGCGCCCTCGATCGCCGCATGCGGATCATCGACAAAGCTCGTCAGCCCTTCCGAAAGCCAATGATACCGCCGCGCCTGCCGGCGCCCGCCATTCATGCCCTGCTGCACCACGGTCCAATGGCCGTCGTCGGTAACAATAAAGCCGTGCAGGTAGAGATCGAAACCATCCTGCACCGCCGCGCTGTCCACCTTGGCGACAAGGCGGCTTGCCTTGGCGAGCGCCGCCCCGTCGATGCCGACGCGCTCGCCGATCGAGACCAGCTCTTGCGGCGTTTGTCGCGAGTGCCTGCCGCGTCCTCCGCAGACATGAACGCCGAGTTCGTGCCGGAGCGGGGTCAATCCGCGTTTGAGCGCCCCGATAACGCTCGTCGTGATGCCGGACGAGTGCCAGTCCATGCCCATGACGGCGCCGAACGACTGAAACCAGAACGGATTGGCGAGCCGCCGCAGCAGCTCGTCCCGTCCATAATGATGAACGATCGCTTCCGACATGACGGCGCCGAGACGCGTCATCCGCTCGGCCAGCCAGCGCGGCACGCGACCGCCGTGCAGTGGCAAATCGGCGCTTCCAGCCCTTCGTGTCATCCGTTT
The DNA here is from genome assembly GCA_036502925.1 of Xanthobacteraceae bacterium. GTDB lineage: Bacteria > Pseudomonadota > Alphaproteobacteria > Rhizobiales > Xanthobacteraceae > VAZQ01. The sequence continues at coordinate 14,180 of DASXXS010000069.1, forward strand.
TCAGGTCCCTTCGGTGTCCCTTGCGGTTTTCGGATCGACAAAGCCGCGCGTTCATGCTTTGTACAGGGCCGGGTGAGTCGGGGCAACGGGGGAAAATGGGCCACGGGGCCAAGTGCTTAGGCGGTTGGGACAGCAGCCCGCGAACCGTGGCGCGAGCCCCGTGACGGCTACCTACCTGGCCAAGCTGAACGCCGAACAACGCCGCGCCGTCGAGCACGGCTGCAAATCTCTCGACCAAACGCCTCCGCTTCTGATCATCGCCGGCGCCGGCTCCGGCAAGACCAACACGCTTGCCCATCGCGTGGCACATCTGGTCGTCTCGGGTGCGGACCCGCGGCGCATCATGCTGCTGACGTTCTCGCGCGGCGCCGCCGCCGAGATGCAGCGCCGGGTCGAGCGCATCACCGCGCAGGCGCTGGGGCCGAAGGCCGCCGCCATGACCGATGCGCTGAGCTGGTCGGGAACGTTTCACGCGCTCGGCGCGCGCCTCATCCGCGAATACGCGCCCGACATCGGTCTCGACGGCAATTTCACCATTCACGATCGGGAGGATTCCGCCGACCTCATGAATCTCGTTCGGCACGATCTCGGCTTTTCCAGGATGGAGAAGCGCTTTCCGATGAAAGCGACCTGTCTTTCCATCTACTCCCGCGCGGTCAATGCCGAAGCACCGCTTGCAGAGGTGCTCGGCAGCTTCTTTCCGTGGTGCGCGGAATGGGAAGCGCAGTTGCGCAAGCTGTTCGCAGCCTATGTGGAGGCCAAGCAGAGGCAGAACGTGCTCGATTACGACGATCTCCTGCTCTATTGGTCGCAGATCATGTCCGCCGGCGCTGTCGCGCAGGATATTGCCGGGCGTTTCGATCACGTTCTGGTCGACGAATATCAGGACACCAACCGGCTGCAGGCCTCGATCCTGCTCGGCCTCAAGCCGAACGGGCGCGGCCTGACGGTCGTCGGCGACGACGCGCAGTCGATCTATTCGTTCCGGGCAGCGACGGTGCGCAACATCCTCGACTTTCCGGGGCAGTTCAGCCCGAATGCCGAAATCATCACGCTGGAGCGCAACTACCGCTCGACGCAGCCGATCCTCGCCGCCGCCAATGCGGTCATCGATCTCGCGTCGGAGCGGTTTACCAAGAACCTCTGGTCGGACCGCGCTTGCGCGCAGCGCGCCCGGCTTGTCAATGTGGCCGACGATACCGCCCAGGCAGGCTACATCGTCAAGTGCGTACTGGCGGACCGCGAAGCGGGCGTCCCACTCAAATCACAGGCCGTTCTGTTTCGCACCTCGCATCATAGCGCAAGCCTCGAGGTCGAGCTCACGCGTCGCAACATTCCGTTCGTGAAATTCGGCGGCCTGAAATTTCTTGAAGCCGCGCATGTCAAGGATGTGCTGGGGGTGCTGCGCTGGGCGCAAAACATTCGCGACCGGGTGGCAGGCTTCCGGGTCGCGCAGTTGCTGCCGGGCATCGGACCGAGCTCGGCGGCGCGCCTTCTCGACCAGGTGACGCGCACCGACGATCCCCTCGGCGCGCTGGCTGGATTCAAACCTCCGGCAGCCGCGGCCGAGCACTGGGCAGGCTTCGAGGCCATGATCGGCATGCTGCGCCGGACTCCATCGGGCTGGCCGGGCGAAATCGATCTCGTTTGCAAGTGGTATGCTCCCCACCTCGAACGCATTCACGAGGACGCGCCGCTGCGCGAAGCGGACCTGATGCAACTCGCACAGATTGCCTCCACTTATCCGAGCCGCGAACGTTTCTTGACCGAATTGACGCTCGATCCGCCGGACGCGACCAGCGACGAGGCGGGAATTCCGTTGCTCGACGAGGATTACCTGATCCTGTCGACGATTCATTCCGCCAAGGGACAGGAATGGACCTCCGTATTCGTGCTCAACGCGGTCGACGGCTGTCTGCCCTCCGATCTTGCGACCGGATCGACACCCGAAATCGAGGAAGAGCGCCGCCTCCTCTATGTGGCCATGACGCGCGCAAAAGATCAGCTTCACCTCATGCTGCCGCAGCGCTTCTACACACACCGCCAGCGCAGCACCGGAGACCGACACGTCTACGCCCAGCGGACGCGTTTCATCCCCGAGAGTATATTGCAGCACTTCGAGACGTGCTCATGGCCCCCGGCCCAATCCATAGGCGACTCGGCAGGCAGGCGCACGGGCAATCACGTTGATGTGCGCGCAAGGATGCGCCGAATGTGGGGTTAAGGTCCGGCCGGCGCGCAGGCCCCTGTTCCCGCAAACCCGATATGCTTCGTCATTGCGCGCGATGGCCCGTACCCCGTCGCGCTCGGTCGTGCTCTTGTGATGAGGCCCGAAAAAGACGATCATCCTGCCCGCCCAGAAAGCTGCGTTCAATCGAGCCCGCGAGGTCTCCCATGAGCAACTCCGAAGTCGCAGCGGCTCCAAGGAGTCAATACGTCGATTTCTGGAATAATGTGCTCGTCCCCAAATTCGTTCGATGGCGCCATATCCTGGTCGATGGATTGACGCTGCACAGCGCCAAAATCTTCCCCTCACTTCAGGTACGCAAGGGCGACACTGTCGTCGATGCCGGCTGCGGCTTTGGCGATACCGCGATCCAGCTTGCCCGATTGGTTGGACCGGCAGGATCGGTGCTTGGAATCGATTGCTGTGATGGTTTCCTGGAATACGCCCGCCGGGATGCCGAGGCAGCCGGGACTGCGAACGTCACTTTCCTGGCAGCAGACGTGCAGACCTATCCGTTCAAGCCGGCGTACGACTTTTGCTTCTCACGGTTCGGGACGCAATTCTTCGAGAACCCGGTGGCAGGCCTGCGCAACATGCGCACGAGCCTCAAGCCCGGCGGCATCATGACGATGATCGTCTGGCGCGGCATTGACGACAATCCGTGGCTCGGATTTGCCAAGCAGATCGTGCTGCAATACCTGCCGCCGCCGGGAGAGAACGCCCAGACTTGCGGGCCAGGTCCTTTCTCCATGTCTGACCCCGGCGTGGTTACCAGGCAGCTGGAGATTGCCGGCTACAAGAACATCGAGTTCCAGCAGGTGGACGCGCAAGTCTTCGTCGGGAAGGACCTCGACGATGCCGTCGCCTTTCAGCTCGCCATAGGCCCCGCGGGCGAAGTCTATCGCGAGGCTGGTAAGCTGGGTGAACAGCGCTATGACGAGATTGCCAAGGCGCTCAAGGCTCAACTCGGCAAGTTCCAACGGTCGAACGGTGTCGTGATGGATTCGAGCTCCTGGAAGGTCACCGCTAAGAATCCAGGATAATTATTTGAGGCCGGAGCGATCAGCCCATTCCGGATGCGGACCCGGGCTCGATCTCGTAGGTCACGCGCGTTTCGCCGGGCCGGCTCCAGGGATACTTGTCTTTGCCGAGGTATTTCTTCGCCAGCGAGTCGATGTGCTGATCGGCGCCGGCTTCGATGACGCGGCCGACACGACCGCGGATCTGGAGGTAGCGGTAGGGATTGTCGGGATCCATGATGGCAAGCGCCACCGGGACTCCCGGTTTCATGTTGCGCGCCTTGACCCGCCCCTTCGCGGTATTCACCCGAATGCGGCCATCATGGTAGTCGAACCAGACGGGCGTGACCTGGGGCGAGCCGTCCGGCATGGTGGTGGCCAGATTGGCGAAGGCCTTCTTCTGCTGCAGCAGGTCGAGATACTGTTCCGGAATGGCGGCCATGGTTCCATGCTCCTTGCTTGGGGATCGCCTGACTGAAACGCCGCGAGCGCGCGCGGTCAAGGTGCAGGAGCGGAGCGGCAGGGTCCTGGTTTTCCCCTAGCGATAGTCGGGCCTGGCCTTCTGATAGTCGGAAGCACCCTGCCGGTGCGCTAGTTCCTGTTCCCGCTCGCGCTGCGCCGCTTCATGGCGGCCGATCACGCATCCGGCTGCCGCCCCGAGGAAGCCGTGATGGCCCGCATAATGCCCCACGGCCCCGCCCGCGACAGCGCCTTTGAGGCAGCCTTTGGCGTCCGCCGGGGCGCTCGCCACCGTGGCGGCGAGCATTACAGCCGAAAGCGCGACGATCATTTTCATGGCAGGCGATCCCGTGCATGCGCGTTGCGACTATCGTCAAGTCCGGGGAACGCCGTTCGTTCCATCGCGTGTCGGCCGGCGACGCCATGGAAGGCCCCCGCTTTCGAGCCTGTGAGGAAATTATCAATAAGCGGAGCCTGCGCTTGTACCCACGTTCGCGATGGAGTCGTGGGCACGCCCTATCCGATCCGCTTGAGGCCCGCGGCGTAGCGCTGCCAGCGCTTGACATAGCCGTCGGCGGCGCGGGCGATCTTTTTCGCTTCCGCTTCGCCGAGCGTGCGGATCACGCGGGCCGGAGCGCCCACGATCAGCGCGTGATCCGGGAACTCCTTGCCTTCGGTGATCAGCGCGCCGGCGCCGACCAGGCAATGCTGCCCGATCCTGGCGCCGTTGAGCACGATCGCCCCCATCCCGATCAGGCTGTTGGCCGCAATGCTGCAACCGTGCAGCACCACATTATGCCCGATGACGCAGTCGGGGCCGATGGTGATGGGAAAGCCCGGATCGGTATGCAGGGTGGAGTTGTCCTGGATCTGCGAGCGCTCGCCGATCTCGATCCATTCGTTGTCGCCGCGCAGGACCGAACCGAACCAGACGCTGCAATCGGTCTTGAGGCGCACGCGGCCGATGACCGAGGCGGATTCCGCCACCCAGTAACGATGGTCAGCCGGCAAGTCCGGCTGCTCGGCATCGAGCTGATAGATCGCCATCGGCGCGCTCCATTTTGTGCGCGGCAACCTTGCCATGACGGTCAAGCTTTGGCGAGCACGGAGCGTTGTCAGGCGAAGCCTGCCCGCGCGCTTGACCCGCGGGTGGAGACCGGTTCGCCGTCCGAGAAATGCGACCACTCAAAACCTTCACATATGCCGCCCGCATCGCGTGCCATACTCACGGTTGATTCGGGGAGTCTGACAGAGCGTGATCACCTTGAGCCTTTTCAGGCGTGAGCTGCGCGCGAGCCCGCCGGGCGGATCGCGGCGCGCGGGCGGCGGCCTGCCGCTGCCGCCACTGCTGCTGCTGGCCGCGCTGGTGTTCGCCGCGGTCGCCTATATCGTCTACGTGCTGTGGCCGCGCTGGCCGGCAGCTCCGCTCGCGCTCGACGCGCCGGAGCTCCCCATCACGATTGCCGGCGTCGCTTTCGAGGTGCCGCCGGCCGCGATCCGCGTGCCGGTGCAGCGGCGTCCGGGCGCGCACGAGCGCATCGATCTCGCGTTCATGTGGCCCTCCCTCAAACCGGCCGACGCGGCGCCCAAGCCGGCCGCACCCGAAGCTCTGCCGGCGCGCGGCATCGGGCCGACACTCGATCGCGTCTTCGTCACCATCGCCGGCGCGGGCGACGCGATGGCGCCGGACGAGCGCGTGCGGACCATCTATCCGCGCTACGCCACGATCGAGCCGGTTTCCGGTCCGACCGGTCTGGCGGTTCTCGCGTTCCGGGAAGGGACGCCCTATCAGGGCGAGGACCTGATTTACGACGGAACGACGCCGGAAAACTTTCTGGTCCGCTGCACGCGCAACGGCGCCGGCGCGACGCCCGGCACCTGCCTGTACGAACGGCGCATCGAGAATGCGGCCGACATCGTGGTGCGCTTCCCGCGCGACTGGCTTGAAGATTGGCAGTCGGTGGCCGGCAATATCGATCGGCTGATCGCCGCCTTGCGGCCGGCCTCGCCCGCCGTTCCGGCCCCGCTCAATGCAGCGCGGTAGGGTGGGCAAAGGCGGCCCCGAAGGTCGATTGATGCACTCCCCCGATCCGCCGTGCGCACGCGGTCGGGCCTTGCCAACGTCTTTCAGGTCAGCCGCGCCGCGTGGGCAGGGCGGAACGCGCGCAGCGCAAATACGGCAGCGGCTCGGCCGCCTTTGCCCACCCTACAAGATCGCCCGACAGATAGAGACTCAGTCCAAATCCGCAGCGAGGATCGCCATCTGGAAATTGTAGGAGCGCTCGTTGTCCTCGTCGTCGACGAAGAGCACGCCGACGAACTCCTCGCCGATATAGACCTCGGCGGAATCGTCTTTTTTCGGCCGCGGCACCACGCGGATGCGCGCATTGCCGAACAGGCGCTTGAGATACGCGTCGAGCTTCCTCACCTCCTGGACGTCCACCGGATAGGTTCCTTTCCGCTCAAATGTCCATGCCGTGGAAAATCTGGTCCATCGAGCGCGACGGCTCGGGGCAACCAGCCTCACCAATGACCCTCGCCGGCACGCCGGCGACCGTGGTGTTGTTCGGCACCGATTTGAGCACGACCGAACCCGCCGCCACACGCGCGCAATGGCCGATCTCGATATTGCCGATGATTTTCGCGCCGGCCCCGAGCATCACGCCATGACGGATTTTCGGATGCCGATCGCCGTGGTCCTTGCCGGTGCCGCCGAGCGTGACGCCGTGCAGAATCGATACGTCGTCCTCGATCACCGCGGTTTCCCCCACCACCAGGCCGGTGGCATGATCGAGGAAGATGCCGCGGCCGATCGGCGCCGCCGGATGGATGTCGGTCTGGAACACCGAGGATGAGCGGCTCTGCAGGTAATAGGCGAAATCCTTGCGATCCTTTTGCCAAAGCCAGTGCGCCAGCCGGTGGGTTTGGATCGCGTGGAAGCCCTTGAAATAGAGCACCGGCTCGATGCAGCGGTCGGTAGCCGGATCGCGGTCGACGGTCGCCACGATGTCGACCCGGAAGGCCTCGGCGATCGAGGGATCGGCCTCCAGGGCGTCGTCATAGGCCTGCCGGATCAGTTCCGCCGAAACGTCGGGATGATCGAGCCGCTGGGCGATCCGGTGCACCACCGCGGCTTCCAGCCTGTCATGGTGCAGGATGGTCGAGAAGATGAACGTCGCAAGCTCCGGCTCGCGACGCACCAGCTCCTCGGCTTCGCGACGGATACGCGCCCAGACCGGGTCCACCTGGTCGAGCGCGCTCCTGGCTTTATCGTGATGCCGGACCTGATGCTGCGCCATGGCCCTCTCCGCCAACTGCTTGCCCAACCGCCTGATTATCGGCCGCCTTAGTACAGGTGCGATGGCTTGGCGTCCATATAGGGCTAAATGCGCGTCCGACCAAGGGTTTGGTCTGAGCCAGGCTCACCCGGTCTTTAGCCGGTCTTTACCCGGTCTTCGGCCCGGATCACGGCCGCGCGGCGAGGAAGCTCAGAACGCCCTGCTTGAACACCTTGTCTCCGACCGCAGTCATGTGGTCGCGCCCGGGAATCTCGAGTGCCTCGCCGGCCGGCAGCAGGGTCGCCAGCGCCGCCGCCGAGCCGGCGATCACATCCTTGCTGCCGATGGCGACCAGCGCCGGAACCTGGATGGTGGCGAGCTGGGCGGGCGTGAGCGTCTGGCTCGAGCCGCGCATGCAGGCCGCGAGCGCCCGCAGGTCGGACTCGGTCTGCTCGGCAAAGATCCGAAACATGCGTGCCCGGGGATCGCTGACCGCGGCCAGCGAAGAGGCTTCGAGGGCTTCGGCGACGTCCTCCGGGGCGCCCATCCCCTCAACGAGGCGGCTGCCGAGCCCCCCGAAAATGGCGCTGCGCACCCGTAGCGGATTGTCCATCGCCAGGAACGCGGTAATTCGCGCCCCCATGGAATAACCCATGACGTCGGCGCGGCTGAGACCGAGATGGTCGAGCAGCGCCGCCACATCGGCGGCCATGCGGGCGCTGTGATAGGCGGCCGGATCGTACAGCTTGGTGGACGCACCGTGACCGCGATTGTCGAGCGCGATGACGCGCCGCCCGGCCGCCTTGAGGAAGCTGACCCAGCCCGGCTGGACCCAGTTCACCACGGCGTTCGAGGCAAAGCCGTGCACCAGCACCATGGGTTCGCCTTCGCCCTCGTCCAGGAACGCGATCTCGACGTCGTCGTGTCGGAAGCGCGGCACAGTATTTCCTGAATTGTTTGGCGTCCGCGGCGGTTATGCCGCGGCGAACGCCGATGCCTGGCACGCGGCAGCGCGCGCCTTGCGGTGCCGGATCCAGCGCTCGGTCGCGCGCTCCGCGGTGCGCTTGCAGGAGGAGCAGAAGCCGAACAGGGTCATGGTCGCCGCCAGCATCCAGGAGAACAGGTTGAACGCGCTGGCGGTCAGCAGGATCGCGGCCCGTCCGCCGAGCTTGAGGACCGCGCGGGTCTTGCCCCCGTAACGTTCGGCAAGTCGGGCGATGCGCGACATGTCTTTCGGTCCCTCGGCGATCTTGAGCCCGTCGAGGGCCGCCTGCGTGCCCGCCTTGGCCTGCACGCGGCCGACATCGCCGGCGAGCCGGAACAGGCCCGCGGTCTTCTCCACCTTGACCGCCTCGCGCGCCGCCCGCACTGCGATAACCGGTCCGGTGAGGGACGCTCCGCCGACGGCCCGGCCGAGCGCTCCCCAGTCGAGGACCTCGCGCAGCGAGCGCCCGACCCACTCGGCCATATGGGCGCTCATGCGCCCGGTCGCGCGGGCCGCCTTGGCGAGCGAGAGGCCCAGCCGCACCGGCGCCCCCGCCCCGGCCGTGGCATAGGTCCCGGCGGTGATCGCAAGGCCGGCACAGGCCAAACCGAGGATCAATTCATCCGTGGGCTGGCCGGTGGCCAGCCGCGTTCCTTCGCGCAGCGCATCGCGGATGTCGCCGAACACGAACAGGTCGCCGACCGCGGTGCCCGCGAGCCCGGCCATGTCGGCCGGCTCGCCGGTGACCAGACCCTGCGCGAAGCTTCCGATCGCATGCCGGGCGCTCGCCGCGGCCGCCTTGGCGGCCCGGACCTGGTCGGCCAGGCCGGGCTCGACCGCCACGTTCCGGTCGCGCGCCAGATCAAGGAAGCTCCCCGCAAGGTCGGCATCGCCGGCGCCGAGCGCGGCTTCGATCTCGCGCTTGGCGACAGGCGCGTCGAAGGAAAGATCGAGCATGTGGTCGGCCAAAGCGGCCGGATCGTCCTGCAGGGACAGCAGCGTTCCGGCCTCGAGGCCGGCCGGGACCGTCAAAAGCGCGATGAGCGCGCAGGCAGCCGCCCAGGCGAGCGGCGACCCGACCCGGGGTCGCTCATTCCGCCTGCGGTCGGTCGGGAGCTTTATCATGAGCCAGGTGATTGCTTCGATAAGATTGGCGACAATAAGCCGGCATGCTGCGCCAGAGGACGCACATCATATGTTGCACAATTTCGGGGGCGCGTAACGGGTCGTTACGGAATATCTGGCGTGGATCACTCGATCACTCGGCTTTGATGTTGGCCGCCCGGATCACCTTGCCCCACTTCTCGGTTTCGTCGGCGATGACCTTGCCGAAGTCGGCGGGAGAGCCCAACATCACCATGCCGCCCAGGTCGACAAATCGAGCCTTCATCTTCGGATCGGCGAGGCCTGCATCGATCTCCTGATTGAGCCTCGTGACGATTTCAGTCGGCGTGTTCCTGGGCGCACCGATTCCCTGCCAGCCCCCGGCTTCATAGCCAGGCACAAAATCGCCTACAGTCGGAAGGTCCGGCAAAGCCTCCATGCGGTTTGCGCTCGTCACTGCCAGCGGGCGCAGCCTGCCCGCCCGGATGTGCCCGATCGACGAAACAATCGAGTCGAACATGACCTGGACCTGTCCGCTCATGAGATCGGGCAAAGCCGGGCCTGAGCCGCGATAGTGCACTGTGACGAGGTCGACACCGGCCAGCGTCTTGAAAAGCTCGCCGCAAAGATGCGGCGAGCTTCCGGGACCGGCCGAGGCCATGTTGATTTTGCCAGGATTGGCCTTGGCGTAGGCAATGAATTCGGGAACGCTGTGGGCCCGGACCGCCGGATTGACTTCCATCACATTGGCGGTTCGCACCGTGCCCGCAACCGGTGCAATGTCTCGGATGAAATCGAAATTCAGCTTCTCATAGAGGCTCGCATTGAACGCGTTGGACGCCGAAGCTTCCAGTAGCGTATAGCCGTCGCCGGCCGCCCGCACGACCACCTCTGTCGCAAGATTGCTGCCGGCGCCGGGACGGTCCTCGATGATGAATGGCTGGCCGAGCCGCTCCGATAGCATCTGTCCGGTCAGCCGTGCGATAATGTCGTTCACGCCGCCCGCCGCATAGCCCACGAGCAAGTGCACCGGCCGCGTCGGATAGCTTTGCGCCCTCGCGATCCGCGATATGGCCGGGAGAGCGACAGCACCGGCTGCCAGATGCAGAAATCGACGGCGCGGAAATTTCATGATGCCCCCTCAATGCGAGTGACATTGCCAGCTCAAACGGAAACCTGCTTCCCTTAGCGCATCACGGCGCGGCGCTATCATGTTCGTGGGACATGCGCCTCGGCTTGCCGTCCCAGATCGCGGACCTGTCGCTGACCGCTTCAGCACGACCTTTGCGGATTGCATCGCGTATCAGCTCCGCGACACTGCGCCCGGTCCGCGGCCTGACGGAGCGCATCAAGCTCCTCCTCGCGCAGGTAGCCCTGGGTCTTTTCCATACGTCTCATCTTATGGTCGCCGGTGACACACATCAACTCATCGTTCCCGGTCGTGCTGGGCTGGAAGGGCTTTCCCATGGCGCGCGCCGGCCTAGGAATCGGCAGCGTGGGTCGCTATGGTGCGCCGCCTTAACAGCCTGACAGGGTGACGCGGGATCCGCGTCGTGGCTTCCATATGGCGGAAAACATCATACCCCACTTCCACAACACGCCGGGCGTGCCGGTGATCGAGATCGGCGCCCGCGAGTTCATGTGCGTAGGCGAGAATCCGCCCTTCGACCATCCCCATATCTTCATCGACATGGGCGATGCGAGCGAAGCCATCTGTCCTTATTGCTCAACGCTGTATCGCCATGAGCCGAGCCTCGATCCCCACGCGGCCCGACCCGCAGAATGCGCCCTGCCGGAAGCGCTGACGGCGTGATTCGCACACGGCTGGAGCATTTTCAGGAAAAGTGGAAACCGGTTTTCCGTCCGAAAATGCGACAATGCAAAAATGCTAGAGCGGTTTTTGCCTTCGGCTCTGTGAAACCGCTCTAGGGAGGAGGAATTGGCTTCCTCGCGCACGGTGCTCATCGCTGGGGCGGGAATTGGCGGCCTGACGGCGGCGCTGACGATCGCCCGACAGGGCTATCGGGTGGTCTTGCTCGAGCAGGCCGAGCGGCTGGAGGAGACCGGCGCCGGCATACAGCTCTCGGCCAACGCCTCTCGTGTTCTCATCGCCCTTGGTCTGCGTGAGCGCCTGGCCGCCCATGTTGCGGCTCCCGACGAGCTCACGGTGGCGAACGCGCGGACCGGGCGCGTGCTCGCGCGCGCACCGCTCGGCGCC